>JAGWSG010000074.1 GCA_028876335.1 Acidobacteriota bacterium
AGATGGGCTCTGAGGCTCTCCGCTACATTCAATCAGGCGAGCACGCACCGGATATCTGGAAGCAGGAGCAACTGGCCCGCATTACTGCAATGACGCAGGAAAAACTATTGGTTCGTTTCGCCGTAACGGATGGAGAAAAGAAACTAATACTCGCAGCAAGCGGAGAAGTAGATTCTGGGAAATAGCACGGAACTTGATGCTATCTGGGCGGGTTTGGCGTTTCGGTAGACGAATGCGCAGCACCTAACTTCTCACAAATATCAAACTCTCTTTGCGCTTGTTCCGATAGACCACGTTTGCGGTAAACCTGCGCCAGTTGATAGTGCAGGCTTGAAATATCCGGAGCCAGCTTTACCGCAGACTCAAGTTCACTCTGTGCCTTTTCCATCTGGTTCAGTTCTGTAAATGCTTTGGCAAGCTCCTGGTGTGCCTTAGGATTGTCATTGGCCAACGTGACGGCCTTGGTCAGATAAGGCAGTGCCTCATTGCTCTTGTGACTCTCGACCAGAAGGGTACCAACATTGAGAAAAGGCTGTGCATCGCGCGGAGTCTCGCCCTGCCAATCAATGGCAGTTTTAAATGCGGCCTCAGCATCCGCCTTCTTGTTTGCTGCGCTAAGAGCCAGCCCAAGATTGTTTTCCGCTTCGATATATTGCGGTCTCAGAGACAACGCCTGACGAAAACTCTTGATTGCCTTTTCGAATTCTTCTTCGTTGTACTGCGTTCGTCCAAGCAAATACCACGCATCAGCATCCATCGGACTTTCTGTCACGATTGCTGAAAACCACTTCTCTGCGTCCGCAAAGTCCTTCAACAAGACATAATCGGAAGCGACAATCTTAAGGTCAGACGGATCGGGGCGCCTGTATTTAGCGCCGGCAGTAAACTCCGCAAGTGATTCCTTTGCCTTCTGCAAACGGAAATATACATAGCCGAGGAGGAAGTGGCCATCTGCTGACGATGGCTTGACCTTGAGATAATCGGCGAGGAGTTTTTCGGCTTCTTCCAACTTGCCTTTCACCGCCAGTTGCCGCGCCTCTGGAACCGGATCCGCTGCTGCTTGCGCGGGAGCCGATGGTGCGCTGTTCATTCCGGCAGCAATCATGGCGCACATCGCAACCAGAGGCCATATCGACGTCAATCGGTTCAATGCTTTCATGTCGCTCCGTTTCGACCTCAATTCATGCCGCCGCTTCCCGCCTGTTCACTACAGTGCGTGAGTTGTTTCCGCAATATTTCCAGGGGCTGATAGTTGTTTGTATAGATGAGCGCTGTCTTCAACGTTGACTGCGCCTCCGCCGTTTTACCTGCGATACACTGCACACGCGCCAGATTCATCGCCAGACCTGGAAGGTCTTGATTGTGGCTAAATGCAGTTTGCAACATTTGAATTGAGGCTTTCAAGTCTCCTTGTTTTGCCAGCAAGACGGCCAAATTCGTCAGTGCTGTCGTATCGTTAGGGTCGAGTGCCAACACCTGGCGATAGGCATGTTCTGCTTCAGTTGCATCTCCGCGCTTGGCACTCATATTTCCAAGAGCGTCTAACGCATCTTTATCATGAGCAAAGGCAGCCTTCTGCTGGTTCAACATCTTCCAGGCAATTGGCTCAAACTGGCTGTAGCCTGAAAGTAGTGCTTTGTAATAAGCCATAGCAAGATCGCGCGCATTGGCTGTCGGAGAGAAGATGGGGACAAGCTTTTGCGCGGAATCTGTTGATTGCTCTGAAGCCTTTTCCTCGGGCACGCGGAGAATTCGATGATCCGTCCAGGCCACATGCAGAATATTTCTGGCCTTTGTGCGGGGCATGTGGCAAATGGTGCAATCGCGCTCTTGCGGGAAATGGATCTTCTCGAAGTTTGCTCCGCTATGGCACGCTAAACATTTGCCTCTGTAAAACTCTACTCGATGTGCTGCATCGGGCGTGTAGTGCGGGTCGTGACAACTCGTGCAGGACATTTTGTCACCACTCATGCGCTTGCAGGTGCTCTCACTCAGTTGCTCCACCTCGCTGACTCCGCGCACGGTCATGTTCTCTCCCGCTCGGACGTAGTAGGTAAGAAAGTCACTAATGGCATCCCCGGGGCGAAAGTCAACGGGAGATTTGCCTGCTTTCTCAACCTTCACATCACCTTCAAGATGACAACTAATGCAAATGGAATCGCGTCGATCTGCGCTGAGCCTAGCAGGGTTCACCACAGCAGCCTTACCACCCGTTAAAACATGTTGCGACGCATCTCCGTGGCATTCTTCACAGGTAATCCCCGCATGGAGAAACGGTAAGTTTGAGAAATCATTCACGCTATTGTTTTTGCTGTGCTGGGCCCCGCTCATATGGCAACGCATGCAATCGCTCTCCATGGGTAACGGAGGAGGCATTTGACGCATCGGCGCCAGACCCGGTTTCATGTCGTACCGATCCGTTGGCGCATACCACGCAATGGGCGACTCAAACAGGTAGTGGTCAATTTGGTAAAGATAAGTGATGCCGAGATGGCCTGAGCCGAGTGAATATTTCAGATCTACGCTGCCAACGCCATCGGGTCCGCTGTAGGACAAAGTTGGCTTGCCATGGTTATCGGAAATTGAATAAGTCTCGCCTGAATTCTGATGCAGAAAGGTTGCAGTTTTCAGATGGTTAGCGGCAAGACCGCTCGCATTTGCCATCGGGGTTGCCAAATAACTCTCATAGATTGAGCGATGGCACTCGGCACACTGAACATCCGCGACGCGGACAGGAGTGACAACCCCTTGCTTCTCACCTGATGCGCTTTTTGCTGCTACAAGAGTGATAAATACCAAACACAGGATTGCCAGAAATCTATTGTGGTGAATTTTTGAGCTTCTCTGCATCCGCAGCCTGCTGAGCTACTGTCGCGCTCGCTTCGCGCTGTAGCTTACTGTAGGTTGCCATCTCTTTCCTGGCATCAACTTGTTTGCCCTGTGCGCGATAGACCGCGGCAAGGAGGAAATGAATTGTTGGCTCATTGGGACTGTCTTTCTCAGCCAACAATAGATCCGGCAGCGCTTCCGGTTGCCTGTCGAGTCGAACCAGCGCACGCGCACGGTCCACTCTGGCCTGCATAAGGCTAGGGCAACGATCGATTACCTGGTTCAGCTGCGTCAAGGCGTCATTACTTGAATCGTTCGCTTCTAGGATGGAATTTGCCAGCTTCCAGCGAGCGATGCAGTTGTTGGGATCATTCGCAAGTTCGGCTTTAAATTCTGTCTGCGCGGCTTCCCACTTTCCCATGTACCAATAGGCGTCACCCATGTGCATGTGAGTGCCGGGCCGGTTGGGAGCCTTATCGACCGCCTTCTTATATTCGACCAGGGCCAGATCATAATTGTGCATGCTCTGATCGACTTCACCCGCAATGATGTGGGCTACGACGGAATCAGGATCGATCTCATTAATCTTCTTGAGCGAATCCTCTGAAAGCTTCAAGTAGGTTTGACCCAAGAGATACCAGGCATTCTGATCCTTCGGATTCCGAGCTAGGACATTCTTCAAATGTGTTACTGCGTCGTCATATTTTTGCGCGCCCAATAGCAGATTGATGACCATCATCTCCAGGTGATCATCGTCTGGATGCGCTTGCAGTGCCTTCAGCAGTAGCGGCTCCGCCCTTGTATTCTCACCAAGCTGGAAGTAGCTCATGCCCAACATCGCGCTCGCAGTGGGCATATTCGGATTCAGTTCGAGTCCACGCTTCAACACTTCTGCAGCTTGCTTGTAGTCGTGGCTGTTGAAGTAAAGCATCCCTAGATTGTTGTAGGCAGGCGCAAGATGAGGTGCAAGCTTGAGCATCTCACGATACTTGGAGATTGCGGTTGCAATGTCGCCCTCGTGCTCAGCAGCTTTTGCTTCCCCATACAGCCTCTGCACCGTTGGAGTCACCTCATCTTGCGCAACCAGAAGTTGAGGCGCAATTAATACGACAAGCACGAGGCAAAGCGAGACAAGTTGGAGCAGCCGACGGCAAGAAGAGGGAGTCTGATCTGGGCGCTGCAACTGCATGGTCATGACTCTTAATTATAGAAGAAATTCTGCATGCTTCGCGGATTTCAAACTCTTTGACACGAGTCATGCCTGGTTAATGAAGAGTTCAAAAAAAGCCGGCTGCCCTGAGGCAGCCGGTCGGATAGGATCAGAGACTTGTGAGTGCATCTGGTTGGACGCACTCACTCGTTGTTAAAACTCGAGCCTGAACTGAACCTGGCCCTGACGGTTAGAGATGTTCGAACCGGGGTTCGTTGTCTGACCGAAGTTGCTATTGTCCACGTTCGTTTCGGGTCCATTGAATCTGGTGCGATTCAATGCGTTGAAGTAATCGACCTGAAGGATACCGGTGAAGCGTTCGCCGAAGAAGAACTTCTTTCTCGCGCCGAGGCTTTCATCGTAGTAGGCCGGCTGGCGAAGCTCACCGAAGTTCCTCTTGGTGTCAGCCAGGGTATAGGCCGGGCTGTCAACAAAGGCTGCCGGGTTGAAGATATCCTGCTGAACACCTGTGAGGAAGTACTTCTTTGCTCTGCTGTAGTTTGCAGTTGCAAGCTTCACAGAGTTGACCCTCAGCGGACGATAGAAGCCATTGGGGAATGGGCTACCGTTCTGACCAACACCAAATGCAGTGCCAGCTTCGTAGTCGAGGATCCAGCTTACCTGCCATCCACCAAGGATCTGGCCGGTAACGCCACGATTGTTGAAGAATTGCTTGTTCGGACCGATTGGCAGCTCATATGTTCCGCTGATCTTCAGAGTCTGCGGCTCATCTGCATTGGATACGGCCCATTCAGGCTTCTGGTTGTACTTGTTGATACCACCGTTAGCAAAGCTCGAGAAACCGCTGCTAGTGTTATCCATCTGGTGCGACAGTGTGTAGCCGGCCAGGAAGGACAAGCCATTGGTGAAGCGCTTCTCAAGCTGAATTTGAGCACTCTGATAATACGTCGTACCGGAGCCCTCAAAGTTGTTAAAGATGTACGAGTACTGTGGGTACGGTCCAAGTGCCTGACCAACGGTCGCTGATCCGCCAAAGTCATTGACGAAGTTTGCGTAGGGCAGTTGGTAGCCTGCAGCCTGTGCTGATCCATCAGCAAAGCTCAAGCCAAGGTCTGACCCGAGAGCCAGATACCGGGGATCGAGCTGACCGATGCTGTTCAACTGGCTGGGCAGGTGAATCACGCGATTGCCAAGCCAAGCAACGGTAAGGAACATGTTGTACGGCATTTCGCGTTGATAGTTAAGGTTCCACTGTTCAGCGTAAGGAGCATAACCATCGTTACGGTTGAACGCATTGATCTGCGTGCCGTGGCCCAGGCTGGGTGAAAACGGAGTTGCCGGAGGATTGGGAAGAGTATTCGTATCCCAGCTTCCGAAAGCAGGCTGATTCGTTCCTGTGCTGTTGCGATAGAACGAGCCCACCAGCAGGTTGCCGTAGTTCACGGCTACCTTGTTGGTGCCGTACTCATATGCACCACCGTTGAGGAAGGCGACGGCAAAGCCACCCTGGATGACGGACTTCGGTGTCACCTGGTATGCAAAGCCGACGCGGGGACCAAAGTGCGTGAAGTGGATGTCCGCACGGTTGTAGCCCGCGCACCCTGTGCAGTTACCGAGTTTGGTGGCAGCGCCAGCAATCGGGAAGCCGAGTGAGGAGTTGTAGTAAGGATCGGTTGCATTGGGGTCGAAGAAGACCACGTTGTTGTGAACTTCAGTGAACGGAGCCTGGATATCCATGCGGATGCCCAAGTTCAAGGTCAACTTGGGAGTCAGCTTGATGTCGTCCTGGATATAAGGTGAGAAGTCCCAGTTGCGAAGCTTCAATTCCTGCGAGTTGACACGGTCCGCTGAATCAACGATACCAAGCAGGAAGCTGGCGAAAGAGCTGCCGTAGCTGCCAAAGTTTGGATCGTTAACATTGGGAACCGAGGTGGTGCGCTGGCTGAAGTTAAACTGTCCGCCTGCGCGCTGCTCTTCGTTGTCATCCTGGTAAGAACGACGGAACTCACCACCGATATTGAAGGTGTGGCGTCCCTTGGTCCAGAGCCAGTTGTTCACAATTGCGATACCCAGCTTGCGATTCACCGAACCGGTGTTGGATCCACCTGTGCCCCAGTCGGTGGGAGCATGCTGACCATCGAATTCAATGTCGGGCGGAATGAATCCGTCCTGCACGGCCGGGAAGGCATAGCGGCTATGGTTGAACTGGTTGTTGATTTCACCAATCCAGCCGAAGCCAACTGTGGTTGCCAGGTGAGCCGAGATCGGATTGTTGTAAGTGAGTAGATAGCCGCTGCCCTGCGCAGGGTAATCACGCAAGCTGTTCAGCGGGTTTGGTGGAGCTACAAGAGGTGACCGATCGAAGCCAACATTGTGGAAACTGTTGTGCCACTGGCTGTAGTGGAGGCTCTGGCCGTTCTTCAGGTTCTGGTCAAGCGTGAAGCCCCATACATGTTGAATCTGCGGATTTGGATAAGGTGTGTAGTTCTTGTTGTTATCAAGTCCGCCACCACCTGTACCTGTGCGATCTGGATCAGGAATGAATGGAATCAGCGTTGCAGAAAGAGGGCTGATTCGGTTCGGGCAGATTACGTTGAGAACACCGTTACAAATAAACTGCTGACCAGTTGTCGGATCATAGATTGGAATCTGATTGCCGTTCGAATCTACGAAGTTGGTAAAGTCTCCCTGCTTCATGGCAGCAGTTGGCACCGTAGAGGGATTCAGATTCTCGCTGTTAAGCTTGAACCATTCCTGGCTGTAGTGGCCGAAGGTTTTGTCGCGACCGTCATACAGGTGAGGAATGCGGATGGGTCCACCGATGGTGAAGCCGTAGTTGTTCTCGTGGTCGACCGGTGCGTGATCGTGGGGGTTGGATGAATCCCATGCGTGGCCGTTGAAGAAGCCCACAGAGTCAAACAAGCTATTACGGTTAATTTCAAAGAGGTCGCCATGATACTTGTTCGTACCAGAGGCCATCTGATAGGTCAGAGCTCCCTGACCAAGGCCGTACTGAGCGGCAAAGGTTGAACGCTCGACACGAAACTCCTGCACCATTTCGAAGGGCGGGTTGAAGTTTGTCGTGTAGCCTTCCGTTTCCGGCTGAGGCACAGGAATGCCGTTGTAGAGAATTTCCTGCTCGAAGTCGACACCGCCACCGATACGGTGCGAGAAGGTGTCGCCAGTGGTACCCGGAGCCAGAAACTGCAGTTGGTCAACCTGACGACCGCGACCAGAAACCTCTACAGGCAATGAATTTACGACTGCAGGTTCAATGGTGCTGCCGACTTGGGGCTGGGTGGTGTTTAGTGCGATGGCACTGGAAGTCACGCGAACAGTCTCAGCTGTTTCACCTGTCTGCAGCGCGACGTTGATCGTGGCCACGCGGCTGACTTCGATGTGCACGCCTGTACTCACGCTCTTCTTGAAGCCCGCAGCTTCCACCGTAAGGTCATAGGTGCCGGGAAGCAGACCTTTGAACGAGTAGGTTCCCGTATCCGTCGTGACAGTACTGCTGGAAATTGACGTCGATTCGTTGGTGATGGTCACCGATGCACCGGGGATTACGGCGCCCGTTTGATCGGCAACCGTACCGGTGACACCGGCGCTTGCCTGGGCAAGGGCGGCATGCGGTGCCAGCAGGGCCATAGAAAAGAGCGCACACACAATCCAAGCGGATCGTGTGACGAGCTTTCTCCAGGGCGAGAGTTGGCGTTTGGGTGTTCGTTTCACTGGGTCTCCTTCATGCTGCATTCTCGTTAAAGACACACAAGGCGGTCTGGCTAAAGCCATGAAAAACCGCCGGATGCAGTTGATACATCTGTCTAGCTTTATGGAATCGATACCACACCAAGTGGTATCGATTCCACAGCCGCCAACTATACTTGCCTGTTAACACTGCTGTCAAGAATATTTTTCTGGACGCAGCGCACTGATTCAGCAATAGTTGCAGTCGAAGATCGCCCGATTGTGCACGATGGGACGCTCCCCATTACTTTGTTTCTGAGCTTGTTTCTCTGGTCAACCTTTCCTTACAATCGGCTTTTCAATAAGCAGGTCCAGCTCATTTTCCAGTTTGAGCTCCCGTCAAAGGCTCATCGATTTGAACCTGACGGTCTCCCTTCACGTTATCTAGTTTCTGCACAATGCCACTGGGCCAGTGGATCTCAATTTCACTCGCCTCAGCGCTGGTGCCCAGGCCGAAGTGTACGCGAAGGTCGCTGGACGACAGGTAGCCGCTGGCACTGGAAACTGTGGCCCATTGTGAGCCGGCTCGGGTGGTCAGCTTAACTCGTGCTCCAATCCCATCGTGATTACTCTTGTGTCCAATCAACCGCAAGGTTATCCAGTGATTACCGGTGGAAGTCTTGTTCATCAATACATGGGCTTCGCCACCATTCGTTGAGACAACGGCATCAAGTCGTCCGTCGTTGTCGATATCTCCAATCGCCATACCACGGGCAACCCAATCATCGTGAAAGATATCGCCGGATACGCCGTCGACATTTAAAAATTTTCTCCCGATGTTGCGCAGTAACATCATTGGTTCCCGGTAGCGCAACATGGGCGAAATGAGCTCAATGTTGTCCATATCGTGCCCCTGCGCGATCAGCATATCTTTCCACCCGTCATTGTCATAATCCATGAAGCGCAGGCTCCAGCCGGAGTGCATCTGGGTGGCTGAGGTCAATCCAGTTGTCTGCGAAACATAATCGAACGTGCCGTCATGATTATTGTGATAGAGCGGATAAACCTGCCGTGCGAGATCGGTCACTACGATATCGGGCCAGCCATCATTGTCGTAGTCAGCGAAATCGACCCCCATACCTGCGAAGGTCTGTCCTTCTGAATTCACCGCAACTCCCGCTTCCAATCCAACTTCCTCAAACGTTCCATCCGGCTTCTGATGAAAGAGGAACTCAGGCATTGAATCGTTTGCCACATAAAGATCGATACGCCCGTCACGGTCATAGTCGGCGATGGCAAGGCCAAGCGCTTTCGCCGGTTTGTCCAGCCCCAGCTTGTGAGCCTCTTCGGTAAAAGTTCCGTCGCCGTTGTTGTGGTACACCAGCATCTTGATGGGAGGAAACACATCGGGGTGACATATGGCGCGGTACCCCGGACGATGCTCGCCACACCAGACATCGTTCCAATCCCAAGTCACATAGCGTGCCACAACAAGGTCCAGTAGCCCATCATTATCCAGATCGACCCATGCTGCCGATGAGGACCACCCGCCGCCTGCCACGCCGGCCTTGCCGGTAACATCCGTGAACCTGCAGTGACCATCATTGTGGTAGAGATGGTTTCCGCCGTAACCAGTAACATAGAGGTCTTCATTGCCGTCATTGTCGTAGTCGGCGGCGGCCACGCCCATGTCATACCCGACGCCCTGCAGACCGGATTTCTCCGTGATGTCTTCAAAGGTTCCATCCGGTCTCTGATGGTAGAGTCGGTTCCAATACTCGGGCCCGGTCTTTTTGGGAACTGTTCCTGGCGGGGTAGGATCGGTGAACGGTGCGCCATTTACCAAAAAGATATCCAGACGTCCGTCATTGTCGCAATCGAAGAGTGCCACACCTGAGCCCATCGTCTCCAACAGATATTTGCGTGAGGTATGCAGGGTGTAGTGCTTGAAATCTATACCAACTTGTTTGGTTACGTCGATGAAACGGGCGGGCACAAGATCGGGGTCAGCTTTTTGCGCGGCGGCGCCATTTCCGGCAGCAGAGCTGGGCTTCTTATCCTGGCTTTGGACGAACGTGCAACAGCCCGCTGCAAGGGCGCACAGCAAAACCGTTGAGACTCTATGCATGAGCTTCATCGTCCGACTCCTTTTGCCGTAGGGGAAGTCAATTCTGTGCATGCCTTGGCTCCGCACAATTCGCCTGTGATTCCCTTCCCTTCTTCAATCGTAAAAATTCTGTCTTCGGCAGGGAGTCTTACCTTTTCTACAGTCCCCGATGGCCAATGAATCTCTGCAATTCCTGCATCCGTTGCTGAACCAAGTCCAAAATGCAGTCGCGGATCATTTGTCGACACATAGCTTCCGCCACTGATTACATCCTGTCTTTGCCTTGTACCGTCGGCAGTTAGGAATACTGTTGCACCTACCGCATCTCTTGGACTCCTGGCTCCGCCTATTAGCTTCAATTCCACCCAGTGATTGTGATTATCGTCTACGTTGCGCAGAAGCACAGGAGGCCCGTCAATCGGGTTGATGATGACGTCGATATGCCCATCGTTGAACAAATCCCCAAATGCCGCCCCACGCCCGGAAATTACTTCTGCAAGCCCGGTGCCTTTCACCGCGGGCACCAAGTCGAACTTTCCATTACGAAGATTACGGAATAGCAGTGGCCTCTCCGCATACGATGTTCCCCAGTCAAGCCGGTCCGCTGCCGGATAGATATGACCGTTGATCAGCATCAAGTCGAGCCACCCATCATTGTCATAGTCGAGGAACCCATCGCCCCAGCCCAAATAGGGCATTGAGATCTTGCCTATACCTGCCTGAATGGAAACCTCGGAAAAGAGTTCTTTGTCATCCGCGCGAAACAGGAGCGTGGCTTCATCAGAAAAATCACTCACTGCAAAATCAAGGCGGCCGTTATTCAGATAGTCACCCACGGCCACACCCATCGCCGCCACTTCCCTGCCATCTTCGTTCAAACCAAATCCGGAGGTGTAACTGTCGTCTTCGAACTTGCCGTTGCCGCGATTCATGTACATGTAGCTCAACGTTGAATCATTTGCCACCACAAGATCCGGCTTGCCATCTCCATTCACATCCACAAATACAGGCGTAATTCCGTAGTACTTGTTTTTGTCATCCGAGACACCGGCTTTCACACTCACATCTGTAAAAGTACCGTCGCCATTATTGTGAAAAAGATGATCTGGCTCGCCTTGCAGATTTTTAGGTCCGCACATGACAGGCTCGCCACGAAATTCGCAGTAGGAGAAACCTGTAGCGGCTGTGTGGGAATATGGCAGGTTGTTACGGTCAAAGTGCACATAGCCTGAGACGAACAGATCCAGCTTGCCATCTCCGTCGTAGTCACCCCATGTGGCGCCGTCAGACCAGTTTCCCAGCGTGACGCCTGTTTTCTCGGCGACATCGGTGAACGTACCGTCATGATTGTTGTGATAGAGGCGATTTTTACCCCAGTTCGCCACAAATATATCTGGCCAGCCGTCATTGTCGTAGTCGGCAATCGCAACGCCAAAGCCCCAGCGATCATTGGCCACGCCCGCCTTGGCAGTCACATCGGTAAAGGTGCCGTCATGATTATTATGAAAAAGCGCTGCATGTGGTGGAGTCTCCTTGCCGTCCATTGCATTGAATGTTGAGCCATTTACGAGGTAGATATCAAGCCATCCATCGTTGTCGTAATCGATGAGCCCAACACCTGATCCGTTGGTGTCAATGATGAGCTTGCGATCCATGTTGCCCATCACATGCTTCCAACTGCTCAAGCCTGCCTGTCTGGTTACATCCTTGAAAATGACTGGACCGCTGTCGACAAACCCACTTTCAGTAGGCGGAACACGGCGTTTTCCCGTAGCAGCTCCGGATGACGGTGCGGTTCCGGGGTCCGTCCCCATTTGCGCGGAAACGGTTGTGGTTGTGAGCAAGGTGTATACGATGAGAATTGCTGCTGTGAGCGCGTACCAGCGACCGGCACATCTCATCCTGCTACGCTGATAATCTGAGTCCATCCCGGTGCCGCTCGGCATTGCAACGTCGAGCAACGCGCGCCCCCCACGTGTGAAGTGTACAGCACACGACGAGTTTTGCGGCGCTCGAGTCTCTCGTTCATGTCGGGTCGGAGCTGAAGAAAACTATGATCACCTACGAAAACGTTGAAGTTACGCAACAGTTTGCCAGCGATAACTATGCCGGCATTTGCCCAGAGGCAGCTGACGCCATGGAGCAAGCCAATCACGGACACTCCACTGCCTACGGTGACGATCCATGGACTACCGGAGCCTCCGAAGCATTCCGTGAACTCTTCGAGATGGATTGTGAAGTTTTCTTCGTCTTCAACGGCACGGCGGCCAACTCGCTCGCGCTGGCTTCACTCTGCCAGTCGTACCACGGGGTAATCTGCTGTGACGCCTCCCATGTTGAAACCGACGAGTGCGGCGCCCCTGAGTTTTTCTCAAACGGATCCAAGCTGCTGGTGGCTCAAACTGCCGATGGCAAGTTGACGCCAGCGGCCATTCATGACCTCGCAACCAAGCGCCAGGATATTCACTATCCCAAGCCTCGGGTTGTCACGATTACGCAGCCAACTGAGACCGGACGCGTCTACTCACTCACTGAACTGCAGGCCATCGCCTCCGCTTGCCGCAAACACGGGCTCTACCTGCACATGGATGGAGCTCGATTTGCCAACGCTTGCGCAACACTAAATTGCACGCCTGCGGAACTTACATGGAAGAACGGCGTGGACGTTCTCTGCTTTGGCGGCACCAAAAACGGCATGGCCGTAGGTGAAGCGGTGCTCTTCTTCAATCGAAAGCTCGCCGAAGATTTTGATTATCGCTGCAAGCAGGCGGGCCAGCTTGCATCCAAGATGCGCTTTCTCGCGGCGCCCTGGGTGGGCATGCTCTCAACCGGAGCGTGGCTGCGGAACGCACGGCACGCCAATCACTGCGCGCAACACTTCGCTTCACAGATTGCGGACATCAAGGGCGTGCAACTGGCGGGCCCGGTAGAAGCAAATGCTGCATTTCTGCTCGCTCCGGAACGTGTGCTGAATGCACTGCGGGAGCGAGGCTGGAAGTTTTACACCTTCATTGGAGGTTCGGCACGCTTCATGTTTTCGTGGGACAGCGACCTGGATCGAATCGATAATTTAAGCCGCGATCTACGGGAGTGCGCAGCCTTGGCGTGAGCAGCCAGGCTACGCGTTGCGCGCACTCTATTGAACTGAATCTGCCCGCTTGACCCACTTGTGCCACATGTCGGGCTCAGCCAGCATCTTGATGTAAACGCCGCCAACAACCGAGCGCGCCTGAAATCCAATCTGTTTTGCCGTCACCGTGTCATACCAATCGGTCATCGGTACACGGTCCTTTGTCTCATTCAGGAACTTGTAGACGGGGTGCACGATGGTTTCGAAGTCAGCCTGCGTCGGTGCCAGTGTCGCCGTCCAGATGGTCCAGTCGAGTTTGGTGTACTTCGCACGATTGTCCAACGGCAAGCCGTACTCGTTCAGGTGCGCAAGATAGAACTTCGTCTCTTCTTCGGCAACACTCTTCGGAAAGAGATGGAAACCAAGAATGTTGTCCCAGACAAGGTTGTATTTCTGGCTCCAGGTTCCCGCTTTATCGAATGCAAGCCGATAGTGGTCGCCGTCACCGGCCATCTTCACCCACTTCTCAGCCATTTGCTTTGCGGCAGTCAGATACTTGTCCGCTGTGGCCGTCTCGCCACGGTCACTGGCAAGCTGCGCATAGGCCGCGAGCGCTTCAATGGCCTTGATGGATAAATTGGTATTGTGCGCCAGATGCCCTGCGAAGTCATCCGTGCAGAGTTGATTCTCGGGATCGAATCCTTTCGCCATCAGATACTCAGCCCATTTGGTCAACACAGCCCAATGTTTTGCAGCATAGTCTGTGTTGTGTTCGGCGTGTTCCATCGCCGCCACCAAAAGCAACATGTCGCCGGACTCTTCCACAGGCATCTGGTTCTCTTCGCTCACTTCACCGCCGCCATAAAGCTGACCGTTCGCCAGCGGATACACGCCAAGATCGTGCGGAGCAAAGGGAAACTTCCAACGGCCAGACTCTGCATAGCGCAGTACAGGTTCCATCTGAGCTTCAACCAGTTTGGGATTCAAGAAAAGAAACATGGGCGCAGAAGGATAGATCACGTCAACAGTGGAAATGGAACCGTTGCTGAAATTCTCCTTCGGCATAAAGAAAGGCACGCCGTCATCTTCTACCAGCTTATGCGCAGCAATTGCCTGCCTGAATGCGAGCACTGAGACCGCGGTGTACTCTTTACCCCCCACCTGATCAAGATCGTGTTCGAGTTCCGCATCGTAGGCCACCGCGCGCTTGCCCAGCTCTTCGTACTGGTGGTTTGCCGCCTCAAGCATGGCTGCGAGGGAATTGAACTCTGTACGCCAGTATGGCCTGAGCTTCTTTTCCATGTACTCGATGGAGAAACCGTCGTTGTACGCCAGCATGACGTGACGGCTTACAGGCGTCGCACCAACCTTCCCCAGCGGGAATGCGACTTCCAACGCGGGCGGACGAGGATACCGGCTCTGCGGCATGCGAGGCTGCCCAAGATCATCCGTAGCCGGCAGTGTACCTGCCTCTGCAAAGCTGCTGCGGTCCGCTGTATTTCCCGCAGCCATGGCAACTTTGCCCTGCCCTTCAGGGACTCCAAGATAGAAGTAGCCCCAATTGATGCGAACGTTGTCGCCCCATAATTCAAGCATGGATTGCTTTTGCGATCCAACGCGCAGGAGGTCGATTCCATCGATGTGAGCACGCGACCAGGTAACCGGCTCCCCTTCGGTATTGGTCGCAATGGAGCCCTCGACGTCGAAGTAAAGAGTGACATCGTGCGAAACTCCGTCGAGCGACTTCACATCCCATGTCAGATACGTCACCGGCCGCGCCATCACCTTTAAATCCTCTGGAAATGCAGGCGTGAGAAACGTGAGTTTGATTTCAATCTGCGCATTGCCAAGGGTCACAATTGTTCGGGTCGGTGTGACTTCATGCGACAGCTCATCAAGAGCCGGCGCATTGCGATTTGCGTCTCCAAGGAAGCGGTAGCTTTTGCCATCCACTCGCACAAGCCCGTTCATCGGTTGTACAGCGCCTGTCCAGTGGCGCGTCGGGCCGTCCGTCAGTTTGTCGTTCATTGACCAGACGCTGAAATACGGATCGTGAACCACCAAGGGTGTTGCCGGCGGACGCAATGGAGCCGCGTAGTTCGACTGCGCGAACGAGGCCTGAATGCCGCACATAGTAATGGCCGCAACTACTGCCCAAGCCGCGCCCTGCAAGCGAGACTGCCGCAATAAACCCAATGGAGACGTTTTCATCATCAAATTCCCATCGCGCTCAGCGGCGCATACTGTTCCTGTTGTAGATTGGTTCCAACTGCATGATGAGGAACTTTAACAGCCCATTGCCAACAATGTGAATCCGTCAAATTTCCCATCACTTTGCTTGTCAGGAGAACAATCAGTTTACGATCGCCACATCAGCTGCTCGTGTGTCCTCGATGGATTCCAGAGGCAGCAAACACGCACCAAGCAATCCCGCCTCGTCACCGAGCTTCGCAGGCTTCACTTGGGTGCCACCATTCGGCATTCCACCTGCGGCCGGTCTTCCTGGCGCCGTCAAGCGATACACATAACTGCGCAATTCCAGCTCTTCAAAAAGTGTAGGCGAAAGAAGGTCCCAGGAATTCGCTACACCACCGCCAACCACGTAGAGAGGCAGATTCAGGATATTTATCAACCCAGCCAGACAGATTCCCAGGGCGCGTCCGGTTTCACCGTAGATAGCAATTGCATCTTCATTGCCTGAGCGGGCAGCTGTAGCAATATCAAATGCGGTTAACTGCCTCTTCTGCTCTTTCAACTCAGCCAAAGCTTTTGCCTTGCCGCTATCTATCAGCCGCTCGGCAGCACGCACAATTGCCGTTGCGCTCGCACACACTTCCAGGCATCCACGGTTGCCGCAGCCGCATTCCGGACCTTCGCGATCTACCGTCATGTGTCCGGCTTCCCCACCCATTCCGGTGACGCCGTGCCAGAGCTTGCCGTTCAGCACAATGCCGTTGCCTACTCCCGTTCCAAGCGTCAACATGCAGAGAGAGTCGACCTGCATATCTTTGCCTAGTCCATGATGCAGTTCAGCCAGTGCCGCCACGTTCGCGTCACCTTCGAGCACAATCCTAGGCTTGAGGCGCGTTTGTAATTCTTCCAAGAGAGGAAAGCCGTCCCAACCAGGCAGGTTCGGCGGATGATGAAGCCGGCCTGCCGGCAATTCAAGAGGGCCTGGAGACCCAACACCGATGCCCAACCAGTCCGCACTGCTATCGCGACTCATCAGGTCTTGCACTGCGTCGCACATATCCTCGACAACTGCGATTGGGCCGGCTTCAAGACGAGTACGAAGGCATAATGACTGAAGAATGCCATGTGCGGGGGAGTAGGATGCAACCCTGAGGCTGGTTCCTCCCAGGTCAATGCCAATAGTCAGCGGTCGAGCATGGTCTTTCGTCATTCATTATCACCTGGCACGGGCACACATGGAATCGAGTCCACCAGTCCAGAGCTTCAGTGTGCATCGCTTGGGGTAAAGCGACCATGCAGTCACACAAAACACTCAGGGCCGTGCAATCCTTGGAAACGATACCATACACGTCACAATTGTCGATTGGCAAATTACTTCTTGGGCAGACCACTTAGTCAGGCTTTCCGATCGACCGCTTGGGAAGTAATGGAAAGGTTCCACGAGGTCTGTATCGAAGCAGAATCAGCCCGGCCTAAGGTGTTTTGAATGGTAACGTTTCCACCTCATGCCTCTGCATGGTATGATTCGCCCCAACGTTTACATGCTCAAATTGGGTTGGCGATCCACTTCAGGCGCTCGCTCGACGTGTACGACAGGAGAAGGAAAATGATGAGTTTGCCCTCATTTAAAACGGGTAAGAGTCGGTGCTCGTTCCCGCTCGCCACTGCCGCATTGCTGGCAGCGTCCGGATTGATGGCTGCCTTTGGCCAATTTGCCTCGGCTCAATCCACATCGGACGCGCAAAAAATTGTGAAGAGTTACGGCAACGAGGCTGAGAGCGTCGTTACGCGGCTTACGGAGTTTAATGAGCTCCCAGCAGATGGATGGCACTTTCACTCGGGCGACATCCCCCATGGTGAATCCATCGGTCTGGACGACACTTCCTGGAAGGTGGTGAAAACGCGAGCAGAGACCGGCGACGATGCGCAATGGTTCCGCCGCTGGATAGAAGTTCCCAAATCCCTGCATGGATATGACCTGACAGGCGCACGTATCTGGTTCCAATTCCACGCCTACGCCAACGGTCCCATGCCGCAGATTATCTATTTCAACGGTCGGCGCGTTGCACTGGGTGATGATCTCGAACCGATTGTTCTTTTTGACAACGCCAAGCCCGGAGACAAGGTGTTGGTGGCAGTCAAACTGCTGCATACGGTCGACAAGAAGACCTTCGGAGGAACGGACCTCAAGATTGATTTCTCGGAAAATCGGCCAAACCCAGAGGACATACGCCGTGAGTTGCTCTCGGCCGCAATTCTGATCCGGAGCCTTTCGACCAATAAGGATGCAGACACTGCAACACTGAACAAAGCTTTCCATGATGTGGACCTTTCCGCACTGGATGCGGAAGATCAGGCGAAGTTCGACGCATCGCTCAGGCAAACGCAATCCACGCTGGAGACGCTGAAGCCCATGATGGATCGCGCCACCCTCCACCTCACCGGCAATTCGCACATTGACGCAGCATGGCTATGGCCGTGGACCGAAACTGTGGATGTGGTAAAGCGCACTTTTGGAACGGCGCTGCAGCTCATGAACGAATATCCGGACTACACATACACGCAATCGGCAGCGCAATACAACGAGTGGATTGCCGAAAAATATCCGGAAATGAACGAAGAAATTAAGAAGCGCATCAAGGAAGGCCGCTGGGAAGTAGTGGGCGGCATGTGGGTGGAGCCGGACCTGAATCTTCCCGATGGCGAAGCCACCGTTCGTTCAATTCTGCTGGGCAAGCGCTGGTACCTGAAGAACTATGGCGTGGATGTACGCATCGGATGGAATCCAGACTCCTTCGGTTACACCTGGCAGCTTCCGCAGATGTACAAGAAGTCCGGCATTGACTATTTCGTAACACAGAAGATGACCTGGAACGATACCAACCAACTGCCGTTCAAGCTGTTCTGGTGGGAATCGCCTGATGGCAGCAAGGTCCTTACCTACTTTCCGCACGATTACGCGAATAACAATCTCAATCCTGTGCGTCTGAGTGAAGATTTGAAGGAAGCTCGCGAGCGAGCGCCCGGCCTGAATGAAATGATGGATCTCTACGGCATTGGAGACCATGGCGGTGGTCCCACGCGCGCCATTCTGGACGAGGGTGTGCATTGGTCAAATCCGAGTAAAGTCGTCCCGCCAATGAAGTTCGGCACAGCGCAGAACTTCTTTTCCACCGTTGAAAAGGAGATCGCTCCCACTTCGCGCACCTGGAACTATCAATCCATCGCGCAGGGCTACCAGTATCCCACAACGCCGCCTACAGGTGAGATCGCTATCCCAACGTGGAAAAGCGAAATGTATTTCGAGTATCACCGTGGCATCATGACCACGCAGGCCCAGCACAAGAAGAACATGCGCGACAGCGAAGAGTGGGCTATCGATGCTGAAAAATATGCTTCGCTCGCCTGGCTCAAGGGAGACACCTACCCCGGCGCCGAACTGACCACGGCGTGGGAAAAGATCACGTTTAACGACTTCCACGACCTGGCAGCCGGCTCCGGCATTGGCATCATCTACAAGGATGCGCAGAAGGAGTTCGACGAGGTCCACTGGGCCACGAACGAAATCTCAACGAAAGCACTTCACACAGTTGCGGAAGACATTGACACCAGTGTCCCTGGTGGAGTGCCTGTAATGGTCTTTAACCCGCTCGCATGGGAGCGTTCGGGCAACGTGACTGTAAGCATTCAATTACCCAAACCATCAAACACCGGTGTGGCGGTACTCGATGCTGCCAACCAGGTAGTTCCATCTCAGATCCTATCCAGCGACAAAAATACAGGAACGTACAAGCTGCTCATTGAGGTTCCTCACGTTCCCTCAATGGGTTACAAGATCCTCCACGTGTTGCCAGGAACCAGGCATTTCGCCACCGATCTCAAAGCGGAAGGCCTGACGCTCGAAAACGCAAACCTTAAAGTTGTTGTCGATCCACACAACGGCTGCATCACGAGCCTCTATGACAAGAAGACACACTTCGAGTCACTTGCTGCGGGCACATGTGGCAATCAGCTTCAAACCTTCCATGATCTGCCAAAGGACTACGATGCCTGGAACATTGATCCCGGCACACTTGACCACTTCACGCCCATTGAGAATGTGGATTCTGTTGAACTGGTTGAAAAAGGCCCGTTGCAGGCCGCAATTCGTGTTACCCGCACATGGCAGAAGTCTAAGTTCGTGCAGGAAATCGTACTCGAAGATGGAGCAGATCAAGTCAACGTAGTAAATGACATTGACTGGCACGAAACCCACGTTCTGCTCAAGGCTGCGTTCCCCTTGGCTGCCAGCAGCAACATGGCAACGTATGAAATCCCATACGGCACCATTGAGCGCACCACAACCCGCAACAACTCGTGGGAGCAGGCACAGTTTGAAGTTCCGGCGTTACGCTGGGCTGACCTTGGAGACGGCAAGCATGGCTTCAGCCTGATCAACAACTCCAAGTACGGCTACGACGACAAGGACAACGTACTGCGTCTGTCACTCCTGCGCTCCCCCACCTGGCCAGATCCTGAAGCCGACCGTGGGCACCAGCACTTCACTTACGCTCTATATCCGCATGCAGGAGACTGGAAGCAAGCCCTCACTGTGCGTCATGGATATGACTACAACTACGGCCTGAACGCAACTCAGGTAATGCCCCATGCAGGCAGCCTTCCCGCTGCGCATTCCTATGTAGCAGTCAAACCGGAAAACGTGGTCCTCACTGCCATGAAAAAAGCCGAAGATAGCAATGCGCTCATCTTCCGTGTGTATGAATGGGCGGGCAAGAACGGAAATGTTGAGATCCATGTCCCCGCGGGTGCGACGGCAGCTACAGTCACCAATCTGCTTGAGAAGCCGGAGGGTTCAGCTCTGCCAATTTCCAATGACACGATTGTGGCGCCAATCAAGCCGTACGAAATTCTGACCATCTCCGTCAGCTATTCTCCGGCGAAGTAAAAACATTCGATACGCAACCGGCGTCCGCTTATGCGGGCGCCGATTTTTTTGTTCAGGCTGAATTGCACGGTCAGGATGCGGCTGCCGCCGGCATACAACCGCAGGAAGCGCGCTGGATCAGAAGCGTCTCAAGCATAACTTGCCTTGTTCGTTTTGAGGGCATCGTGGCGCCGGAACTGTCTTTTCCCAGCAGTTGCTCGAATAGTATCTCAGCAGTTACGCGGCCTATCTCTTCCACCGGCTGCTGCACAACTGTGATGGAAGGCTTGAGCGTCGATGCCAATTCAAAATCGTCGAATCCAAGCAGGGCAACAGTTTTGGGAACGGCCACTGAATTCTTCTGGAGCGCCTCAAAGGCAAAGATAGTCGAACTGTTTTTCAATGTGAAAATTGCATCGGGAGGTTCCGCGCCTGCCAGCAAACTTTCGATGGCATACTCAGCTGACTTGTAATCCTTGATGGAAGTATTCAGAATTTCAGGCAATCCCGCCGCTTCCATGGCCGCACGGTAGCCGCGCATGCGTTCCTGAATTGTGTAAAGCGTACTTTCGCCTGTAAGGCAAACTATCCGCTTGTAGCCATGCTCAATCAAGTGTTGAGTTGCAATGCGAGCACCCTTGAAATTATTGGTTAACACGGATGGAATACTCGAATTTGAGATAGGCCGGTCGATGGTGAGAACTGGAATAGAAAGCCGTTCCAGGATCTCGCGAAGAGCCTGGCTGCGAGAATTTGCAGGCGCCAGAATCAAACCGTCCACACGATGGCTCAACAGAATATTTACATTCTCAAGTTCAATATGCGGGTCGTTGTGCGAGGCGGTGACGATCAGAAGCGAATCATTGGCACGTGCCACTGCCTGTGCTGCCTCCGCGCAACTGGAAAAGAATGGATCTGCGATGCTCGGCACAATGATGCCGATTGTCTTGGTTCGGTCGCCCTTAAGAACACGCGCAGCATGATTGGGCAGATAGCCCATCTCTTCAATTACGCGTTTTACACGGGCCAGCGTGGTAGGGTGGACTCGAAAACCGCCATTAATGACCCTGGAAACTGTGGTGGTTCCTACCCCTGCAGCACGGGCTACTTCACTTAAGGTTGTTGGACCTGACTTCTTCGACATCGCGCAATCCCCGCTTCTTTTGCTTCGATTAGAAGTCTATGCGAAGGAATTGCGGCACACAACCATTCTTTCCATGGTAGTGCGTGGAAGCCTACCAGCATATCCAGAAGTCTAGCCGAGGGCCACCTTCAGCAACTCGCCGAGATCAATCACGCTGCCGGATGTGGTTCCTCGCGGCAATGTCGGTGAAACTACGAGAGCACTCTTGTGCCCCTCCCACCAGACGAGGAAGACTGACTTGTCAAAACCTTCAAGACGCTGCTGATTGATGAAGTGATAATAGGATCCCATGTCTGCATCCATCAATGAACCCTTTGGGTCAAGCTCTTCTTCCTTGCCTGACTCGGTGAGAAGTTCATTCATCGGACGCTGGCGCTGACGTGGCGCGTAACGCTCAAATAGTGTGAGCGGTTCGGCGCGGCGCAACACTTCTCGCGTAGTCCACTGGACAAACGTCGTGCTGAAGATCTGCGTTCCTGAACCTTCTGAAAGAACTTTTAGCTGGAAGCGATCGAGAACTTGGTTGCCGCTTGATGCTGCACCAAGCTTTTGGGGAGTCATCGCAGCCATATCGCTACGCAACTGCTCGGGCCCCATGCCAGGAGTCTGAATTTCCTTCTGCATAAACCTCAACATCTCCGAACGCATCGGAGTAATGGAGGCATACGACATGCAAGTAATTCCCTGAGGTTGCCTGATGAGAGTACCGCCGTCGATATACCAATGCTCGTACTCTGACGGCGAGGCCTGTGCACGTGCCTCCACCGCGGAAAGCAAAAGCTCCAAACCATTATCTGGTTTTAGCTGGTTGAACAGCGTTCCATGACTTTTGAGGTTTTGGAAAAGAGGCTCGTCATAGGCGTCAACCCCCATCCCGATCACCGAGATTCCCAATCGCTGAAGTGCTAATGGCTTTTTCGGTATTGCATGGCTTAGCCGTGAGTAATACTCGTTGGCCGCATTTCGGAATGCATCCATCTGATGGGTTGACCATAGATAAGCAGATTGCTGCTCAGAAAACTTGACAGGGTCATTGACCCAATCAAATTGCTCTATTCTCTTTGAGAGAGAGATAGAAGCGAATCCGCGAAGCCACTCCTCACGATCGCTAGGCGAAAGTCCCGCCAGCGTTTTGAACTCTTCGTCAATGCGCATTTGTTCGGCGGGAAATTTGTAATCATAATCGATTACCTCCCGCAGGAGATTGGGCGCCAGGCTAAGCGGTAACACACGAAGAACCAAAAGATTGCGTGCAACTAATGCGTGTGCCTGCGGAGGATACGCTGAAAATTGCTCGAGCTTTAATTCACTTGGAAGCATAACGGCTACACCAACTCCTTAATCGGCTTACCATTCGATTGCGTCGCTGAAAAGCCGAGCATTGCACCAATTGTGGGGACCAGGTCAATGGACTGCACCGGAGAGTCGTACAACACCGACTGCTTCACTCCGGCCCCCAAAGCCATCATCCATGTAGTTCGGCTCGCTATATCGCCTGTGCGGTGGTGCTGAAAGCCATTCCCGCCCGGATCGAGATCGGAATCACGCCCGAAGTCCGGGAGAATCAGCAACGTCGTGTTCCCGGCATATTCAGGATTTGCCTGAATGGCCTTCCACAATTCACCGCATAAGCGGTCCGTTCGACGAATGCCTTCAACATAAAGTGAATATGCACCTGAATGCGCCACATCCATGTCGTGCATCGTGATCCAGAGCAAGCTTGGCGCTTCCTCCTGCATTAAACGCATGGCAATGTAGAGAGAAAGTTCGTCGGGACTCGACAGTGTCCGCGCGTGAGACATAAAGTCAGACACAGAAAGTCTCAGGATTGACTCGAGTTGTTGAATTTGAAATTCGCCACCCGATAAAGTTGGCGTAAACAGTGGCGATTCATAGTTGTCGCGCAGCAGGTGGTCAAGATTTGCAGTACCGCCACGCGCGGCTGCGCTCAATAGATGCTTAGGCAAAATTACCGTTGCACCCGTTCCAGGACCAAAATTCTTGCAATCGCTTTCACCTATCCGGTTAAACCCATTGCTAGGCGCCACAACCCATGCATCCGAAGACGGTCGCCTCAACTCCTTCCGGAAGTACTCAAAGATCGTCGGATGATCCGGCGGCACTGCGGAAAAATTATTCAGTGTTTCGTACACACCAGTAGTCAAACTCGCCGTCGCCACATAGTGCCCTAGAATTCCTTGATTGGTCACATGTGTAAAAAACGTAGACTGTGGCGCGAGTTCATTGAGCATGTGAGGAATATTGTGTTGTCCTTCAGGTGCGAAAGTCTCCTGATCACGTGCACCTCCGCCGAAGGTCACTACGATCACCTTCCGCTTCTTTCGAGCACTTTCTCCTCGCACCATCGGGCTTGCGGATATCATCGCGGATCCCAGGGCTAGATGAGCTGCGCCACGTAGAAAATCACGCCTGCTTCGACTCACGCTGAGTGCGACTTCACGTTCGAAACCCGCAACATTCGTACCTTTAAACTCGTATTGCAATGCGTTACTCCTTTGCGTACCGATCCACTACTATTTCCGTCAGGGTTTGACTGCTCCGGCATTTGTCTCCGAGAAAATGAACTGCTGCACCTCAGCTCGCTCCTTGGCCAAATTTTCGAGATGCTGCGCTCTCAATTTCTGGTAAATGGCAAACTCCTTTTGAGCCTCGTCCTTTTTCCCAACATGCACATAGTTTGTGCCAAGCCGGTAATGAGCGTCCGAAATATCGGGATCCAACTGCAATGCCCTCGTGTATTGAGAAATTGCCTGTTCGTATTTGTGTTCGCCCGAATACAGATCCCCGAGTTCGACATGAGCATCAGCGAGCGTGTCGTCTAGCTGAATGGCCTTCTTAAGCAATTCCTCCACTTTTCCCAAATCCACACCAGTCCCGCTCGTTCGCTTGCCCTTCCAAAGACTGATTGCGTAGTAATATTGCGCTTTTCCATCATTTGGTTTCAATTCGGCAAAATGACGGAATCGTTCTATTACGTCATCAGCCTGAGTTGGAGAGCTGTCATATGCTTTTGATAGAAAGACATATGCACGAGGATCGGAAGGATTCAAATCTGTGGCTTGCAGAAGTGCCTTCACCGCTTCATCGTATTGTCCGCGGAAATAGTTGGACAATCCCAAACCGATGAATAAACGTGGCGATTTCGGATAGCGCTCAGTTGCGTTTTTGAAAATCTCAATTGCCGGGTCGTAGGTCCGATGGAGGAGCATTTCGCTTCCCCAGTCAAAGAGATTGTCTTCCGTGGGGTCCAGATGAGCGGCAACTTCAAACTCTTTGGCAGCATCAACAAATTGACCATCCTTCTCCTCTATCTTGCCGAGTAGATTGTGCAATTCTGCTGTGTTGTGCTGTTCGAGGAGTTTCTGCGCAATCTGACGTGCCGCTTTTAGCTTCCCCAATGTATATTCGGCGAGCACAAGGTCATACCCATTTTCGTATGATTCCGGGTTTGCGATTTGTGCTTTCAAAAGATAGGGCTGAGCCTCACCTATTTGCCCTGCCTGAATCAACAGCTCCGCGAGGTCGTGATTTGCGTCATAGTTTCCGGGCTCTAGCTGCAACGCACGCTTGAACTGCTCAGCGGCAAGTTCGCGCTTGCCACTCTGCATCAGGAAGGCTCCAAAATTGGTTCGCCCCGCTACCGAATTTGGCGCAATCTGCACCGCGAGTTTCAAGTGCTTTTCCGCCCTGATTTCATCCCTAAGACCTGCATAAACAAGTCCTAAGAGTTCATGCACTTCAAAGCTTTTGGTCGCGTAGGGAAGCAGCGGTTCCAATCGCGATGCAGCTTGTTGATAGTTACCTGCTTCGTAATCAGAGGCCGCCTGGTGAAATTGATGATCAAGCGTCTGCCGGGAAGGCTCCTGAGCCGATGCAAAAGAGGCAACGGTTAAGAATGACGTCACGATGAGAAAGCGTAGAAAAAGCGACCTGCTCAAGTTTGAACTCCACAACGAAGCGGACGTGTTGCCGCTAAAAAAGAAAGCCCCGGGAAGGCGCCGAGTTGGCGGGCCTTCCCGGGGCTGACTCATTTTAGCCTAGTAGTACAGCTTCAACGCGAACTGAATCTGACGCGGATCGTTGGGAGCATCACGTGTATGCGTGATTTCGCCAAAGTGCGTCGTGTCGTTGTAGTTGCGGTTAATTCCGCCACTGAAGTTCGGGTGGTTGAGAATGTTGAAGAATTCAGACCGGAATTCCATGTGGAACCTCTCATTGATCGGAATCTGCTTGAACACTGAGAAGTCCAGACGATGATATCCAGGACCGTAGACCTGACCAGTCTTGCTGCCAAGTGCCGCGGCACCAGACAGCGGAATGCAACCCGTCGGGGCGTTACCCGGTACGATGTTGCCACTGCCGTCGTCTACCAACTGGCACGGCTGGTTGAAGGCAGCAGGATTGTCGAGCCAGAAGGGATGCGGCCCTCCATCGACATTCTTGACCTTTACGCCCTTCTTCAGGCTTTGTCCTTTGACCAGAACTGCGTAGCAGCCAGCACCGGAAGCGGTACCAGTTTTGCAGCCTACGCCCATTGGCTGTCCACCCTGAAGAGTTGCGACCCAGTTTGCGGACCAGTTTCCGAAGACTACATTGATGGGACCATTGTGGTTCATGAATCTCTTCCCGGCACCGAAGGGAAGCTCATAACCACCGCTGAAGTGAATCACATTTCGAACGTCAAAATCAGCAGGCGCCCAGTCGAACTTTGGTCCCAGACCAGGGATGCCGAAAGCGCGAAGACCGCTGATATTGCCGCCGTTAAGAAGATCGCCAGCATCAGATAGGGTCTTTGACCAGGTGTATGCAAGCAGGAAATTCAAACCGTTCGCATACCGCTGTTCGAGAGTGGCCTGAAGTCCGTGATAGCTGCTCTGACCAAAGGTGCCGTGGAAGCTACCGCCACCAAAGTCAGGCCACGGTACACAGCTCTTTCGGGTCGGATCCTTCAATGTTGTGTAGGTTCCGTATGGGCATCCAAGTCCGGTACTGATTCCGTAAGGAAGAATCTGGCTGACCTGGTGCGTGCCAACACCTTCCTGCAGATTGGCTCCGTGTGTGAACACATAACCTACCTGCAATGACATGTTGTGGGTGAGTGCGTACTGCATGGTTACGTTGGCGCTATAGGTACGCGGGGTCTGGAAATTGAACTGCAGTCCCTGCAAACCAACTCCAAGCGCATTCACTGCGGTTGGCGTGAGCGGAATGCACGAGAAACCTGACTCGAAGGATGCCGTACCGCCCGGGCCCGACGAGGTGCAATTCGCGTAGGGCGAGTTGTAGCTGATCGGAGCCACCTGCGAATCAATGCTGGTGCCCGAAGGATCTGCCGATGGGAAGTACGAGAGGTTATAGACGAAGGGATAATTCTCGCCGATGTTCGGGCCGTATCCCTGGTTCTCAAATGCGTTGAAGAACAGGCCGAATCCGGCACGAGCAACCAGCCTGGGAGTGATCTGGTAAGCGCCGCCGATACGGGGTGCGAAGTTATTCTTCTGTACTGAAGTCAATCCCTGTCCATAACGGTTGGTCGACATCAACTGGATGCCGTCCGCAGCGAGCAGGTCTGTAAAGCCCCAGCAACCGATTCCCGCGCAAGTCGAATTTGTTGACAGCGTTCTATTGTCTTTGCCGCTTGCGGGAATGATGAAGGTTGGTCCACCAAATCCGCGATCAGGAATTGCCCACGGAACAAAGTTGGCCTGACCACCATTGGTTTCATTGATTGGCCCAAAGAAGTCCCAGCGAACGCCGAGATTCAATGTCAACTTCGGAGTCACTTTCCAGTCATCCTGGAAGTACGTGGCGAAGTACATTCTCTCGTCGTAGGTCTTGTTGATGTTGGAGGCATATACACCGTCAGCTCCACCTGAATAGTTGAATCCGCCTTGTGCCACCGGCGTGGTCGCCGCTGTTGGTGGCAGCAGGAACTGTGCGATACCGCCAGTGGTGACTGAGGCACCAGGGATATCAGTGAAACCGCCACCGTAGTTGAACTGACCATGCGACCAGGCAGGCTGCAAGGTAGAGAACTTCAGGTGTTGATATTGAATGCCCATCTTGAAGCTATGGTTTCCGTAGATGCGGGTAAAGTCATCCGTCACCTGAATGGTGGCAGTAACTTCATCCGAGGGCAGGAAGGCATTGCCGCCAAGCTGCTGGAGCCCGCCAATGCCAAAGGCAGGCAGTCCACCATTTCCTTGACCCTGTGGAATTCCCTGAATTCCAAATTTGGCCGGGATATCGCTGCTATCGCTGCCGAGCGGCCCGAAACGCGTGGTATGAAGGTGTGCAATACCAACACGAGCCTGGTTTACCGTGCTGGGTGAGAACACATGCGTGAAGCCTGCAACACCCTGCGCAGACTTCGCGCTCTGATTGCCCTGTGCAAATCCGCCACCGTCTGCGACGCCGCCGAAAGGACCGGGGATATATTGAGGATCGTCAGCATAGCTGAAGCGAACGAAGATCTGGTTCTTTTCGTTCGGGTTCACGTCACCGCGAATATCGAACTGATTCCGATGCTCGAAGAGGCTCGGGCTTACAGCATACGTCTGCAGGCCAGAGTTTGGAGCCGGGTAAAGGTTCAGGAGAGCAACTGCATTCTGATCAATGCGAGCATTTGGAAGCTGATTGAGATTGCAAGCTGCCTGAGTGAATGTTGTTGTGCTCGCACCACAGGTTCCAAATGGATCGCGCACGTAGTGAGCTTGGCCATCAGGATCATTATTCGTTAACCCGGATACCGGATCAACAGCACCGTGGGCAACATAGCGTGTCGTTGCGGGATCAAGCACGGTTCCCTTGGGAAGCGTACGGCCCAAGGCATCCTGCTGGGTTCCAGAGTTCAGAGCAAGAATATCTGAAAGATCCTGGTAGTTACTCTGGCGCTCATTCAAGGTCGGCACGTTGGGGTTCTGCACTGTGCCCTGCACGCGGCGGAATCCTTCGTAGTCACCGAAGAAGAAGACCTTGTTGCGAATGATCGGACCACCAATAGAGGCGCCGAACTGGTTCTGGCGGTACTTGCCCTTCTTGATGCCGCCGTTGTTTTCAAAGTAGTCCGCCGCATCAAATTTGTCGTTGCGGAGGAACTCCCATACGGCACCGTGAATGCTGTTGGTACCTGACTTAATTGTGGCGTTCAACACGGCACCGGCTGCACGACCCAGCTCTGCGCTGAAGTCTGCTGTCTGTACCTTGAATTCCTGAATTGCGTCTACAGGAGGAAGAATGACGTAGTTGGTGCCGTTGAGGAAGTCGACGGCGGCGGAGTTGTTGTCAATACCGTCAAGCAGATAGTTGTTCTGCGCAGGACGCAGGCCGTTTGCTGAAAATGCACCCGAAGCCGCGTTACCACGGCCGTCCTCCTGCGGCGTTTGAGCGCCGGCACCAAGTTGGGCCAGGAAGGTAAAGTTACGTCCATTCAATGGAAGCGCGTTGACTTCGTGCTGGCCGATTACCTGACCAACTGAGGCTTCCTGCGTCTGCAATTGCGGTGGAGCGGTGCTTACCTCAACCGTTTCGCTGGCTGTGCCAAGCTTCAAGCTGACTGGCACCTGCAGCACCTGGGCAACGTTCACTGTCAGATTCTTCTGCGTGGTGGTCGCAAAACCTTGCGCCTTAACTGTGATCTGATAGTGCCCGATCCTCACCGGCGAGAAAGTGTACAGGCCGGTTCCACTCGTCTTTGTTTGCAGCGTTATCCCCTGATCAGTGTTCAACAGCGTCACATCAGCATTGGGAATAACCGCTCCAGTTGTGTCTGTCACGGTCCCTGTAATCGCACCTTCGTCCACCTGTGCATACGAGCATGTGCCCGTCAGCAGAAGCAGCAAAGTGAGCGTGATCACAGAGCTAACTACAACGCTCAACCGGCGTGCAGTTGTCAGCAATCTGGCCATCCGAATATCCTCCCTGAATCTTCTTTCTCTCTTTGGCCTGATTTCGTGTCTCATGGCTGAGAGAAAGCGTTTCCATGAAACTGTTTTGTAAACGGTTTCATGGCAACGCAACGAAGCCTAGAGGATTCTCACAACGATTGTCAATCAAAAGTTGGAGACTTTTCTCATCCTTTTAATATTGAAACTATTGCAATAGGGGAAAATAGAAGAGGCCCAAATGCACTTCGTGTTCATCTATATATTTTTCTATATCTTACGAATAGAAACTTGGTCAAAACAACAGTGCCTGTCACTGATTTCTACTTGCATACTCTCCGGATAACCACTTGAATCTGAGCCTGTTTACGGTGTTTTACCCTTCATCCCAGTGCTCAGCACACCGAGCATTCAGGCAAAATGACGTGCCCGTCTACCAGCTGGAATACTGCCAGTGGTGAACTGATTGGTGAGAGAAGCAATCTCGATGCTATGATGCGGACATCTTGACGGCTCCATTTTCTTCAAGCATGTCCTCTCGTTTTTCGCAATCGAGCCGCCTCCTCACTAGAAGATCCCTGCTTAAGAGTCTTTCCGCGACTACCCTGCTTTTCCGTACTGCACCTCTTTTTGGAGAGTCTCTGTGGCCTGTCGATATAGGCAGAGGCTCTCACGCCGAGCAGGATGGCTCGTTTGATGTTGTTCGCTACGCCCCGCACTATCCCGATCAGTCTCCGTTCAGTGACATCTTTAAGCTTGTCCCTCCCGGGTCAGACGAATTCGTAACCGAGAAATACGCGGTAGAGCTTGAAGGCATCCTCGCCGAATGGGCCGCACAGCTTAAGGCAACTCCGGCAAATTTTCACAGAATCGGCGATTTCCTTGATCCGAGCGTATCGCTCACGGCCTTGAGCAATCCTGGCACTCGAAAACTGCGCTCTACTTTTGGCGTGAACGTTCATGAGCGCATCTTTGCATCCACTTCGATCGTTGGCGTAACAAAGGCTATCGAACAACTGCACGATTGGCTTGGCGCTCCTGAAGAGGTTCTCACCGCGGAATTTGAAATCTTCTCTATCGAGATCAAATCGGAGGCTCCACTCGAGGTTGATATATCGCTCCGTTATGATCTCGTGCTTCGTCGCATGAACGATGTTCATGAAGAGCGCGTCGGCACATGGCGCATGCAGTGCCGCCGCAGCACTGGCGATGCATGGAAGGTTTTGCGATGGGTTGCCGCAAGTGAAAAGCAATGCACTTCCAATGGCCGATTCTTTGACGTTACTGCGCATGCCCTCGGAGCCGAGCCCTCATTCAACCAACAGCTCTCACATGGAGCCGACTACTGGCGTACCGTTCTTGACGGCGCAATCGGTGTGGACGTCTACGGAAACAACGGCGTGGCAGTCGGCGACTTCGATAATGACGGCTTCGATGACATCTACGTCTGCCAGCCATCCGGCCTGCCCAATCGTCTTTATCGCAATCGCGGCAACGGCACCTTTGAAGATGTAACGGAAAAGGCCGGAGTCGCTGTACTGGACAACACATCATGTGCGATCTTTGCCGATTTCGACAATCGCGGTCTGCAGGATCTGCTCGTCGTCAGCGGAACAGGACCACTCTTCTATTCAAATCGCGGTGATGGCACATTCGCGCTTAAGCGCGACGCATTTCAATTCGCGCAGCAGCCGCAAGGCACATTCACGCATGCCGCCGTAGGGGACTACGACAACGATGGCCGCCTCGACATCTACTTCTGCATGTACCAGTACTACCTGGGCCTTGATCAATACCACTATCCCGTTCCCTATTACGATGCGCGCAACGGCCCGCCCAACTCGCTCTTCCGCAATATGGGTGGCGGACGTTTTGTTGAAGCCACTTCACCCTCTGGCATCTCTGCGGACAACAACCGCTATAGCTTTGCCGCGGCCTGGGGTAACTCCGGCGCGCCGGGACCGCCGGACCTGTTCATCGCGAACGATTTCGGTACATCACAGCTATTCCGTAACAACGGCAACGGAACCTTCCAGGTAATCTCCGCGCAAGCCGGCGTAGAAGGCGTCGGCGCGGGTATGGGGTGCACATGGAACGACTTTGACAACGATGGGCGCATGGATGTGTATGTGCCGTCCATGTGGGAAGCAGCAGGCCAGCGCATTTCGCAGCAGCCTCAGTTTCACCCGCATTCATCCTCTGCCATTCGCGAGAAGTACATTCGACACGCGCGCGGCAATGCGCTTTACCGCAATCTCGGCAACGGCAAATTTCAGAATGTCGGCAACTCTGCCGATGTTGAAATGGGCCGCTGGTCCTGGTCGTCGGACTTCTTTGATTTTGACCACGACGGCTGCGATGACCTTTACGTTGCCAACGGCTATCTTTCCAGCCTAAGCCGCGAAGATCTCGCCGGTTTCTTCTGGCGGCAGGTGGTTGCCAAATCGCCCGAAGACTCAACGCCGACACCCGCCTACGAGCGTGGCTGGAGCGCGATTAACGAACTTGTCCGCTCTGACTATACCTGGCACGGATATGCACGCAATGTATTCTTCGCCAACTGCCAGAACGGCACTTTCGCAGAAGCCTCCGGCGCGGTCGGATTGGACTGCATGGAGGATTGCCGCGCGTTTGCCCTTGCGGACATCGACCATGATGGACGACTCGAAGTTATTCTCAAGAGCCGAAACGCACCGCAGCTTCGCATCCTGAAGAATGGGCTCCCCACTATTGGTTCTTCCATCTCGCTCGCATTGCTCGGCACGCAGAGCAATCGCGACGCAATTGGGACAGCAGTCACCCTTACTTCGGGATCGAACCACCAAACGAAGTACATCCAGGCTGGCTCCGGCTTCCTTTCGCAACACTCGAAGAGACTCTTCTTCGGTATTGGTAATGCACAGCAGGTGAGTGCCACCATCCACTGGCCGAGCGGAAAAGTCCAAACCTTCAACAATCTGCCGGCAAATCACCATATTTCGATTGTTGAAGGATCGGCGGAGTTGCAGGTGATATCTTTCCTCAAGACTCCTTCGACGTTCCTGCTTCCGGCCCACGAACTCCCCTCCGAACAGCTTCCAAGCGATGTCGCGACCTGGCTCGTTGAGCCATTGGCAGCGCCTGACTTCTCCCTGCCAAATAGCGAGGGAAACATCGTTCCTCTTTCCTCTTTTGCAGGAAAGCCGCTCCTTCTTGTGTTCTGGTCGACAACTGCGCCACAAAGCATCGAGACCTTGCGCGAACTCGCCCGGCATCACGCCGTACTCTCAAAGGGCGGGCTCCAAACAGCGACGATCTGCCTGGATGGTACAGACTCCACCGCCAAGGCGCATACATACGCGCAAGAAAGCCAACTCCCCTTCCCCGTTCTCTTCGCGACACCGGAAATCGCAGGAGTCTACAACCTCACCTATCGTTATCTCTTTGATCGGCGACGTGATCTCCCTATTCCTCTTGCATTCCTGTTGGATGCGGATTCGAAGATTGTCCGCATCTACCAGGGGGCGCTCCCGTTCGATCATCTCCTCGCAGACTCCACATCGGTTGCCCGCACCACCAGGCAATTCCAGGCGCGCGCATTGCCCTTTGCTGGCTCTCTTGTGCAGGGTGAGTTTGAGCGCAACGTCTTCACGTTAGGCGTAGCCATGTATCAACATGGCTACCTGGAGCAGGCCGCGGCGTCGTTCAAGCAAGTCATCGCTAACCGGCCTGACAACGCAGAGGCCTATTACAACCTCGGCACTCTTTATCTGCGCACTAATCAGCTTGTGCAAGCTCAGCAGTTTCTTGAGCAAACCGTAAAGGCAAAACCTGACTACCCGGAAGCCTGGAACAACCTGGGCATGCTCGCCGCGCAACAGGGTCAATTTCAGGAGGCGCTGAAGAACTTTCAAAAGGCCTTGGAGCTGCGTCCCAAATTTGTCATTGCGCTTGTAAATCTCGGCAATCTCTACCGCAGGGCTCACGAATACAGCCTGGCTGAGAACTGCCTGCGGAAGGCACTCACCATACAACCTGACGATGCCGAAGCCAATTACAGCATCGGCATGCTCTACGCGCAGCAAAATCGCGAGGATCTTGCCGAAAAATTCTTGCGTGCCGCCATTGCTCTCCGCCCGGCGTATCCTGAAGCTCTCAACAATCTTGGCGTGTTCTACGTTCGCCAAAAGAACTTCGTACAAGCTGAGCAGCAATTTCGCACCGCAATTCGCGTTGCGCCAGACTACGAAGGTTCCTACATCAACCTCGCGCGGATCTTTATGATGCAAAACAATCCCAATCAGGCACGTGCCGTCCTAGAAGATCTTTTGCGCATCCACCCCGGAAGCCAAGCAGCCACACAGGCGCTCAATCAGATACGATGACCGAAGTCCCAATGAAAACCGTTCTCCATCGCGCCCGTGTCGTTTTTGTCTATGCGGCTCTGTGTGGCACCGCTATTTTTCTTCCAGTCACGCATGCACTCGCGCAGGCGCCCGCAACATCGTCCGAGCTGCGCCAGGCTGAACAGCTCATTCAACAGGGCCAGCTCGACCAGGCCGAACAGATTGCCCACAAGGCAATCGAACACAACCCTAAAAGTGTTGAAGGCTGGAACCTCGTCGGCATGATTGAGGGTAGCCGTCAGAACTCCGCCGCGGCCATAAATGCATTTCAGAAGGCGCTGGCCATCGCCCCGCATTCCGTCAAAACACTCAACAATCTCGGCATGGCTTACATGCAGCAGCACAATGCCGATGCGGCTGAAAAACAGTTTCAAACGGCGCTTCGGGTAAAGCCGACGGATGCAGAAACCAACTTCAACCTTGGACTTGTCTATATGGGAAGGAATGAGCCAGCGCGCGCCATTCCTCATTTTCTGCGTGTGCGTCCTGCCAACCTCACCACACAATTCAATCTGATTCGCGCCTATCTTCAAGCCAAACAAAATGCTCCCGCACTCCGGGTCGCCAGGGAAGTCTCAGCCGCAAATAAGGACAACCTTCAGGTTCACTTCACGCTCGGATTGCTTCTCGCTTCAGCGCGCGAGTACTCCACCGCGGAGGCAGAGCTTGAACGAGCGGACACGCTTTCACCCGACACATTTGAAATTGTCTACAACCTCGGGCAGTGCTATCTGCGTGACGGCAAATTCGCGCAAAGCGGGCTTGCTCTCAATCGTGCGCTGCAGCTCAAGCCTGATTCTGTCGACGCTATGGTTTTGATGGCACAAGTCTATGCAGATCAAGCTCGGCCTTTGGACGCGCTCGATCTGCTCGTCCGTGCGCATAAGCTCGCCCCCAAGAATACAGATGTCATCTTCCTCATGGCGCAGATCAGCATGTCGCAGAATTACTACGAAGATGCGATTCCGCTGCTCGAATCAGGTGTGAAAATCGCGCCAGACCGCGCCGATCTTGTCGCCGCTCTTGGACAGAGTTATTACATGGCCGGAAAAGTTGATCAGGCCATCGCAGAATTCCAGCATCTGCTTGACATCGACAAGTCCGCACGTTCCTACGCATTTCTTGGACTTACCTACCGTAATCTTGGCCGTTTTGACGAGGCAAAGAAATATCTTGATGCCGGACTTGCGCTCGAACCCAGGAGCGCTGTGTGCCTCTTCAATCTCGGCTTCATCGCTGAACGACAGGGAGACGTCGCGACCGCAACCAGGTATTTCAAGCAGGCGCTTCAAATCAATCCTGATTATGCGGATGCGCTCCTGGAACTGGCCAATGTGCACATTGCCGCGCGTAATTTTGCCGCGGCGGAACCCCTCCTTGAGAAATTCATCAAGGTAAGCAAAGATCCCGGGCCTGGTTATTACAAGCTCTCCATGGTCCAGCGAAGTTTGCACAAAACCGCAGATGCCGACCGCGCCCTGGCAAGATTCAAATCCCTTGCCAAATCCGCATCGAGCGGTCCCCTTCCTTTCCAGCATCTTTTTGACTACCTGGACAATCGTGCTCAACTCTCCACGCAACAGAAGCACGAACTCGATCTCACCGATCTGATAGCTCAGGCAAAAAGCCACCCTGAGCAGCCACAGAGCCTCTATCTGTTGGCCGAGGGTTATCTCAAAGCCGGTGACATTGAGAACGCCCGGTCCACAGTAGCGCAATTGGATCAGGCCGCAGCCTCGGACGCGCCAACGCTCACCGGTGCCGGAGTTCTGCTCGCCCGTTACCGTCTGTATGACGATGCCATTGCCCAGTTTCAAAAGGCTCTCGCGCTTTCGCCCAATGCGGACGACATTCGTTTCAATCTGGCCAATGCGTTTTTTCATAAGCACGCGTACAAGCAGGCACTCGACGCAGCGGAAAAGGTTTCAACCGCAGGGCAGGAAGACAACGCCTATCTCAATCTTCTCGGAGACATTCAGGCACATCTGGGCAATGCCTCGGCCGCTCGCAAGCTATTTGAAGACTCAATTGCACGGAACCCGGATAGCGAACAGCCTTATCTCTCACTCGCGTTTGTTGATCTGCGCACAGGCGACATTCCATCCGCGCGTGCCACACTGACTAAAGGTCTTAGTCGCGTTCCCGGCTCCGGTACTCTCATCTGGGGAATGGGCGTTGTTGACGCGCTGGAAGATAAAGACAACGCTGCAATCGATAATTTAAACCGCGCCATAGCCCTGCTTCCGCAATGGTCTGCGACCTACTCCACACTCGGTTTTTATTACTTCGATACAGGTCGTATTCAAAAGGCGCGGCAGATTCTCAACGAGTTCAAGCAGAGCAGCGCCCATGCCAGCCTGGACATCGATCACATCGCGCAGGTGATTGACCGCGCTGCGGCGAGTGCTGGGCAGGATCACACTGAACCACTGCAGCACAAGACGCAGTTCCTGCAGTTCGCCATATCACTGACTGACCGCACCCTGTAAACAGTTTGGCCTGCTAAAGCGCTTTCAGCCTTTCAATTGTTGTCGCGGATTTCTATAATTGTGGCATTCGTATGATTATTCGTCGTCGTCACTTTCTTGGCTCTTCTCTGTTTGCCCTCAGCAGCACAATGCTAGACGCCCTCACGCAGCCGCTCTGGAAATGGCCGGCAAATGCGCAAGTTGCAGCCAGTGTAAAACCAGTCAAAGAGTCGCCGGTGCAATACATTGATGTAGCCGAGAAGGCCGGCCTCACCATTCCTAATGTCTGGGGCGGTGTTGAGCACAAGCGCGTCATCATCGAAACCAAGGGAAGTGGCATCGCCTTCTTTGACTACGACAACGACGGCTGGCTCGACATTTATCTCACCAACGGCAGTCGCCTGGACGCCCACTGGCCCGCAGGCAAGGCTCCCACTACGCATCTCTACAAAAACAATCGAGACGGCACGTTCACAGATGTGACGGAGCAGTCCGGCATCGGCCGTACCGGTTGGCAAACGGGCGTGTGCGTGGGCGATTACAACAACGACGGCTGGGATGACATTTTCTGCACCTTCTGGGGCCGCAACATTCTCTTTCACAACAATGGCAACGGCACGTTCACAGATGTGACGAAAAAGGTCGGCCTCGAACAGGCCCACGGCCGCTGGGGAACGGGCTGTTCCTTCGTTGACTACGACCGCGACGGCCATCTCGACTTGTTCGTGTGCAACTTCGTAAAGCTCGACCCCGACGTTCCCATCGACTTGAACAAAGTTCAGTTCTGCCAATGGAAGGGCGTCCCCACCATGTGTGGTCCGCGCGGCCTTCCCGGTGACACTAACATCCTCTATCACAACAACGGAGACGGAACATTCACTGACGTCTCTGAAAAAGCCGGCATTCTCAAGCCCGGTCCGCGTTACTCCATTACGTCTGTGGCTTATGACTTTGACAACGACGGATGGCCCGACATCTACGTTGCCGTCGACTCCGAACCGAGCATCTTCTTCAAGAACAATCACGACGGCACATTTACGGATATGGCCGTCATGGATGGCGTCGCTTACAACGACGACGGACATGAGCAGGCCGGCATGGGCCTCGCCGTCGCTGACTACGACTGCGACGGCTGGCTCGACATCTTCAAAACCAATTTCGCGGATGACACCAGCAACCTCTATCACAACAACGGAGACGGAACATTCAGCGACCTCTCATTTACAGCCGGCGTGGGCATCAACAACAAATACGTCGCCTGGGGCGCTGGTTTCATCGACTACGACAACGATGGATGGCCTGACATCGTACAAATCAACGGCCATGTATACCCTGAAATCGACAAGTACAATTTCGGCGAACAGTTCAAGAATCCGCGCCTCGTCTATCACAACCTCGGCAACGGTCACTTTGAAGACGTCTCCGCTTCCATGGGCCCCGGCATCACGGCGCGCTACTCCAGCCGCGGCGCGGCCTTTGGGGATTACGACAACGACGGCGGCATGGACATGCTCATTATGAACATGAATGAGCTGCCCTCGTTGCTTCACAACGTTGGCGGAAACAGGCAAAACTGGATCAAGATCAAGCTCATTGGGACCAAATGCAATCGCACCGCCATCGGTGCGCGGGTACGCGTCGTCACTGGCAAACACGCACAAATCAATGAAGTCGCAAGCGGCGGCAGTGTCATGTCGCAGAACGATCTGCGCCTGCACTTTGGCATTGGCAAGCTTGAGACAGTGGATGCGATTGAAGTCAAATGGCCAACCACGCAGAAGATCGAACGCTTCACTAACCTCAAGGCAAATCAGATTCTAACCATCCGAGAAGGCGAAGGAATCATCGCGCCTATCAAGGTTGCTCCTGAAGTGTCCTCAAAAAAATAGCCTCACGTCAGCGGGGCTATTTTCGGCTGCGTACTGGCCTATCGTGGTTGCTGGTCACCGTTCTTCGGCAGTTCCACAATAAATTGCTTAATCTGCAAACGCTGCTGCTGCACCTCGGCTGCCGACTCCTTTGCCAGCTCATCATGCAGCGCGAATTGCGCCCGCGCATCGTCTCTGCGCCCCAGTCGGTCATAGGCCACCGCCAGGCGGTAATGGGCATCACTCATCTTTGCGTCCCGCGAAATTGCCTTCTGGTAATCCGCAACCGCGGTCGGATAGTCATGTCGCGCAGATGCAATATTGCCCAGCTGCAGCCAGCATTCCGCGCAACTGTCGTCCAGCGATAAAGCATGCTCCAACAGCGCTTGTACCTGAGCCAGAGTCGGCTCCTTCGCCGCCTGCCCTCCGCCCGCCTTCCAGATCGCCATCGCAACATAATAGTTAGCCATCGCTGACTGCGGTCGTACTTTTAAATACCTGTCCAGTCGTGTTCTCACACATGGCAACGGATTCGGTGAAGCAATCTCGATTTTCCCCAGAAGGTCGTAGGACTCGACATCATTGGGATTCATGTCCGAAGCACTGCAAAGCTTGTACGCTGCATCGTCGTAAAGCGCTCCCGCAAACAACGTCGCGCCCAGTGCTGTCATCAAGCGTGCAGAATGTGGATATAATCCCGTAGCCTGCTCAAACACGCTCTTCGCTTGCCATATTGCGCGATGCACAAGTAGCTCGGATCCCCACGCAAAGTAATTCTCTTCGCTGGGCTTCAGTTCCACTGCCTTTTGAAACTCCGCAACCGCGCGCACCGGGTCGCCCTGTTGCTCTGCAATCTCTCCCTCTATTCTGTGAGCATCTGCCTGGCTGCCTTCGCTCATTAGGTGGTTCGCGTGTGTCCTCGCCTCATCTACATCACCAACCCCAAGGCAGGCACGTGCAAGATCTGCCTCGTTCTCCTTGTCTTCAGGGTGAATGCGATAAGCCGCCTTCAGCGTATCCGCCGCCTGCGCAAATTGCGCTGAACGCAAATAGAACTGCCCCAACTTCCGCTGCGCATCAAAATTATCGGGAGCCTTCCGCGCCGCCGCGCGCAAACTTGCTTCTTCCGCAGCATCGCTCTGCGCCCTATCTTCTGGCTTGTATGACAATGCCTGCCGCGTGATTGCCTCACTCGCTCGCAACACTGCATCTGATCCGTGCCCGCCTGCTGCCGTCCAGTCCGTTACGCCCGCAATCTTGAACTGCGGCGTATCGCTAAACTCCATAGACTGTGCGCTGTTCGCTTTCGAGTCGCTCGAAAGACTCGTCTCTGCATCCAGCACAAGGTCCGCGCGCTGTTGCGGACTTTTGCCCGACAGAGTCACCGTAACGGCCTTGCTGTGCTGGCCGCCCTTCTCCGCAGATACCACATAGATTCCCGGTTCCACATTGGCAAACGCATACTTGCCTTGTGCATCCGTGGAGTGCTCACTCGCCTGCGCTGCGCCACGGGCTTGCAGGCGCACCATCGCTCCTGCAACGGCATCTCCCTTGCTGCTCTTTACGCTCCCGTAAATTTGCGCGCCATGCCCGTTCTGTGTGGCATGTGCAGGCGCACACACCGCAATCGCTGCCAGCACAAGTGCAAACACGCCGCACCAAACGGCCAGTCCCTTCGCGTTGCTCTTCAACACTTCATTCATTGCTCGGTAAAACTCCAAAATTCTGCGACACCTCATTCTACTTCTCTCATTGCTCTCCGTGCCCGCCATCACGCATCTCCTGTTCGGCTGCGCGAATGCTGTCCGGCCTCCCCACGTCGCGCCAGGCATATTCGTCCGCGCGAAAAGCGCAGATCCTTTCTCCCTCTGCCGCCAATCGCAGATACGCCGGAATGATCGAGAATGCCCCTTCTTCATGCAACTTAGTAAAGATCCGTGGCGAAAGGACATGAATCCCCGCAAACGCCAGTGGGGCAGCCACCTCTGCCCGCCGCACCATCTCCATTGCGCCATGCGCGCCTGAGCGCCGCCCGCACAGCACTCCTTCTCCGTCAAAGAGCAATAGGCGAGACGTTTCTCGCTTTTGCACCGCCAGCGTCGCCAGAGCGTCGTTCTCCAGGTGAAAGCTCACCATCTTCGCAAGGTCAATCCCGCTCACCACATCCACGTTGTGCACAAGGAATGGCTCATCGGCATCTGCGCCTTCAGTAAAGAACCACGCCGCCTTCTTCAGACCGCCGCCTGTATCCAGAAGTTCCTCTTCGCGGGAAATCTCGATATGAAACCCGAAGTTATCGTGCGCGTGCAAATAGTCCACAACCACATCGGCAAAGTGGTGCACATTCACAATTACGTCCCGGACGCCGAACACGCGCAGCCGCGCCAATGTAATTTCCAGTAAAGTTTTTCCGGCAATCTCAACAAGTGCCTTTGGCCTGTCATTCGTCAGTGGACGCAGCCGTGTTCCCAGCCCGGCGGCAAGTACCATTGCCTTCACTTGCCCATCTTCTCCAGTGAGAGATGCCGCACCGTCACTTCCACACCATTGGTCGCGCGCAGATGCCGTGCCATCTGCTCTGCCAGATACACCGAGCGATGCTGGCCACCCGTGCATCCAAACGACACCATCAGATTCTTGAACTCACGCGCCTGGTACACCGCCACACTTGCATCCACCATCTCCTGCGCACTCGCCAAAAATTGCTGCACGCTTTTCTGCTCGTTCAGATAAGCAATCACCTCGGCATCCTTACCCGTCTGCACTTTGAAGCGCTCCTCACGGCCTGGGTTCGGCAGGCCGCGCGCATCGAAGACAAATCCGCCGCCATTCCCGCTCTCGTCCTTCGGAAAATCTCCGTGGAAGGAAAAGCTGAAGACGCGAACCCGCAACCCAGCGTCGGCAGGAACTGAAATCGCTTCCAGCTTTTTGGACGCAATCATTGCTTCAAACGCTTGCATCAGCGCGGGCAGAGCCACCGGCAGTTCCACGTTATGCGCCAGCCAGCGCAAATTCTTCAGTGCAAAAGGCACACTCTGCAGGAAATGCGCCTTGCGCTCATAAAACCCGCGAAATCCATACGCACCCAGCGCTTGCATAATCCGCACATAAACATACGCATAGTAGTGCTCCATCCATGCTGCGCGGTCCAGATCAATGTGCTCGGCAAGGCAATCCAGGTAATGCTCCAGCAGTTGCTCGCGCATGCTGGGAGGAAGGTCCGCCTTGCCGTCAAACAGCAGTGACGCAATATCGTATTGCAGCGCTCCCTTGCGGCCACCCTGGTAGTCAAGGAAGTACGGCTCGCCATCGCGCAGCATGATGTTGCGTGACTGAAAATCGCGATAAAGAAAGTAGTCGTGCGGAGCAGAAAGCAAAAACTTCGTCAGCCGCGTAAAGTCGTGCTCCAGCGCCTGCTCATTGAAACTGACACCCGCGAGCCGCAAGAAATAATACTTGAAATAATTCAGGTCCCACGCAATCGATTGTCGATCGAAACTCGCGCGCGGATAGCAAACCTTGTAATTCAGATTGCGGTTCGCCTCCACCTGAAAGCGCGGCAATACGGCAATTACCTTGCGATACGCCTCTAATCCGTCCAGGGCAATCGCGTCTCCGTTGCGATGCTTGCTCAGGAACTCGAAAAGCGTAGTATCGCCCAGGTCCTCCTCCAGGTACGCGCCCTTGTCCAACGCTTCGCAATAAATCTCTGGAACCGGCAAACCCAGCTTGTGAAAGTGCCGCGAGAACTCGATGAACGCAACATTCTCTTCACGCACACCATATTGAACGCCAATTGCGCGATGTCCGCCGCCAGTCAGCCGCAGAATTGCGCGACCTGAACCTCCAAGCTCCCCCTGCAGCGGTTGCACGGAGTCAGCCGGCACTTTGAAATGCTCTTCAAATAGCCGCTTCAATACGTCCATAGAGTCGTCTTTCACCTTGTAGGGACCATCTCCACCATACGCAGCCGCGCACTGTCCTCGCAAGGTGTTCAGCCCTCCTCTGCCACCTGATGCAATCAATAAGTTAAGTGTGCGCCACGCTGGAAACCCTTCCCCTTCAACCCTGGTCAACGTGTACCGCTTATAGGTACCTGCGCAACCGTATCCCTACGGCCACTCAAATGCAGGCGCTATCGTGTTAATGGGGGAACTGTTCACATGTTGCTGCATGAAGATCGCCTGTTTCCGGCGGAACCTGCCGTGCGCCAGATAGCACGGTCGCTTTACGCCTCGGTCAAAGATTTGCCCATCATCAGCCCGCACGGCCACACACAGGCTGCATGGTTCGCGGACAACGAACCCTTCCCTGACCCGGCCACTCTCTTCGTCCAGCCCGACCATTACGTCTACCGCATGCTGTACAGCCAGGGCGTATCCATGGACGATCTGGGAATCGGCCAGCGGTACATTGAAGACCCGCGCAAGGTGTGGCGCATCTTTGCCAGCCATTACTATCTGTTTCGCGGCACGCCCACCCGCATGTGGCTCGACTTTGCTTTTCAGGAGCTCTTCGGACTCACCGAACGGCTGAGCGCAAAAACAGCCGACCACTACTTCGACACAATTTCTGCAAAACTTCTCAGGCCTGAATTTCTTCCCCGCGCTCTCTTTGACCGCTTCAAAATCCACGTCCTCGCCACCACCGATTCACCGCTCGATACACTCAGCGATCACCAGGCAATTCGCGCCTCCGGTTGGAAGGGCCGCATCGTCCCCACTTTCCGCCCGGATTCAGTCGTCGACCCCGATTTTCCTGGCTTTGTCGAGCGAATTGCCGCGCTCGGTCAAATGACCAGCCACGATACTGCCTCCTGGTCCGGTTATCTGAAAGCTCTCCGCCAGCGCCGCTCGTTCTTCAAAGATTTGGGGGCAACCGCAACGGATCACGGACATCCCACAGCACAAACCGCTAATCTCTCACACGCGGAGGCAGAGCAGCTCTTCTCCAAGGTCCGTACCGGAGGCGGCACAGCAGCAGAACGCGAGTTGTTCCGCGCCCAAATGCTTACGGAAATGGCCCGCATGAGCCTTGACGATGGCCTTGTCATGCAGATTCACCCGGGCAGCTTCCGCAACCATAATAAGCAAATCCATGAGAAGTTCGGCCGCGACACCGGCGCGGACATCCCACAGCAAACCGACTACGTCCACGCGCTCAAGCCCATGCTTGACCTCTTCGGCAACGAGACCTCGCTCACCATCATCCTCTTCACGCTCGATGAGACCACCTACTCCCGTGAACTCGCGCCGCTCGCCGGTCACTATCCCTGCCTGCGTCTCGGCCCCCCGTGGTGGTTCCATGACAGTCCCGAGGGCATGATGCGCTTCCGCGAGCAGGCCACGGAAACCGCTGGCTTCTACAACACGGTCGGCTTCAATGACGACACACGCGCATTTCTTTCCATTCCAGCCCGGCATGACGTTGCACGCCGCATCGATTGCGCCTTCCTTGCGCGCCTCGTCGCCGAACATCGGCTCGAGCACGACGAAGCCTTCGAGATCGTTAGCGATCTGACGTGCGGATTGGTGCGTCGAGCATATAAGCTGTAACGCGATCGGAGAATGCGAACAAGATGCAACCTGAACAGACCAGCGAAACAGATATTGAATCCAGCGGTCCGGGCGGCAATATGCGCTGGACTATCTGCGCACTGCTCTTCGCCGCCACCACGCTCAATTACATGGATCGCATGGTAATCGGTCTGCTCAAGCCATCGATTCAGCACAGCATCGGTATGTCTGAACTGGGATATGCCTACGTTGTGGACGCGTTCCAGGCAGCCTACGCGCTGGGCATGCTCTTCATGGGCCGTTTCATTGACCGCGTCGGAACGCGAATCGGCTACATGGTCGTCATGGCCATTTGGAGCCTCTCTGCCATGGGCCACGCACTCGCCAACACAGTGCTGGAATTCGGCATTGCCCGCTTTAGTCTCGGCCTTGGCGAGTCGGGCAACTTCCCAGTGGCAATCAAGACTATCTCCGAGTGGTTTCCGCAAAAAGAACGTTCGCTTGCTACGGGAATCTTCAATTCAGGCACAAACCTCGGCGCCATACTCGCGCCTCTCGCTGTGCCCTGGGTAGCCGAGCATTACGGCTGGCATTCCGCATTCCTCATCACAGGCATCTTCAGCGCAACGTGGATTGTGGTCTGGTTCAGTTACTTCCGCAAGCCCTCTGAACATTCCCGGCTCACTCCATCTGAGCGCGCTTACATCACCGAAGGTATCGTCGAAGCCCCGACCCCTGCCACTTCCTGGTTCAAGCTTTTCGCCTTTCGGCAGGCTTGGGCATTCGTGATTGGCAAGTTCCTCACAGATCCCATCTGGTGGTTCTACCTTTTCTGGCTGCCATCCTACTTCACCACGAAGTTCCACCTCACGCTCTCCACGCTTGGCACGCCGCTCATCATCGTGTACACCGCCGCCACTGTTGGCAGCATCTTCGGCGGATGGCTTCCCACGCCCTTTCGCAAAGCCGGCATGTCCGTAACGCGCGCGCGCAAGTCCGCTATGCTGGTTTGCGCCTGCGCTGTCGTCCCTATCTTTCTGGTTGCTTACTTGCAGAACGAGTGGGCCTGCGTCGGCCTCTTGAGCCTGGCTACAGCCGCGCATCAGGGCTGGTCCGCCAACCTCTTTACAACCGTTTCCGATATGTTCCCGCGCAGTGAAGTCGCCTCCGTTACCGGAATCGGCGGCACTGCAGGAGCGGCTGGTGGAGTGGTCATCGCTTCTGCGGCGGGCTTCATTCTCCAGTATCTGCACACCTACGCGCCGCTGTTCTTTGTGGCAGCCAGCGTTTATCTCGTTGCATGGGTTATGATCACCCTGCTTGCTCCTGGCCTTAAGAAGGCGGAGATAGAAGCATGAGCCTCTACTGTTCTGTTGGATCGCCCGAAACCGCACTCTCTGCGGCACAACTGCAGCATCTGCTTTCTCAGGCGCTTTCTCAGTTGGGAACTCGCCAGAAAGTTCTTGCCGTTCCGCCTGACCAGACCCGTCTCCATTCGCGCGCCGGTGACCTCACCACCTTCGCCTACCAGTATTACGGCCCAAGCCTCGGCGCCGTACTGCCCGCTCTCGGAACTCACAGTGCAATGGACGCAGCACAGCTCACGCGCATGTTCCCCGGCATACCTCACTCGCTCTTCCATGTACACGATTGGCGCAACGATGTAGTCACGCTTGGCGAAGTCCCGGCTGACTTCATTCATCAGCAGTCCGAAGGCAAGCTAGACTACGCATGGCCCGCGCAGGTCAACAAGCTCATCGCACACGGAGGCTTCGACCTCATCCTCTCCATCGGCCAGGTCGTCCCGCATGAAGTCATCGGCATGGCCAACTACACCAAGAACATCCTCATCGGCACCGGAGGCCCCCATAGCATCAGCCGCAGTCACTATCTCGGTGCAGTCTACGGGCTCGAGCGCATCATGGGCCGCGCAGAAAATCCTGTGCGCGCCGTGCTCAATTACGCGGCTGACAAATTCCTCAATGACATACCTATCGTTTACGTGCTCACCGTCGTCGGCCGCGAAGAAGATGGCACTCTCGCCGTGCGCGGCCTCTTCATCGGCGACGACGCAGAATGCTTCCATCGCGCCGCCGATCTCAGCCTCAAAGTGAATTTCGAACTTGTTCAGGAACCGCTCCGCAAGGTCGTCGTCTACCTAGACCCGCATGAGTTCCACTCCACCTGGCTCGGTAACAAAGCTGTTTACCGCACCCGTATGGCGCTTGCAGACGGCGCAGAGCTCATCATTCTCGCGCCCGCCGTTCGAGAATTCGGCGAAGACAAGACCATCGACGCACTGATCCGCCGCTTCGGCTATCGCGGCACTCCCGCAACCCTGGCCGCCGTTAACGCCAATCCTGAACTCGCCGCGGAGCTGAGCGCCGCCGCGCATCTCATCCACGCTTCTTCTGAAGGCCGCTTCACTATCACCTGGTGCCCCGGCCGAATGTCAAAGGAAGAAATCGAAGGCGTCGGCTACCAGTACGGCAATTACAACGAAATGTCCCAGCGCTATAACCCTGACTTCCTTTATCACGGATTGAATAAAGTCGGCGGTGAAGAAGTCTACTTCATCTCCAATCCCGGCCTCGGCCTCTGGGCGCATCAGAGCCGCCTTAGTTCCTGAATTGATGCTGGGGCACTTCCTCAGCATCAATTACTTCTTCTTCAGCATTTCCTCCGCCCAGGCAATGTACTGCTTCCAGTCCTCAGCCTTCATGTCGTGCCCTCCGGGACGCATGTAATACCGCAATTCGTTGCCCACCGGCTTGTCCAGCTCTACTTGATCGTCAAAGCTGGGCCCTTTCTCGCCATACAGCGCGTAAACCTCGCTCGCCGCCGCAGTCGACAGATACTCCCCATGCGGATCCGAATACGGATCTTCCTGCGCACTGCCCACAAACAGCGGACGTGGTGCAATCAGAGCAAGAAGCAGATGCCCATCCACTGGCAACTTTTCTTGCCGCCCCGTGTAGTGGTGATAGTTCGCGCTGAACCAGTACGGAAACGCGATATTCAAATGCGCGATCGACTCTTCCACGCCTCGGTGTGAAAGACTCGCCCCGCCCTTGCCCGACTCATTCGAAATCACCATCGCGAAACGCTTGTCCTGCGCGCCGGCCCACAGAGCTGTCTTGCCCAGTCGCGAGTGCCCAATCACGATCATCTCTTTCGCATTCACTGCTGGATCGGTCTCAAGGTAATCGGCAACGCGGCTCAATCCCCATGCCCACGCGCCAATCGCACCCCAGTCATCGGCTGCCGGTAAATACTGGTCTCCCTTAAAGAACAGTGGCCGCACGCCGTAGCCAATTCCAGTCACCATGTCAGGCTCAATGTCGCCCGCATATACCGTGGCCACGCCAAAGCCCGCGCGCAAAATCATCTCCAACGGCCACCTGCTCGCATTCTTGCCACGCTCGTTTTCTGTCGCACGCTGGCGAAAATGCCCCTTAAGCTCTGTGCTCAGGCGTACCTTGGCTAATGCCGGATCCACAGTCCATTCGTCCGTCAGCGCAATCCCCGCATCCTTGCTCACCGTCCAGTTGCCGTCAAAGTTCAACCCAACAAATACGGGGGCTGGCCCGTTCGCCTTCGCGGGCAGATACTCCAGCACATGCAGCGCGCGCGTAATTCCATTCGCTGAAAATAAGAGTTCAACTTGTTTCCGCACCGCCAGTCCGCCAAGCGCGTCGCGATCGACCGAAGTCACGGTCGACTTCATCGGCAGCTTTTCTTGCGGTGACTTTCCATAGACATTCTCGGCAAACAAGTTCAGCAACTCCGGCCTGCGCTCCGCTTCAAACTCTTGCGCACTCGTCGCCCTCGCCCCATTCGCCATTGTCAGCGCATCAGGCCAGGTCGCCGCCTTCCCATCCGGCTGGGACCACGCCATGCACGCTGAAAGCATAAGTGCAGTCGCAGCAACCATTAAATTTCTTCGCATCATCTTCGAGACTCCACATATCCGCGTCCGCATTCTAATGCGCTGCATCCATAATCCGCTTCATCTTTACGTCTCGGCCTCCGGTATCTTCCCATTGCCATACGTGAGGCCAGCAAGGCATCCTGTTGCTCTTAGTTTTCAAGGCCCTCAAATGACATCATCCTCAAATCCTCTCCAATTACCCGCTATCTCGCGTCGCAGTTTTCTCTTCACACTTCCTCTCGCCGCGTGCGCCGCATCGCACGCTCTTCCCTCGGCACATGCTCAACTCACCGCAAATGAACGCGAACCCTCCGTCGGTGACGCTTCAACAAATCCCGGCCCCCTCGCGCATCTCTCCGGCTCAACGGAATCCACCGCCGTCAAAGCCGCCATGCGTAAAGTGGCAGACTGGCAACTTGTGCGAACTGGCTCCTTCAACAGCGAAGACTGGACATTTGCCACGCTGTACCTCGGCATGGTGGAAGCTTCCGCCACCCTTAACGATCCGCGCTACTCCAACTACGTCCTTCGCGTAGCCAATCACTACGAATTCCATCTCGGCCCGCGTCAGCTCCACGCAGACGACCAGGCCATCGGCCAATCCTATCTTTGGCTTTACGAGCATGATCACAATCGCGCTGAAATAGCTCCGCTCCAAACGCAGTTCGACGAAGTCATGAAGACGCCCGACGACCCAGAAAAGCCCATCTGGTGGTGGTGCGATGCTCTCTTCATGGCGCCGCCCGTCTGGGCGCAGCTCTCTGCCGTTACACACGATCCCAAATACCTCGACTACATGGACCATGAGTGGCATATCACGTCTAACCTTCTCTGGGATCCCCAGGAACAACTCTTCTTCCGCGATAAAAGCTACTTCGATAAGCGCGAAGCCAACGGACAGAAAGTCTTCTGGTCACGCGGCAACGGCTGGGTCATGGGTGGCCTCGTCCGCGTCCTTACCTTCTTGCCGCAGAATGATCCGCGACGTCCCATCTATATTGAAAAATTCCGTCAGATGGCCGCCAAGGTTCGTGCAATTCAAAGTAATGATGGCCTCTGGCGTCCCGGCCTGCTTGACTCCGCACACTACCCGTACCCTGAAGTCTCCGGCTCGGCCTTCTTCGTCTACGCACTCGCATGGGGAGTCAACCACGGCATCCTCGATCACCACACCTATCAACCCCCTGTCGAACACGGCTGGCAGGGTCTCGTTAGCCATATCTATAAGGATGGCCGCCTCGGCTGCATCCAACCCATCGGCGCCGCGCCTGGCGCCTATACACCCAGCGCAAGTTATGTCTTCGGCGTCGGCGCATTCCTCCTCGCAGGCACTCAAGTTTCGCTACTCCACAACCACGCAATCACGGCGCAACCGCACGCTCACACTGCGCACCAAGGAGCACACTCATGAAGTTGTTTCGCCTCTGTTCCGTCCTCACTGCATGCGCTCTCGCCGCGTGCCTTCAACTGCATGCACAATCCAGCACGCCTGCAGCTCCTGATGTCTGGACGCACGCCGGTCTCATCACACAATCGCAGGAGCTCGTGGCCAAAGCCAGAACCAGCGATGGTGCCGCCAGCATCAAGCTCACCACCTATCCGCAGCACTTCACCATGCTCGCGTTTCGCAGCAAAACCGGCGGGGCGGAACTGCACGCACACTTCGCCGACGTCTTCATCATTGAACAAGGCAGCGCCACGCTTTACACCGGCGGCGCCATCGTCAATCAAAAAGCCAAAGCCCCCGGTGAACTCGTCGGCACTTCTCTTGAAAACGCAAACCAGAAGCCGCTCCACGTTGGTGACATCGTGCACATTCCCGCAGGTACGCCTCATTGGCTCGTACTGCCCAAAGGCGGCACTCTTACCTACTTCGTCATCAAGGTCAAAGAATCCTGACGATCATTCCTCAAAAGGAAACGGCGCGCATCCTGGCGCGCCGTCACTTTTTGCTCGCTTAATCTTCTAGCCCTTGTGCTCGCGATACAACCGGATCAAATGATTCGTTGAGCTGTCATGCTTCAGCTCAGGGTCTCCGGCACTCTCCAACTCGGGAATAATTTTTTGTGCCAGCGCCTTGCCCAGTTCCACGCCCCACTGGTCAAACGAGTTCACCTGCCAGATCGTTCCCTGCACAAACACCAGGTGCTCATACAGAGCCACAAGTTCGCCCAGCACTTTCGGCGTCAGTTTTTCGGCAAGAATCGTGTTCGACGGCCGGTTGCCCTCAAACACCCGATGCGGCACAAGCCAGTCCGGCGTTCCCTCCGCCTTCACCTGCTCTTCTGTCTTACCAAAAGCCAGTGCCTCAGTCTGAGCAAACACGTTGGCAATCAGCATGTCATGATGCCTGCCCAGCTTATTCAACGTGTGGTAGAACGCAATAAAATCGCACGGAATCAGCCGCGTTCCCTGGTGAATCAACTGGTAGAACGAGTGCTGCCCGTTCGTTCCCGGCTCTCCCCAATAAATAGGCCCGGTGGAATAGTTCACCTGCTTGCCGCGCAGCGTCACATGCTTGCCGTTGCTTTCCATCGTCAATTGCTGCAAGTACGCAGGAAAGGGCTTCAAGTACTGCTCATACGGCAGCACTGCAACCGTCTGCGCATCGAAGAAGTCCGTGTACCAGACGGAAAGCAACCCCATAAGCACAGGCAGGTTCTTCTCGAAAGGCGCAGTCCTGAAGTGCTCATCCATCGCATGGAATCCCGCCAGCATCGCGCGGAAATTATCCGGCCCAATCGCAAGCATCGTGGACAACCCAATCGCCGAATCCATCGAATAGCGACCGCCTACCCAGTCCCAGAAGCCGAACATGTTCGCCGTATCGATGCCAAACTTCTCAACTTCCGCCGCGTTCGTTGACACCGCCACAAAGTGCTTCGCAATTCCCGACTCGTGCCCTCCCAGCTTTTCCAGCATCCAAGCGCGCGCAGTATGCGCATTGGTCATCGTCTCCAGCGTCGTAAACGTCTTAGACGAAACAATGAACAGCGTCTCCTCCGCATCCAGGTCATGCACTGCCTCGGCAAAGTCCGTGTCGTCCACATTCGATACAAACCGGAACACCATATCCCGTTTGCTGTAATGCTTCAGCGCTTCATAGGCCATCACCGGTCCAAGGTCTGAGCCGCCAATGCCAATATTCACCACATTCTTGATCGGCTTGCCTGTGAAACCCACCCACGCGCCGTTGCGCACGCGCTCGGCGAAGGCCGCCATCTTTTCCAGCACTTCATGCACGCCCGGCACCACATTCTTGCGGTCCACCATGATCGTCGTGCCCTTCGGCGCACGCAGCGCCGTATGCAACACGGCACGCTTCTCCGTAATGTTGATCTTCTCGCCGCTGAACATCGCGTCAATGCGCCTGCGCAACCCGGACTCCTCCGCCAAATCCAGCAACAGCTTTAGCGTTTCATCGGTAACTCGGTTCTTTGAGTAGTCGAGAAAAATTCCCTCCGCCTCCACCGTCATGCGTTCGCCGCGCTTCGCATCCTCGGCAAACAGCGTGCGTAAATGCACATCGCTCATCGCCTTTGCATGCACTTTCAGCGCCTTCCACGCGTCCATGCCCGTCAGTGATTTCAACCGCTTACCGGCGTTCGTCTCCGCTGCCATGCTTCTCCTCCAGTGCTTTTATCTCTTGTTTGGATCTGTGCCGCGTCCGGCAAGGTCAACACTCGTTGAATAACTGAATCAGTCTCGTCAAACCCTTGGATGCTCGCCGGGCACAAAAAGTGCCATCCTTCTCAGCCAACAGTCACGCGAACTCCTGACGCATGCGGCGCTGAAATACGGAACCGCCCGTCTTCACCAAGTTTTCCGTGTGCCTGCTCCGAAATCTTGGCATCGCGGCTGTCAACCGCCGGTGCCTGCATCGTCTCCACAATCACCTTGCGGTTTGCACCCTTGCCAAAATCCAGAATCACATCCGCATCTTCGTTCAGATCTTTGTTCAGTATCACCACAACCCGCGCGCCATCCGGCATCACTGCCGCATATCCCGTCGCATTCACGCCACGCGCTTGCAACTGCCCCGTAAAGTCATCCTTAAAGAGCCGCCCCCCACTCATCGCACCTGCAAACTGCAATCCCCGCGCAACCGGCTCCAACTCATACCGTCCATCGAAGGTCGCAATCGGCGTGTAGAAAGGATGCGGATGACTGGCGATCTCCGCAGGCGTTGCGCCCTGCTCTGCCAGTAACGCATCTCCGGGCAGCGAACCACCCACAGAAACAGCGACCGACTTGCCCGTTCCGCCATGCAGATTCACACCTGAATAATTGTTGCTCGCCAGCAGCAGTGAGTAGTCTGCGGACCACAACGCCGCTGCAAACACATCAGACACACCCGGCTTGCCGCCGCGATAGCACGTATTTCCTTCCGTCATCCTCACGCGCGCATCCATCTTCCCCGCGGCCGCCGTCGCCAGGTCCGCAGTCTTCTGCACCTTCGCCATCGTCGCCGGCTTCATCAGGTTGGGAATGTTCACCGCTGGATTCGTCGCGGGCCCGCCGAAGTAGTAGTGATGCGTCAGCGTCGTCACATGCGGCGGATTTTGAACCGCTGGCCATTGCGCGGCAATCTCCGTCAACCAGTTCACATCTGACGCAACATCCGGCATGCCAAACCGCGCTTCAGGCACAGCCGCCGTAATCGCGCGCGCCAATGCCAGCCACTCATCCAGATACGTCTTCGCTGACCAGGTCTTCGGGTCACGCAAATGCCGGTTGAACAGATCCACCTCGTTGCCAATCTGGAAATATTGCAGACGGTCTCCCAGAGTCCTCGCCACAAAAGTGGCCTCTTCAGCAGCGCGCGCTGGCGTGTTCGTCCCCATGCCAATTCCGTACAGGCATGTCCAACCAGTCGCCTTCAAAAACTCCGCAAGATTGCGCACCGCCTTCGCCGTCACCGGATAATAGCTGGCCTTCGGCTCGCCCACCACCTCACGTACCGCCGAGTGCTCCGGCTCAGGCGACTCCGGCGTTGGCTTCCAGTACGCAAACTCGCTCGTATTACCGCCAAGCCTCAAAACGCCATTGCGTGCAAGCTCTCGAAAGGAGCGAATCAATCCTTCGTTCTTCGGTGAGAAGAAGTCCACATCCGTCAGTTGACGCACTTCATACGAAAGCCCAATAAAATCTGACGGCATATGAGGTCCATCTGCCGTCGCCGGAATTGTAAGAGTTGCCTGCTTTACTGGGATCGCCTGCGCACGCAGGCTCGTGGCTGCAGCAGCCATCGCGGCGGTAGCAACAAATTTGCGTCGGTTCAATAAAAACGGATTCATCGGCACAACCTCTCGTCTGAAATCTTAAACGCCGAGGCTTGCCGCAGGTTCCACGACCACACCCCTTCCATGTAGACGCGTCGAGAACCGTGTGCAGTTGTATGAAGTACGCGCGAATCAGATGTCGCTCACCGTATTAGTAGCTGATCCGCGCTCCCAGTTGAATCACGCGTGGATCCGTAGCCGTCGCTGAAATGCTTCCGAACGACGCAGACCCAAAGCTCCCGTTTGGCTGCGCAAATGCCGGCGTATTCGTCACGTTGAACACTTCCCCACGCAACTCAAGCTCCGCACGCTCCCACAGATGCGTGTGCTTCACCAGCGCCACGTCGCCATCGCGATACGCGGGCCCCCTCACTGGATTCCGCGAGGCATTCCCCAGCGTGAACTGCGGAGCCGTCGCAAACGCCGCAGTGTTGAAATACTCTGAGGGTTTTCTCTGTCCCGCAGGTAAAGTCACCTTGCCCACAATATTCGGCCGCTGCAGTACGAACCCGGCAAAACTGTTGTTATTCGTTGCCTGCGTCACCGTTACCGGACGGCCAGACTGCAACAGCACAATTCCGTTCAGCTCCCATCCACCCAGCAACATACACGCTATGCCTGTCGATGCAAATCGGTGCCCTCTGCCCGCCGGCAGTTCATACGTCCCCGTCGCCGTCAGCACATTCGGCATATCACCCGTCGAGGAGTCCCTTTCCAGCCACGGCCTGTAAGTATCCGCCGCAATCAGGCTGCTTGAGTTCGGCGACGACAGCACTGTCGTAGAAAACACTGCCGAGGCATCGTCAATCAGTTTGGAATGCGTATAGCTCACCAGGAATGACAAACCATTCCATCCGCGCTCCTCCACCTTCGCTTCAAACGCGTTGTAATTCGTCTCGCCGGTGTTCTTACGGTACGACGCTACATTCAAAAATCGCGGATACGGCTTGATCGACTGCGCCACTGTTATCGTCTTTCCACCAATCGACGACGACGCAGGCAGCTCACCGTAGTAGGGATTCGGAATCTTCTGCAGAAGCGATGCGCCCTCACTTAGCTGCGTCGCCGTCAGCTGATTCAGATTCGTATCCGGCATCCCCACATGCACCACATGCGAACCCACATACCCCAATTCAAAATAGAGCCGTTGCGAAAGTTCCCTCTCTACACCCAGATTCCATTGCTGCACATAGCCAGAACCAAGCTTGCGGTCCGCCGTATAAACGCTTTGCCCCAGCCCCGCATCTGGTGTCAGCGGAATCGCCGCAACCGTCGGACCATGGCTCAAGGCAAATGCGGCATTAATTGTGTCCTGCGTCTTCTGCGCCACATTCTGAATAAACGGGAACTGAGGATTCGTAAACGGCGTCGTAATTCCCGACTGGTCAAAGAAGACAATGCCAAACCCACTCCGCACCACCGTCTTTGGATTCACCAGATACGCAAAGCCCACGCGCGGAGCCAAATTGTCCCAGTGCAGCTCGCGCGCGCTCCTCGGGAATCCATTCCTTCCCAGATACTGCAACTGCTGCGTGCTCAAATTAAACACAGCTCCCTGGTTGTTCACCTCGGTAGACGGTCTGTTCAGTGTCCATCGCGCACCCAGATTCAACGTCAGTGCGCGCGTCAACTTCCAGTCATCCTGCGCGAAAAATTCCTCAGTTTGCGCGCGGGGCCGCATCACATTCTGCTGCAAATCAATCTGGAAATTATCCACCTGCCCCAGCAGAAAACTCGCGAATGGATTACCACTGTCGGTAATACCCTGCTGGTTTGTCCCAGTCGTTGTAAACGCAAACGCGCCCGTCGGATCTCCCGGCGCAATCGCATTCAACTGATACCAGCGCAGGTCCCCGCCAACCTTCACTGTGTGCGATCCAGCCGTCAGCGAGAAAATATCCACCAGCTGCGTCACCGCCGTCTCGTAATTGGAAAACGTCCCACTCGATTTGCCAATCTGCTGGAACCCGCTCACCGTAAACAATGGCAACGCGTTGTTGAATGCGGCGTTCGTCGGAATCCCGGGAATGCCCAACACCGAAGAAGGTGTTCCATCCAGTGCAATACCTTTCAGATTGTTCGACCGCCGCGTATATCCCATACGCAGATCGTTCACCATCCGCCCGTTGAAGATGTGCGTCTCGTTCGCAACTACCTGCTGGCCCAGCACATTCGCAAGTCCCGTCACATTGTTCGTTCCAAGCACATTTCCGCTGATCGCACCGCTTCCATCCGCGAAGGGCGTTGCAGGCTGATCTACATCGTTGAAGTACGAATACCGCACAAACCCAAGATCGCTCTGCCCAACCTTCCCATCCACACGCACGTCGAACTGGCTCTGATGATCCAGATCATCCGCTACTCGCGTGTAGTTGTTCGCAGCACCCGCCCGCGTCGGCATCGGATACCGATTCAGCAACTCCACGGCCACAGGATCAAATGCCGTATTGATCACATCGTCTGGAAACTCCGTCCGCACGTACGCGCCATTCACATATGTCGTAGATGCGGGATCGTAGATATGCGACACCCCGGTGAAGATTCCGTTGCGTTCGGCCACCGTCGGCACAGTTGACGTACGCACCACACCCACATCCTGCCGCTGGCCCTGAAAATCTCCGAAGAAAAACAAATGCCGCGGCCACACGGGGCCACCAATTGTTCCGCCGTACTGGTTGCGACGGAACTTCGGCTTCCGGCTCGTCGTCGGCGTAAAGTAATTGCGCGCGTTTAAGTCCTCATTGCGCACAAAGTCGTAAAGGCTCCCGTGAAACTGGTTCGTACCGCTCTTTGTCGTAAGGTTAACCACGCCGCCGTTAAAGCGCCCAAACTCCGCCGGCACATTGTTCGTCTCAATGCTGAACTCCTGAATGTCGTCCACAATCGGAAAGAACGCCACTTGCCCCGGCTCTGGTTGCAAGGCAGAAATGCCATCAAACAGATACTCATTGGTTCGGGGCCGACCGCCATTGATGCGGGGCAACTCCGTCCCCTCGGGCAGCGCTACGCCCGGCGCAAACGTCGTCAGCTGCACAAAGTTTCTGCCGTTCAGCGGCATCGCCGGAATCTGCCTTCCGTGGATCGTCGTCTCTACGTCGCTGCTCGCCGACTGTAGATGCGCACCCTCCGCACTCACCAGAACCGTTTCAGCGTTATTGCCCACGCGAAGCTTCAAATCAAGCCGCACGCGCCGCCCCGTCTCCACCTCCACTTCCCTGTCGGTAGTGAGCGAAAATCCAACCGCCTCCACGCGCACCGTGTAACGACCTGGCTTCAGATAAAGAAAGGAGTAGTCACCCGTCCCGGTTGTCTTCGCAGAAATGCTCAATCCCGTCGCCACGTCCGTCGCAGTCACACGTGCCTGCACAATCGCCGCGCCGGTGCCGTCCGTCACCACACCTGTCAATTCGCCACTTCCGGCCTGCGCTAACCCTTGAAGTGTAGCCACTCCTGCAAACAACAGGAGGAGCAGGAAACGGACACAGCCACCTCGATTCATTGGAATGGGACTCCGGGGGAGGGAAAAGTGGCAACAGCCCTGGCCACGCGTAACATTTTTCTGGCCGTACAACTGGAGATGGTCAAACCAGGACTACTTGTTTCGTAGTGTATACACGTCCATAGGCCACTTCAATTGGCCAGCCGAGCTCTTTCCATCCCTGCAAAAATCGAAACTTCGCCGCTATTTATCAATATTTTGTGCACTCTCCGCATTTCTCTCTTGGGCAGCTTTGTCGCGTATACCATACAATTCTTCTAGGGTTCGCAATCATGCCAGATTCACACCAGGTTCAGAACCATCTTGCTGAAGCGCGCAAACGTAAGGGCATCGGAGCTGCTCAACTCGCCACGCAGGTCGGAGTCAGTCGCCAAACCATTTATGCCATCGAATCTGGTGCTTATGTTCCCAATACGCTCGTCAGCCTGCAACTAGCACGCATTCTGGACACCACCGTCGAGCAGCTTTTTGAATTTACTCCCGCGCAAAACTTTGACGGAGAAATTACAGAGGTCACCTTTCTCGGTGAAGTCTCCGGCCTCAAGCCTGGTCAGCCGCTTCGCCTCTGTTCCGTTGGTACGCACATCGTTGCCGTTGTACCCGACGAAACAAGTTGGGGCATCGCACCAGCCGATGCCGTGCTCCTCGCCCCTCTCGCCAAAACCAAATCAACCCCAAACGCTCGCGTTCGCATTCTCGGAGACAAGTGGCGTAACTCGGCGCGCATCCTGCTCGCAGGCTGCGACCCCAGCGTCTCTTTCCTCGTGCAGGCTCTTCAGGCGCAAGGCTGCGAACTCATCGTCGCGTATGAAAACAGCACACGCGCGCTTGAAATACTGCGCGCAGGTTTTGCCCACGTCGCTGGAACTCACCTTGTGCGAGGCAGTGAAGGTCACACCGAACTCGCGCCCATCACGAAGGACTTCCCTCGCAACAGCATTGCCGTCATCGCATACGCGGATTGGGAGGAAGGCTTCATCGTCGCCAACGGCAATCCCAAACGAATCTTCGACGTCGCAGATCTGGCGCGCGCGGGTGTTCGTTTCGTGAACAGAGAGCCCGGCGCCGGCTGCCGCCACCTGCTCGATGACCTCCTCCGCAGCGAGCACATCGCACAATCGCGCATCAACGGCTACAAACAGGTCGCCTCCGGCCATCTCCAGGCCGCGCGCCTTGTGCGCAGCGGACAGGCCGACTGCTGCATAAGCACCAGTGCTGTTGCCCAGGCCCTCGCCCTCAGTTTCGTTCCACTCGCACGCAAACCCTACCAACTCGTCCTACGCCGCGCTCTGCTGCAAGACCCCTCCATTCAGCTTCTGCTGCAGACCCTTGGCCGCGCATCCTTCCGTCGCGAAGTCGAAGTTTGCACCGGCTACTCTATGACTGCCGCAGGTGATCGCCTGCTTTAAGGCCTCAGCTCGCTTCCTGAATAGAAGTTGCAGCAATCAAAAGCACCGCAAGCAATGGTGGCAACACTTGAAGGCTTGTACTTGGCTGCTTGCATTACCGGCCAGCACGAAGTTTATGTACAAGGCTCGTCTGTCTCTTGGTTGAGTCGTCGAGTAGGGTATCTTTATGACTGTCCAAAAAGTTCCGAATATGAAGCCGGTAAACATCAAAGACATTGCGAAGGCGCTTGACGTCTCAATCGGCACGGTAGATCGGGCTCTCCACGGACGGTCGGATGTGAGCCCCTCGACTCGGGCACGTGTACTGAAAAAGGCCAAGGAACTTGGTTATCGACCCAACTTCGCAGCACGCTCTCTCAAGCTCAACCGTCGCATCCGAATTGGGGTGTACTTTCCAACAGAGATAGCTTCGTTTTTTGATCTGTTGCGTGCCGGTGTCACCGCAGCGTCTTCCGCGTTCGTGGGCGTCAATGTTGAGCTCGTATTCCGAAACTTCCCCAGACTCGGCAAAGGTGACCTCGAGCTAATTGAGGCGGATCGCAATGAACATTTCGATGGAATCCTCATTGCACCAGGAAATCCCGATCGCATTGGCCCAACCATCAATCAACTTGTCCAGCACGGGATTACGGTAGTCTGCGTTGCCAGTGACGCACCCCGCACCGGTAGACTATCGGCCGTAACTGTAGATGCAAACGTAAGCGGTGCGATCGCCGCGGAACTCTTCTCTCGTACGATTTCGCATTCCGGTCATCTGGCCACAATAACCGGGGATCTAACGACTCTCGACCACGCTGAAAAGCTAAAAGGATTTGCTGCCAGTCTTGCCCTGTTCGCACCACACCTGTCACTGGTTCCTGCTGTGGAATCCCATGAAAAGCCGACTCTAGCCTACCGTCAGGCAATGTCATTACTCGCTCGTAAACCCTATCCGGCTGGGATTTATGTAAGCACGGCGAATAGCAAGCCAGTACTACAGGCTTTGGAAGAAAAGCGGCTACTGAATCAAATTCAGGTCATCACAACTGATCTCTACCCAGAACTCGTTTCCTATATTGAATCTGGCAAAGTCCTGGCCACTTTGTTCCAGCGGCCGTTTACCCAGGGCAGAAAAGCGCTTGAAATACTCTTGCGCTATCTCATTGACGGAACTCAACCCGTCGCCCCCACACGATTCACGCCGCACATCGTACTTCGAAGCAACTTGCCACTATTCACCGATTATCTGGCGGGCCAACCGGATTCATTGAGCTGATATCTCGGTCCTGGAGTGCTCTGCGTTATCTGCTCCAGTTTGTATGAAAGAGATGCGCCAGATTGGCAGTGCAGCAGTTCAAGAAGAACAAGACTCCAACTGGAAATTTGTTCAAGCGCTCATGGCACACCGGTAGAAACAGCCGTAATATCAGCTCAAATAGCAGTCTGATTTTCCGCTGTCGTGTTTCACGGTGTAGATTCTTATCGAATCCGCTAAGTTTTGGAATTTATGGTGGACGCGGAAGGAATCGAACCTTCAACCTGTCGGTTAAGAGCCGAATGCTCTGCCAGTTGAGCTACGCGTCCACAAGGTTGGAAGACCGTGCCGGAAGGCTTGATTGGCACTGTCATTGACGGGCAAAATCATCACCGCCTCAACGAATATAACACAGCGTCAATTGGAATCCAAAAGGTGCAGAACCTATTCGAAGCTGGCTTAAAAGGTGAACGCAATACCCGCGCGGATAGCGCGTTGATTCTGCGCAAACAGGATCAGTGACCCGTCGCTCAGCAGATAAGGCTGATAGCCTTCCGCCAGCAGGTTGCTCACACTCACCAGCGCATCCAAGCCCGACGACTTGTCGCGCCGCACGTAGATTGGCTGCCGGACAGCAATATTCAGATAAGGATCAGACGCATCCAACGCATAAGGTGCCACACGCGTTACCGTGCCCGCGGGCTGCCAGCGGTAGCTTGCCCGCCAGCGTGTTCCTGTACCTTCAATCGTGCCTGAAAGCGAAAGGGAGTACATCTGCGCGCGCCGCGCATGCGCATGTCTGGCAACCTCCACCAGTGAATCCGCATGGGTCGGCGCGTCCATCACCAACGCATCGCCGTTGGCGTAGGTTATGCGCATCTCGTTGCCGCCCATTGACCGTTCCACGCTGGCCAGCATGCCCACTGTGGTGAAATTGGGGCCTGCCGTACGCAGCATGCCGCTCATATTGTCGAACAGCATGTCCGGCTGTGCCGCCAGTGCATCCGCTGCCGCAAAATTTGCCGAAGCCTCCATCACGGGATTCATAATCGAGTCGCGATATACAAGTACCCGCATGCCAGACTGATCCGTGGTCCGCTCCCAGCCAATCTCCTGGTGCAGTCCACGCTGCATCTTCAGTCGACCGTCTCGCATACTCAGCGCGGGCATCAGTCTCGCCGGTGAGTTCTCATCCATTTGCTGCACGGCCGGTATCGACGTAGCCATGCGGTAGCGAATCACCTGGTCTCCGTTGCGCACGCCCATTGCAGCATAGGGCAATGTCGCCACAAGTGTATTCGGCGAATTCTCATTGAAGCGTGCCAGCACCTGTTGCGCGCCAGCTTCGGCCTGCAAAAGATCGCCCAGGTTCATCTGCTCTGAGGTGTCCACTGAGGCTTCCT
>JAGWSG010000075.1 GCA_028876335.1 Acidobacteriota bacterium
CAACCGTGCCGCCATGGCGCTGCGGTTGACCCTCACACCCCAGGATAAGCGGCACATCACCAGCGCATGGGTTACCATCACGGGGCTTTCCGGCAAGGATGTAAGACTCATGCCTGCACGCAATTCTTACAATGCGGAAACTTTGCGGAAGTCGATGCAGATCGCATTTGTCCCAGGTGACAATGGCAATGTGGACGCATACTTCAATGCCGCGGGCTTTGGCTCCATCGGCAGTGTGCAGTTAAACTCAGTAACCTACACCGACGGCTCCACTTGGAAATTGCCCGCACAGGATGTGTGCCGCGTTGCGCCCGATGGGCTCATGCTCGTCGCATCAAACTGAAGGGAAACGCTTATACAACGCGGCCTGTGCGCAGGGACTGTGCCCAATCCATGCGTCCATTTATTTCGGCCACGGCGGCCGCGTTATCCCAGTCGTATTCAACCGCTACAAATTCGACATCCCAATCGGATCCATTGCGTGAAGCAATTGCGTAACGCGCGTGCGGGGTGCCATTTTCAATGACATGCGTATGTGGCCACTTCGCCGGATACGCCTGCAAGCCCACACTTCCAGGATTAATTACCAGGCGGTCGTCGCCCAGACGCACCGCGCGTGGCATGTGCGAGTGCGCGCAGGCAATCAGCCGCGCATCGCAGCCTTCGGTGCGCGCTTCCACTTCTTCCACTGTTGCCGCTCGGCATCCACTCTCATCCAGCGTTTCAAGTAAATAATCCACATCATTTTCAAGCGAGCCATGGCACAGAAAGACATCTTTCCCGATGCCGCGCACGGCGGGGAACGTCCTGAGCCATGCTCGATGCTGATCGGACAGCTTGCGTGCAGCAATGCGATCCGACTCTCCCATCGCTGCAATGCTGAGTGTGAGCAACTGCCGCTCATGGTTGCCGCTGATGGTGGGCAGATCCAGAGGCATGAGAATCTCCGCGGTCTCGTAGGCGCTCAGTGGGCCCGATACCACGTCACCCAGATTCACAATGTTCTCCACGTCGCGCTGTTCAATATCTTCGAGCACCGCCTTGAGCGCGTCGAGATTGCCATGAATATCGGCGATAAGCGCCATGCGCATGGCCCGATGATACATCGCTCATCAGAAATTGAAATACGCACCAATCATCGGCTCTGCGGTTTGTGTAAACCTGTCCGTCGATGTGTACAACGAAACAAGGTGCGGTGCCTTGTATAGATTGCCGCGGTACTGGAAGCGCAAACCGAGATGCGGCAGCAGTCCAAGGTCGAGTCCGGCACCGTATACATACACAGGCGTCGTATCGGATGTCGTGCCGCTGCCACCATTTACCGGCTGGTTGAAAAGCATGCCAATACCCGCCAGCGCAAATGGCCGCAGATTGGCAATGTGAGCGCTCACCACCCAATCCGCCGTCACTTCATGCGCATTGGCTTTCACTGCTGCAACGGTGCAGCTCGGATTGCAAAACGTATAGCTCTGGTTCGCGCGATTGAATGAGTACGTCGCCTCGAAGCCAACCAGTGGATTGCTGATGTGTCGCAGCTCAATAAGTCCGCCAGCAGAGTTTGAGGGGCTCTGTACAGTTCCGTTGCCGCTGGTACTGCCGCTGAAGGCGCCGTAGGCGCTCACGCCAACCGAAGTTTGGGCATGTACCGAGAACACGCCGAGTGATAACAGACACGCAGGAACTACAGCACAGACAAAACGAAGTACTTTCATTGTGGCCTCCCAGGGGGATTGGTGGAGCCGCACGGCTTTGCCGTATGGGCATTTGGACGCGCTCAAACTGGGTTGGTTGCCTGATGAAAACACAAATCGCTGGAAACACCGCCTTATGGCATTCCGGGTTATTCTGTCAGCAGACGATGAGACGACAGCCTTTCCTGCCCATTCTGGCTGCTGCAGCTGGTGCCGCACTCCTCTTTTCGGGCACGTTTGCCGCAAATGGTGAGAATGCAAGTGCGCTTCCTTATCGCGGCGAGAAGCCCGTACGTGCGAAGCACGGAATGGTAGTCAGCGTGCACCACCTGGCTTCAGACGCTGGCCTCTCCATTCTTGAACAGGGCGGTAATGCCGTTGACGCGGCAGTGGCCACGGGTTTTGCTCTGGCCGTGGTGCATCCGCTGGCCGGCAATCTCGGTGGTGGCGGATTCATGCTTATCCGCTTCCACGACGGTAAGACCACATTCCTCGATTACCGCGAGAAGGCTCCTCTGGCCGCGTCCGAAAACATGTATCTGGATACGAAGGGGAATGTATACCCCGCGACGGATATGCGTGGAAGCATTCTTGGTTATCGATCCATCGCAACGCCCGGCTCCGTTGCAGGCATGGTGTACGCCGAAAGGAAATATGGAAAGCTCGGCCTTGAGCGGGTGATGGCGCCGGCCATCCAGCTCGCTAATGATGGCTTTGTTCTCACGTCTGAGGAGGCACATGAACTGGCTGACCCGGACCTGGCAAAATTCCCCGCATCCAGGCATATCTTTCAGCGGGACGGGCGGCTCTATCAGCCCGGCGAATTCTTCAAGCAGCCGGTGCTGGCCCAGACGCTCACGCGCATCGCTTCCGATCCGGATGACTTCTACAACGGCGTGATGGCAAAACAGCTCATTGGCGATCTGAAAAAGGGCGGCTCGCTAATCACGCTGAATGACCTTGCGCAATATAACGTGGTCGAACGCACACCCGTTATTGGAACCTTCCACAATTACGAAATCATTAGCGCGCCGCCGCCATCCTCAGGCGGCATCGTACTTATCAGCTCGCTGAACATTCTTGAGGGCTACAACTTGGAACGGCTTGGTGACCGCACCGCCGCTGCGATGCACCTCATCATTGAGGCGTTTCGCCGCGCGTATATGGACCGAAGCCAGTACATGGGAGATCCCGAATACAACCATATTCCCGTAGCCGAACTCATTTCGAAAAAATATGCTGAGGCCTGGCGGCGCAGCATTACTGCGGATGCAGCAACACCCAGTTTGCAGTTAAAGAGGCCGGAAGGCTTCCTGCCTCCCGCGCCAAAAACCGCCGGCAAGCGCGGGCCAGAATCAATGGACACCACACACTACTCCGTGGTGGACGGTGATGGAAATGCAGTCGCGGTAACTACCACGTTGAACGACACCTTCGGTTCGCATGTTACTTCGCCCTCGCTTGGCTTCCTGCTGAATGACGAAATGGATGACTTCACCTCGAAGCAGGGCGTACCCAATATGTATGGGCTCATACAGGGCCCCGCCAACGCCATTGCTCCGGGCAAGCGTCCTCTCAGTGCCATGACGCCGACTATCGTGCTCGAAGATGGCAAGCTGCGCTATGTGTTGGGCTCGCCAGGAGGCCCACGCATCATCTCCACCGTGGCGAATATCTTTCTCTCCGCGGCGGAGGGTGGCTTGAATATTCAGGAAGCCGTCGATGCCCCTCGATTCCATCATCAATACCTTCCAGACAAGGTGTATCTCGAACCCGGTTTCAGCAAAGAAGCCGTTGCCGGACTTCGCGCACTGGGCTACAACCTGGACATCGAAGACCGCCACTGGTCAAACGGTGAGTGCATCGCAGTCGATCCCAAAACCGGCGACCTGCTGGGTGGACAGGATCATCGCAGCCACTATGGAAAAGCAGCGGGATATTGAGCCGAAATCGCAGGTAGGTGTGCAGGCCACGTATTCAGCCGTGCAACAGGCGCTTGCTGCAAAATCAGCTTCCGATGCGACAATGAGGTAAGTGCTCCGGGATCAGCCCCTTTTCCCGGCACAGAGGCCATACGGGACCATGCAGCCGATTCTGTCGACGCATATGTTTGTGAACCAGCAACTGCATCCCGGCCTGTTGGAGATGGCCGCACGCGCTGGCGCCGAGGGTGTCGAGATCTTCGCCGCGCGGCAGCACTTTGACTACACCAACCGCGAGCACGTTGAGCAGATGGCCGAATGGTTCCGGTCGCATGCGCTTAAGGCGTTTTCGATGCATGCGCCGCTGTTTCCTGATCGTGAAATGGGGCGCAGTGGAGCTCATCCAGTCAACCTCATTCACCCAGAAAAAGCTCGCAGAATTGATGCAATGGATGAGATAAAGCGCGCACTCGAGACTGCGGAGCAGATTCCGTTCAAGTATCTGGTGGTGCATCTGGGGGAGAAGACGGACAGCTGGTCGCAGAGGACAGTGGAGTATGCGATTACGGCACTGGAGCATTTAGGCGCATTTGCCAGCCCTCTTGGCGTTCGGCTGCTGGTGGAGAATTTGACCAGCGAGGCGACTACGCCGGAGCATCTGGCTCTGATTATCGAGCTGGGCCATCTGCCGCAGGTGGGCATCTGCCTGGACCTGGGGCATGCACACACCACAACCGGGATACCAGCCGCGATTCAGGCTGTCGGTCCGCAGGTCGAGTCCATTCATGTGCATGACAACAAAGGATTCCGCGACGAACACCTGTGGCCGGGCGATGGAAACATCGACTGGCAGGCTACGATGCTGGCGCTGCACAGGTTGCCCAAGGATCCTGCTCTCGTGCTGGAAATCCACCACAACCTTGGGGATGATTACCAGCAAATTCAGAGCAAAATTGAACAGGCTTTCGCGAAGGTGCGATAAGCAACCGAAACTCTTACCCTACTTCTTCTTTTTAGCCTCGTTTGCGGCGACGCGTGCCTTGACCATTTTGCGGACGAGGGTTGCGGGCAGCGGCTTGTCCAGTGCGAACTGGAGGGTGCCCTTGGCGGTGCGGTAGGGGGCAACTTCGTCTTTCAATTTGTCGAGTTCCGAGCCCGACATGGGGAAGAAACTGCAGTGCTTCTTGAAGGCCGCGTAGGCGACGAGTGCTCCCTTGTAATGGAAGGCGGGCATGCCGTAGCTGAGTTGCTCGGTTGCGTCTTTGGGGACAACTGCGCGGATGACGGAACGGACTTTGCCGAGCGTGGTGCGTGCCGGCTCCGGCACTTTGGCGAGATAGGCTTCCACGGCGGCGAGGCCGGTGGATGAGGGCGTTGCGGACTTCATACGAACACCTTCCTTTTCTTTCAGTTGCGATGAAGGCTGCGCCAGTATAAGCCAGTTCGAGCTGCGTAAGGCAGAGAAAGAATGCGGCTCCCGGTATAGATCCGGTGAGTGAATTTGGTACTGCATTGTGTACTCGGCGCAAAGTTGGGGAAATTGTAAGATGTCTAGATACAACGGAGGGGTTGGGATGTTGGTGCAGACGAAGCTGGCATTGAGTGAGCTGGCGCCGGGGAAAATGCAGTCGGAAATCCGCGCCATGTCCGCCGAATGTGAGCGGATAGGCGGCATCAATTTAGCGCAGGGTGTGTGCGATACGCCCGTTCCCGACGTGGTCATGGCGGCGGCGCATGAGGCGATGGACGCCGGGATGAATATCTACACGCGGATGGACGGCATTGAACGGCTGCGCAAGGCGATTGCGGCCAAGCAGCAACGCGACTACGGCCTGACGTACGACGCAGAAGACGAGGTTCTTGTGGCGAGCGGCGCGACGGCGGGTCTGCACGCGGCGGCGATGGCACTGTTGAATCCCGGCGACGAAGTGCTCTTGTTTGAGCCGTTTTACGGATACCACGTGGCGACGCTTAAGTCATTGCGGATGAAGCCGGTGCTGGTGGCGATGGCGGAGCCTGATTATGCGCTCGACGTGGATGCGCTGCGGGCAGCGATTACGTCGAAGACCCGCGCGATTGTGTTGAATACGCCTGCGAATCCGAGTGGCAAAGTATTCACGCGCGAAGAAACGGAACAGCTTGCGGCCGTGTGCCGGGAGCACGATCTGTTCCTGTTTACCGATGAGATCTACGAGTACTTTGTGTACGACGGGACGGAACACATTTCGCCGGCAACGCTGGAGGGCATGCGCGAGCGGACGATTGTGATGTCCGGCTTCTCGAAGACGTTCAGCGTGACGGGCTGGCGGCTGGGTTACGTGACAGCGGACCGGAAGTGGATGGGTGCGATGGCGTACTTTCACGACCTGACGTACGTGTGCGCGCCGGCTCCGTTGCAGCATGGCGCGGCTGCCGGCCTCGAACAGCTACCGGCCAGCTTTTACAAGCAGTTAGCGGCGGACCACCAGTCAAAGAGAGAGCGCATTGTGGCTGCGCTGCGCGGTGCGGGAATGGAGCCGAGCGTGCCGTCGGGGGCCTACTACGTGCTGGCCAAGGCCGACCACCTGGAAGGCAAGACGGCGGCGGAGAAGGCGCGCAAACTGCTGGCGAAGACAGGTGTTGCGTCGGTTGCGGGGAGCGCATTCTTCCGGCCGGGGCACGGCGAGAATCTGCTGCGCTTCTGCTTTGCGAAGAAGGACCACGACCTGGACGAAGCCTGCGCGCGGCTGCGTCAGCTCTAAGCACCCGCCGTGCATCAGTCGCTCGTTTTTCGCTCGCATAAGGTTCGTGGCTCAGCGATCAAAAAGTTGCGTTCCATGTGGCCGCATTGCAGGTGCGCGGCGACGAATTCGTGGACAATCTGGCAGGTAAAGCTGCGATGGCCGGATTGGCCATGAACTCCTGGCCGCAAGGTGTGGGTCTGTCCAGCAAGAAGTGGAAAGTTCCCCCTGAAGGCAACAATCGCCATTGCATGGAGCAGACGCTCGCTGGTCGCTCGCCGGAGTGCATTGCATGCAGCGGACCTTTGCACCAAAGGGTTCGTTGACTGTTGGTAGGATTGCGGGCATGGGACCAGGTGCGGATGAGCTGGCGGCGCAGTATGCCATTGCATGGAGCAGACGCTCGCTGGAGACGAGTGGCTTACCCTTTCCAATGAGAGGCTATGAAACCAAGCGCAGAAGAGTTGGCGAAGCAATACGCGGCGATGAGCGAGTTGGAGCTGACCATTGCATGGAGCGGACGCTCGCTTGCCGCTCGCAGGAGGGTTGTGGCTTCCGCCTTCGCGGCGGGAGCTGGAACTGTCGGAGGTGAAAGTGCCGGATGAGGTGGAACTGCGCCGGCTGGTGACGGTGCGGCAGTACCGGGACCTGCCCGAGGCGATCGTGGACAGGACGCTGCTGGAGTCGGCGGGGATTGAGTGCTGGCTGGCGGACGAAAATCTGGTGCGGCTGGACTGGTTCCTCTCCAACATGGTGGGCGGCATGCGCCTGCAGGTGAAGGAAGAAGACGAAGCGGATGCGCGCGAGGTCCTGGAGCAAGGGGCTCCGGCGACCATTGAGTACGGCGAGGGGGAGGAGTATGTGCAGCCGACCTGCCCGAAGTGCGGATCGGCGGAGATTACGCTGGGCAAAGGAACGGAGCGCGGGCTTTCCCTCGCGGCGCTCTACTTTCTGGGGATTCCGTTGCCGCCGCGCAAGGCGGCCTGGCATTGTGGGGCGTGCGGGGCGAAGTGGGCGGATGCGGAGGATGGTGGGGTGGGCAAGCATTAATTTATTCCAGATCTTCAAAACGGGGAGATATGGGCATTGGGATTGTGGAGAAACGACCTATCCTCGATTGGGTTCTTGTCGAAAAATAACTTCTCGGCTTCGATTAAAGATCGTGGCATAAATCGTCTAATTCCACTCTAGTGACTGAAAATTAATTGACTATAGCCTTTATTAGGGATGACGGCTTACTCTTCGAGTGAGTTATTTACTGAATCCAGATTGCGCGTTCGGATGCATCATTCTAAACGCTCAAAAGCTGATTACGGGAGGACCTATGCATTTGCGCCGTCTCGAAGTACACAATTTCCGCGCGATTACCAAATTTAGCCATGACCTAACCTCTGGCGCAAACATATTGGTGGGCCCAAATGCCGTGGGAAAGACCACCATTCTTGAGGCGATTCGTCTTAACAAAGCAGTCCTTGCACCACGTACTCAGCAAGAGGGTAGGTCCGTACTTGTATCGTTAGGTGTTTCATCGAACGCCATTCCTCAAATTCTAAATTTCTCTGCAATTGCGAACGATAGTTCCCAACGGATCATCATTAATTGCGATTATCAGCTCTCTGAGGAAGAATTATCGCGGTTGCCTAGCCTGGCTGAAGAGCTTTCAAGGGGGCTTGCCGCCGCCCAAGCAGGCATTCCAATTGGCGATAACGGCCAACCACAAGCCATCCAGTTCTTTGCCTCGCCGATGGGTTCAAGTGCACTGACTAATGCCAGAAAATATGTTCAAGAGAACATTGTGCGAGTCAGTGCTGAAGGACTCTGCAAGCTGCACCTTGAGGTGCGGCCTCAGAATTGCGAATTTCGAGGTAACGACAGTTTTTCGCAAATTCTCTTCTCAATTATTGAATCGCAACTAAGCCCGTACAAAACATTGTTTAGTCATTTTTCGGCAGACCGCGCTATGCCATTTGGCGACCCACCAATTCAACTTGGGGCGATAGATGCGCAGCAGCAACTTGAGTCATATAATTCGAACCCGATGCTTAAATTTCAGCGGTTTAAGAACACAATATTTTCATCTCTCATTGAGAGTACGGAGAGCAAGAACCAGCAAGACCGAGCGTTCAATCTAATATTCACTGAGCTTTTGAAAGAAAGGGAAATCGCGGACTACAACGTCAATAGATTCGGTCAAGCTGAAATCTTGATAAAGGACACTCGGACTGACAGGAAATTTGATATTGATTCCCTTAGCAGTGGCGAAAAGGGATTGATCCTTACTTTCCTAATTCTTTCTAAATCGATTGAGAGAGGTGGAATTGTTTTAATCGACGAGCCTGAAATTCATCTCAATCCTGCTGTTTGCAAAGATCTTCTCCCATTCATGGTCGTGAATTACCTCACGCCATTGAATATTCAGGCAGTCATTTGCACACACTCGGCTGAAATCCTGGGTGCAGCAATGCGAATGGACAATTGCAGAGTCTTGCATATGAGACAGGGGGGGGCCGTTTCTTTGATACGCCAGCAAGATCAACCAGAAGTGGCCCAAGCGCTCAAGCTTCTGGGTACTTCGGAAGTTGAAGAGATGCTCTACGAAGCCGTTGTGTTCGTAGAGGGTCCTGACGACGTGGAGATTCTGGAAACTGCATTTCCAAAATTACTTTCGCGGATCAAGTTTCGCGAGCTCTCTGGTCGAGGAGAGATTGAGAAGAGTATTAAGAATCTTCAAGCTGCTGAAATCCGAGGCGAAAAGGAAAATATTTCCTACTTCCTTTTCGATAGAGATCGGAAACCGACTGATCTCAAGAGCAGCGATAAGGTGATACTTAGGCAGTGGGATCGCTATTGTCTTGAAAATTATTTGATTGAACCTGAGGTCCTTTATGACTACTTGAAGGTCAACTACGATTTTCCAAAGATTCCTAGGAATCTTGGAGAGGCGGTAGAGCAATTTTCGAGAATCGCGAAGAATCAATTAACTGAGCTTGTAATGATGGAAGTTTACTCAGAGTTTGGATACGACGGTCCTGGAATGAGAGAAAAGGACAGAACTGGAAAATCCTTTGAGGATGCGGCTGCGGCTTTGTATCTCCGGATAGATAATGTACGAACTCAATTGGCTTCGATTGAAGAGGGCATTTGGAAAAACGACTTCGTCGGAAGATGCAAAGCAAAACTCCAACAAAGGGAACTGGAGTGGAGCACTTCGTGGATTGCCAAGTGTGATGGAAAGCGATTTATACAAGATCTTTATCGCGAATACCCGCTTGGAATTAAGGCCGAACGGTTGAAGCGGGCCCTCTTAAAAGAAAATATGCTGGCGAACGGTGGTGCAGGAACCGAAAGCTGGAAGCTTTTGGTCACGAAGTTCAATGATTTAATGCAAGACTTGAATCCCTAAAAGAATTCCTAATCGCCTTACCGCGCCGCGCCCTGAATGGCCAGGTTGACGGCGACCATGACTAA
>JAGWSG010000002.1 GCA_028876335.1 Acidobacteriota bacterium
CACCACTGCAGCAATAGCATTGCCAGCTTTATCGATGCCGTCATTGCCAGGCCGAGGATGCGCAACTGATCGCATCCTCGTTTGTAATCGACGGCCAACAGCCGTGCCGAGTTGGAGCACACATCCGGGTAACGCAACAGGAGGCCGAGAAAGTTCTCCCGCGGAAGCGCCCTGATTCTGCAAGGGAACTGTGCGACCGCTGCAACCTCATAGGGACTGCCGGTCACCACGGCGGCCAGCCCCAGAACATCGCCAGGCACGGCAAATCCGAGCGTGAACCGCTTGCTCCCGCTCGTGTTCATCGAGAGTTTCACCCTCCCCTCGATCAGAAACAGGAGGCTGTGCGGCTCCTCTTCCTCCGAGAAAAGCATCGTGGCGCCGCCGCAGCAATACGGCGCTGCAAATGACTCAAGCTCGTTCATTGCCTTGGGTGATAGGCCTTTGTAAATCTCTCCCGCTCTCCACTCCGCGCCAGGGTCATTCCAGCTTCGTCGCGGGTACCGAGGCATCTGCATGTCGGTAGGTTCTTTCGCCAAGCCGATCACGGTATCTTCGCAATACAGTTCCGTATCCGGGCAAGATACTTGAACGCTATTCTGCGTCCGCTCGTCGCGATCTTCCATGACCGCACTCTCCTTCGGCCGTATTTGGTTCTTTGACACAACTTACGACAATGTGCGGTTCAGCATCGGCATGATGGTGTCATCGGTAGCCACCACGTGCGAAATGCGCACCTCGTTGCCCATCAGCTCATATAACGGCTCGGCCAGATCGCCTACATCATCGCACCAGACCGACTGCGTAGCCCGCGAAATCTCCAACCCTTGTCGCGCGAAGGTGTCTACTAACCGGTAGCAAGGCAAGTAATCGTTGAATTTGCTGGTGACGATGTAGCTCAGCAGACCCGGACCGGCGAGGCCCTTGTCGATCGCTGTCTCCGGCTTGGCCGTGGTCTCGATGCGCGGGTTGTCGCCGTGTTTCTCACATGCCGCCCAGGCGTAAGTCTTGCGCACATGATGGATGCGCTCGAAGTGGCCCGGGAAATACTCGATCTGCCAGCTCTCCTTGCATTCGATGCCGCAGCATGGACACACGCACTCCTCTGCACTTAGTTCGTGGATGTCCTTAGCGACGGGAAGATGCTCGAAGTGCGCGATGCGGCGCCGCCGTTTACGCCGCTTTACACGCCGCAACTCCTCTCCTGGCTCGGCAAGCGGAACATCCGTAGGGTTGATCGCCTTGCGGTCCATCGCTTCTGCGAAGCCAAGTAGCAACTGTGCAAGGTCACCCTCAGACTGGAGACAATCCGCACGCGGGCCGTAATATTACTTCTTCAAGCGGCCGAGCTCCACCTGCAGGCGCAGATTCTCCAGATACAGAGCGTCGGCGCGCTGTTGTTGCTCTCGGGCTTGCTGGGCACCAGCGGCGCCGACTCTGCCACCGGTTCACTGGGCTTTAATTCTAGGGCCAGAAACCGCGAGTCTTCCTCCCGGCGCAAGCGTTTCTTCCACTCCTACAACTGCCACTCGCGAATACCGCGCTCACGGCGGAATACCGCTACACTCTGCCCTCTCGCAAACTGTTCCGAGACCAACCCGAGCCATTTCGACCACTGCTCAGCTCGCTCACGATTCATCCCAATACACTGCGCCACTACAACTCGCTGCACAGGATGGGGGCTACATAGCGCTCATAGTCTGGGCGATGGACTTCGTCTCGAATCGACTCAGCGATCGACGACGTGTCCATTGGTGGGCAATAGTGGACATCAACACACGGGATATTCTGCGAAGTCTTAGGGGATGGTCACCGCAAAGATCAACAGCACCGGATTACATAGAACCTTTCAGAGCCGTGAACGAATTTTCCAGACTTATATCCATTTCATCCTGAGTAGCCAGACTTTGACTGCTTGCGTGAGGCTTGTGTAGGCAAACAGGATGAGTAGCAAGAACGGCCAGTATGTGCCCGGAAGACGTGTCAAGCCCAATGAATAAGCCATTGGCGAATACGGCAGCCAGGCCCCAAAAGCGACAATGATGAAGGTGGTGAGCATCAACGGCCAGCTTGCACGGCTCTGCAGAAAAGGGATCTTATTGGTGCGAATGACATGAATTATGAGGGTCTGGGTCATCAGAGACTCTACGAACCAACCGGTCTGAAAGAGGGAAGAGAGCGATGGGTCCCAGCATTTGAAGACCCACAGCATAAGGAAGAAGGTCACATAGTCGAAGATCGAACTGATGGGCCCTACACCAAGAATGAATCGCCTTATTTCGCTGATCTTCCATGGCCGGGGCATTGCCACTTGTTCGTCGTCCACGGCATCGTTGGGAATCGGCACCTGAGCGAAGTCGTAGAGCATATTGTTTATCAGAATCTGGATTGGAGCCATGGGAAGGAATGGCAGAAAAGCGCTCGCTCCCAATACGCTGAACATGTTGCCAAAGTTGGAACTGGCCCCCATTCTTATGTATTTGAGAATATTTGCGAAGACACTTTGACCTTGCCCCCGCCAAACGTATCCCTTAGCAAGCTGTTTTAATGGCGAAAGGGACACGAAGATGACGAAGGCAACGCGTGGTCGTTACACGCTTGAGTTCAAGCAGGAGGCGGTTCGACTTGTGGAGTCGGGCCAGAC
>JAGWSG010000076.1 GCA_028876335.1 Acidobacteriota bacterium
AGCCGATGAATTTTGACCACTCAGGCGGTGTGATGAAAGTGCGTGCACCGGTATAAGAGGCACTCACAAACCATTCGTCACGGTAGCTGACTTCAATGACAGGCGGCTTTGGCTTTGCGTTTTCGGCGTCGGCTTGTTTGGGCTCGACTTTACGGCCGAAGTTGAACGCTGCCGATGCTAATTCACCTGGAATTGTGGATACAAAGCTGTCCCCGCCGGCATTTTGCAGCGGAATGGATTTGCCGTCTGCTTCCAGAATAAGGCTGTTGCCGACAGCTTTGAAGGTGAGGGCGCGGCCGTTCGATGCAGTGAAAGTGCCTGCGTAGTCCGCGGCATTTTTCACTTCGAACGCGTCGTTTATTACGGGCGATGCAGGAAGCGGTTTGCGTTCATTCTGCGCGCGCAGTAGCTGAACGGCGTATTCCGTAACTGCAGTGGGACGGTAGCCCTGCATGGCGTTGATGGAAGCGAAGGCCGCGACGCTTCCGTCGAGATCGATGTGAATGGACGAAGCGAAGGCGACCATGCCGCCTGTGTGGCGCAGGATTTTGTGGCCGTCGAGCGTGTCGACCGCGATGCCGTAGCCGTAACTTGCTGTGGGGCTGAACTCCTCCGCCTTGATGTAAGGCGTGCACATGAGCCTGAAGCTCTCCTCGGAGAGAATGCGTCGGTTTGATCCGGCACCCTCATTGAGATACATGCGGAGGTATGTTGCCATGTCGCCCGGTGTGGAGGCGATGCAACCTGCGGTGTCGTCCATGATGAGGTTGGGAGCAGGTGCGAGGCGGCCCTGGCGCGCGTAGACCTGATCATCCCAGTACGGCTCGTAGCCAATGGCGGAGCGGGCGCGATTGGCAGTGGTGATCACGCCGGTGGTTGCCTTCATACCAAGCGGAGTAAGAATGCGCGCGGTCACGCAATCCTTCCACGGGCGGCCGTCGAGATGCGAGGCAAGCAAGCCGAGGATGTCGAACGCAGCGTTGCAGTAGTGGAAGTGTTCGCCAGGTGTGAAGCCCTGCAGGAGGCGCGCGTCCGGATCGCCGGAAAAGAACGCGAGATTATCGGGAAGGCCTGACGTGTGCGTGAGGAGGTGGTGAATTGTGATGACACCGAAGGGACACGCGATGGGCAGATCGGGCAGGTAGTCGAGGATGGGCTTGTGCAGGTCGAGCTTGCCTTCATCGTGAAGCTGCAGAAGCACGACGGCGACAAACGATTTGGTGATGGAACCAATCTGGAAGAGCAGATCAGGTGTGACGGGAATGCGCGCGTCGAGATTCGAGTAGCCGTAACTGGCGGCGCGCACAGTGGCGTTCTTGTCCGTGAGTCCGACCGTGAGGCCAGGGGCGTTCATTGCTTTCATGTACGGCGCGATAAAGCCATCGAGTGTGGTCTCAAGCGCGCCGTACGCGGGCGGCATGGGCGGCTCGCTTTGCAGGGATTCTGACCATAGCAGCGGCGTGCCTGCCGCTACCACGGCGGCGGCACTGCTGCGAGAAAGAAAGGCGCGGCGGGAAAACGGTACGGTGTGCATGGGTAGGGCGAGTCTACCATGCGGAATTTTTAATACGGATTTTGCTTTTTAAGATCTACCAAGATGAGCTGGCGCAAAAGAAAATGCGCGAACCGAAATCAACTGGTCCGCGCAGGCGCAACTTGAAATGCATTTGTTGAAACTCCGGCTGTCAGCAAATCAGGTATTACCGGTCGGTGAGCAGGGTACGCAGATAAGTGATGATCTGCCAGCGCTGCTGCTCTGGAAGGGAGCTCCATGAAGGCATGCCGTGGAAAGCCTGTCCGTTGCGCAGAATCCAGGCGAGCTCGCCGTCTGTGGCGTGCGCGACGCGCTCGGAGCGCAGGCTGGGACGGCCGTGACGCCCTTCGGCATCGTCGCCATGGCACTTGGCGCAATTGTCTTCAAAGATCAATTTGCCCGCGGCTGCGGCTTCCGCGTTTCCGGCGTAGGGATTCACGCGCGCACGATCGGCTTTGGGAACCTTGCTTAGCCAGCTTGAGCTTGCGAGGACGAGCGTGCTCGAAAGAAGAAGGATGGAAAGAGTGGCGAAACGAAGCTTCATCGCGAACCTCCGCGAAACGAGTTGTGGCGGAACCAGTCACGGAACTGCTGGATCTCGTAAGCGACCTTGAAGCGCCAGAGAACACCCGCACTGTTGTCGTTCAAACCGAACTGTGGAGAGAAGCTGATGGCGGGCCCGTGCGGCACTTCAAAGCTGACTGTTGGACCGGCGTAGTGTGAGGTTGATGCGAGGCCAAAGCTTTGTGTGGTGCCGAGGCCGCCATAAAGCTCCGCGCCTGCTGTGAAGTTCTGCCGGCAGAAGAGACAGGAGCGACTGCTGCCGGCAAGTGCCAGCGGGCGGCTTGTGGCGAGCGCATAGCCGAATTCCCATGGCTCGTTGGAGAGGTTTTTCTCCGCAATGAAGTTTTCGGAGAAATTCCAACCCTTGGCGTTGGACGAGAGAATCAGCTTGCCTTCAATTTCGCGTTCTGTTTCGCCGTACAGTTCTGCATTACTGGGCTGCAAATCGCTGATGCTGTCATTCCCAACAATTTCCAGCAGACTCTTATCCGCCGCGCTGATGTTCTCGTACTCCACATAGAGCACTGGATTGATCCAATGCTCGGTGGGAAGAAAGCGGAAGCGGTTCTCGGATCGGAGGCCTGTAAAGACAGTGGAATCGTTCACGGTGGACTGACCCTGTAGATAAAGTTCGGTTGTCCACCAGGCCGTTGCACCGTACTCGAGCTCAAGTGTGTGGCTCATGAATGCGTTGGCATTTTTGGGGGAGGCTGTAAGGCCCTTGAACGCAATCTCAAGGTTGCCGGGCTCTTCAAGCGCTGAAGAGTAGGCAACAAAGTACGGCGGCTCCTGCGCAAGCGCTGCGTGCGGCAGACTGACGGCGAGGGTAGCTAGAACCAGCAACAGTCCCAGCAGCGTGGGACCGGAACGACGGGAGAAGAAACTTGAGCGGGGGACTTTGAGGACGCACGAAGGCGCAAGTCCCGCGCACAATTGCACGGACACTGACATTGAATCCCTTTCAAATGTGTGTGCTGGGATTCGCCGTGGGCATCGCGCAGAAATGGCGTATGCTGAGTTGAAGCCGTCAGCTCACAAGTTGCCGGTTAGGCGGTTCTGGTGGGTCTTCGCCAAAAGGTATCCACCAGGGCCGCTCCGTTTTCTTTTTCCTATGCCTTTGGGCTTGTGGCCCTTGGGCGCCAAAAATCTGTGAAAAGAAGATGGAAGGTCAGTTTGAATCAACTGCGACCGATTTGGTCCTATATCAAACTAACACACGGCATGGTGCCCCGCAACCGCCCGAAATTGCATCCTGTGGAAGCTGTCTCAAGCTGCGGAACCAATTCGAGGTATCGTTTCCAATTCATTCTGTTACAACGTTGTGGAACACCCTTCGCGCGCAAATGCGCGTCGAATTTCTTACCAGAGGTGAAATCGGTGAAGTCTGCCATCGCGCGTACTGCCTGTATGGTTGCAGTTGTCATGTCGTCTTTTGTTCCAGCCATTGCCAAGCAAAGACCTCGTCCGATCGAACCGCTGCCCATGCAGGTCGAACTCTCTTCAGGCTGGAAGCTCGCGGATACCGCGAAAGTTCCGCAGGACGCTGCCCAGGTGGCCGCGGAGGGCTTTAACGCGAGTGGCTGGTATACCGCCACGGTTCCCGGAACGGTGCTGACGACGCTGGTCAATAACAAGGTCTATCCTGAACCGCTCTACGGCGAGAACAACCGGCCGGAGATCATCCCAGACAGTCTTGTCCACACGAAGTACTGGTACCGCACTGAAGCGATGATCCCCGCCGCTTACAAGGGCAAGCGCGTCTGGCTTAATTTCGATGGCATCAACTACGACGCGCAGGTGTGGGTAAACGGCAGCCATGTGGGATCGATCAAGGGTGCCTTCATTCGCGGCAACTTTGACATCACACCCTTTGTGACAGCCGGCAAGACAGCAGTGATTGCCGTGCTCATCGCGCCGCAGCCGCATCCCGGAGTAAGCCACGAGCACACACTGCGCGACGGAATGGGGCCGAACGGCGGTGAAAGCGCGATTGATGGGCCGACGTTTTTGAGCACCATAGGCTGGGATTGGATTCCCGCCATTCGCGACCGCGATTCAGGCATCTGGCAGAAGGTATATTTATCGGCTTCAGGTCCGGTGCTGGTGAAAGAACCACTGGTGACGACCGACCTGCCGCTTCCCAAGACGGACTCAAGCGACATCACTGCGCAGGCGACTGTCGAGAACGTGACAGACCAGCCAGTAAAGGGCGTTTTGAAGGGAACCATCACACCGGATGAGTCCGGTAAGGCTGCGCCAATCAACTTTGAGCGCGAAGTGGATCTGGCTCCGCATTCAAAACAAGTCATCAAGTTCACACCAGCCGATACACCCGCATTGCATGTGCAGAATCCGCGGCTCTGGTGGCCCAATGGCTACGGTCCGCAAAATCTCTACACATTGCACTGGAGCTTTAACGACCTAAGGTCTGTGAGTGATTCCGAAGACGTGAGTTTCGGAATTCGCAAAATCAGCTACAGCGTTCCCGGCACCGATACCTTGACGATTTCCGTCAACGGCGTGCCGGTATTCATCCGCGGCGGAGACTGGGGTCTGGACGAAGCGATGAAGCGGATTCCGCGCGAGCGACTTGAGACGCTGATCAAGCTGCACAAGCTCGCGAACCTCAACATGATCCGCAATTGGGTGGGCCAAAGCACGAGCGAGGATTTCTACGAGCTGTGCGACAAGTACGGCATTCTGGTGTGGGATGAGTTCTTCCAGCCGAACCCAGGCGACGGGCCCAACCCGACCGATATTCCCACTTACATTGCCAACGTGCGTGACAAGGTTCTGCGCTTCCGCAATCATCCTTCGATTGTGTTGTGGTGCGCGCGCAATGAAGGCTATCCGCCGCCGGAGATCGACAAGGAATTGCGCAAGCTGCTGGCAGAACTGGAACCGACACGGCGCTATCAACCGAGTTCGACCGACGGAGCAGGCGTGCGCTCGCACGGACCATACTCCTGGCGTGTGCCGCGCGAGTTCTACAAGATCACCGACGACTACTTCAAGACTGAGACCGGTTCGGTTTCTGTGCCGACGCTCGAGTCCATTCACGGCATGATGCCGAAGAAGGACTGGAACTCGATCAACGATGACTGGGCCGAACATGATTTTGCCCGCGGAAACTCAGGAAGTGACAAGTATCCCGCGGAAATTGCAGCCCGATATGGCGACTATCGCAACCTCGCAGACTTCGTGCGCAAGGCGCAGATGGCCAATTATGAAGCCTTTCGTGCCATGTACGAGGGCCGTAACGCCAAGTTGTTCCATCCAGCCACGGCCATCCTCACGTGGATGAGCAACCCCGCGCAGCCGAGCTTCGTCTGGCAGATCTATCACTACGACTTCGAGCCCATGTCATCGTTCTATGCGGTGATGCACGCCTCGGAGATGCTGCACATCCAGTACAACCAGGAGACGGGCGATCTGGAAGTCATCAACAACAGGCCCACGCCGGAGCCAGGATTGACTGCGCGCGTGACAGTGTATGGATTGGACGGTGGCGAGATCTATACGCACGACACTCCTCTCACAGCCACGCCCGAGGCGGTAACGAGTCTGGGCAAGGTGGACTTTCCAACGTCGATTCATGAAGTCCACTTCCTTAAGCTGGATCTGCTCGGTTCTGATTTGAGTACGCTCTCGACCAACTTCTACTGGCTGGGCGCACCTGGCTATCCGGATGACTTCCAGAGTTTGCAAACGATGCCGGAAGTGGCGCTGAATGCAACTGCAACGGCAATGGATGAAAACGGTCGGCGCGTGGTGCGTGTCACGTTGAGCAATCCCACCAACCACATTGCGCTGATGGCGCATTTGCAACTGCGGCGGAAGACAACGGGAGAGCGTGTTTTACCGGTGTTTGCCAGCGATAACTACATCACGCTCACCCCGCGCGAGGAACGGACCATTACGCTGAAGGCCGATGCAGCGCTTTTCAAAGGCGATTCGGCACTTGTGACCGTGGATGGCTGGAATACGACAGTTGCCGCATCGACAGACGGCAATGTCGCCATTCAGCCCAATACAGATGCGATGCCAGACAAGCAGCCGGCAACGGGACTGCCGTTCCAGACGGCTGGTTTGCGTTGACGGGGTAATTATTCTGCTTCGTAGTTAAAGGAGCTAACGATCGATGCAGAGCCGCAGGGAATTTTGCGGGCAACTGGCAGCCATGGCAGGTTTGGCAATGGCTCCAGGAACGTTGCGCGCTGCAGAGGGCTCATCCGGCCGCCCGAACATTGTTGTCTTCCTGATTGACGACATGGGATGGGGCGATCTTGGATGTTATGGAGACACCTTTCATGAGACGCCGCACATTGACCAGCTTGCACGCGAGAGCATGAAGTTTACCAATGCCTATGCGGGCGCGCCGGTTTGCTCGCCCAGCCGCGCTGCCATTCTTACCGGTCAGGCGCCGGCGCGGCTTCACCTCACGCAGTGGATACCGGGGGTGCTCTATCCGTACAAGCAGTTGCTGGAGGCGCCTACGCCGCTTCATCTGCAGGCGGGCATTCCAACAATTGCCTCGGTGCTGAAGAGCGCAGGGTATCGAACCGCCGCCATTGGCAAGTGGCATTTGGGTGGCGAGGGTTATTTGCCGGAGAACTTCGGTTTCGACGTAAACATTGCAGGCGACAACCACGGACATCCGCCTTCGTATTTTGGCCCGTTCCACTTTCATAATCTGACCGGATACACGGCGAAGGACTACCTGACAGATGTATTGACGGAAAAGATGGACGCCTTTGTGCGCGATGCGGCAAAGAAGGGGCCCTTCTTCCTCTATATGGCGGAGTATTCTGTTCATCTTCCGCTGGAAGCCAAGCTTGCGATGATTGAAAAATATCGGCGCAAGAACGGTGGACCTAATGCTGATGGGGACGCGCGCGACCCTGTATATGCTGCCATGATCGAGAGCACCGACATTGCACTTGGCAGTTTGCGAACGGTGCTGGAGCGCGCAGGCGTGGCTGACAACACGATTATCCTGCTCACTTCAGACAATGGTGGCGTGGGTTTCCAGGGCAGGAAGTTGCATCGCATTGCCGATAACGGCGGGCTCCGTGCGGGCAAGGGATTTCTCTATGAAGGAGGCATCCGCGAGCCGCTGCTGGTGCATTGGCCCGGCGTGACAAAGCCGGGCAGCGTGTGTGATGTACCGATCATCGGAACTGACTTCATGTCCACGGTTCTCGCAATGGCGGAAGCCGGTCCGGCGCCCCAGCCGGCAGACGGATTGGATTTCTCAGCGTTACTTCGCGGCGGATCCACTCTCCATCGCGACACGCTCTATTGGCATTATCCGCATTACAGCGATCAGGGCGGCAAGCCGAGCGGAGCAATTCGAGAGGGTGAGTGGAAGCTGATTGAGTTTTTTGAAGATAACCATGTGGAGTTGTACAACCTTACCCTCGATCCGGGTGAGCAATATGACCTTGCTTCAAGCTTTGGAGAGAAGGCGGTTGCGTTGCGCGCAAAACTGCATGCGTGGCGTGCAAGGATGAACGCCGCTATGCCCACTCCGAATCCGCGATTCAATCCTCAACTGGAAGTAGCCCACGCCGGGCCCGTCGGATGCAGCTGGGAATCTGCTGCGAATTGCCGCGAGGACTAATGCGGGCTCAACTGCGGCCCGATTTGAGAGCGGCGGGCAGGATTTTCGAGAAACTTCTTTGAATCACCTGTTTGTGTGGGCGTAGTTTCCAGATATGAGATGGCCCACGGCCCATATGCAGGTGTTCTAAGTACCCTCTTCTGCGAAACGAAGGAGATTGTGGAGAGTAAACGCGTTTATAGTGGTTGAAACGATGATTGCAGCGGGGCACTCCGCGCTCATTGTGAACCGGCTCAAACACGCGCTACGAACGGAAAGACTGCTTTGAATCTGCCCAACTCCATCACGATGAGCAGGATTGTCATGATCCCGCTGTTCCTGTGGATACTTTCATCGCATTTCCCGCTGCGCGGAACGAACGGTGAGCAGGAGCTGATTGCGGCGATTCTGTTCATCTTGGCGTCCATGACGGACGGGCTTGATGGTTATCTGGCCCGCAAGCGCGCGCAGATTACGACGATTGGCATGCTGTTGGACCCGCTGGCCGACAAGATCATGGTCACCGCGGCGCTGATTGAGCTGGTGGCCTACAACCCTGAAGTGGTGAAAGTCTGGATCGCGGTTGTCATCATAGGCCGCGAGTTCCTGATTTCCGGCCTGCGCTCAATTGCCGCATCCGAAGGTTTCACCATTCAGGCCAGTGATCTGGGCAAGCTCAAGACGGTCATTCAAATCGTGTCGGTAGTGGCGGCTATTCTGGCGCATCGCTGGGACTTCTGGCACTTCGGCTTCCTTGTGATTCCAGTGTTCTGGATTGCTGTGGCGGCAATTTACTTCACGGTGCTGGTGTCGGTTATCAGCGCGGTGGACTACTTCGTGGGCTTCTGGAAGCACATCGATCATGCCTCAAGTCAGCGGCGCAGTTCATACGTGCTGACCCGCGACCGCAGCGCGGGAACTTCGGGTACGCGCTAAGCAAATTCCTTCAGGAAACAACCTTGCGTACGTTAATCGCAGCAGTGCTGTCAGTTTTGGTCGGTTTGCCAATTGTCTGGATTGGAACCATGGCAATGACACCAATGCTGTGGCGGCTGGAGCCCGTGCTTCATATGGAACTGGCCGGACACTCGGGACCATCCGACTGGATTTTCCTCGTTATGACGATCTTTGTTGTCGTGGGTCTGTTTCTCGTCTTCCGCGTGGCGTTGAAACGACGACCGGAAATGACGCCATGAACACAAGAAACCCCGGCCAGGTGCCGGGGTTTCTTGAAGGAAAGAACAGGCTTTTCACTCATGCCAGGGCAGGCATGGCTGAGTGTACGGCAGAGGTTGCTGGTTCGGACGCCGGTGCATGTGCAGTAGCATGATGCGCGCGCGTGAGCCGGTGGACGAAGTGGTAGGGAGGCCAAGGCCCCGAGAGCTGCATGTGGCACTCGGTCATGATGGCGCTGGTGGACGAAAACTTGTTCTGATACCGCTCCACGCACTTGCGATCGATCAGGTGGGCAATGTCGAGGAGCATTTTGCCATTATCCAACAGACGGCAGCTGACTTCTTCATCGAGCGGCATGAAGAGCCGGTGCATCTGGAAGCTGACGGCACGGGCGCGTGTTTGACGCTCACGCTGGCGCGTTGCGGTCTCCCGCAGGTTGGAAAGATACTCCCTACCAACCTTCTCTGCGGCGGCGTGATAGCCAAGCTCTTTGGTGCAACAGTCGTCAACGAAGATTTTAAGGTGCATTTCGGTCTTGCCGCGGAGCTTCTCAATGTTAGAGAGGAACTGGCGCTGGTTGGACCGGATGGATTTGCGCAGGCTTTCATCGTCGTTGAATACCGTTCCAAAGCGGAAGGGAAGCACCGTCGATTGACGGAAGCAGTCGGCTATGACGCGGGCATGATCCACGCCTGCCTTCTGGCTAAGTTCCTCTGCTGGATTGTGTTCGCTGACGATTACGGCGAGATCGCTTGCCGGATAAAGGAAGACCTGGTTTCCACTTACGCCGGAAACAGACTCCATTGGAACTGGTTTACGATGACGGGCTAATTCAGGAAATGCTTGCTTTTCACCAATGCAGTAGGCATACCACGCCATTTTTTACACTCCGTACGCAGCGCTGGTAAGCGCCGCTCGCTAGTGAAGCTCTGTGAACTGAGGGAACAACTGCATGTTTACATGTTGCTTTTGGGCCGATAAGCCCAGACTTGTCCAACTAAGCCGAATACTAGACCGCCGAAAATACGGCTGGCAATGTCTCACAGAGCGAAATCGGTAAAAGGTAGCCTAATTCGGCTGATTTGATTTTGTAGGATTAAAAACCATTTCTATGCGAGTGAAAATATGTCGAGTTTGGGGGCGATTCGTATTTGCAACTCGAATACGCCCCCAAAAATGATCCGTGCGAGGAACTCTACGGCAAGATGCGCAGGTTGTGGAGGATAAAGTAGGCGTCTGCGGCGACGAGCAGCCCGATAAGTGTAAACGCAACCCTGGAAACAACGCTGAGCCGCTTCCGCAGTGTCAGTACATCTTCCTCAAGGTCGTCACGCTCCGATTGCAGTTTGTGCGCCGTCTCTTCCAGGGTCTTTACCTGAGTGGCGACTTTGCGCAGATGAGTGCTTTGCTCAGCCAACTGCACTTGAAGATCAGCATGGCCGCCTTTGAGCTTGTCGATGGACCGCTCCAGCGGAGTCAGGTCCACGGGCTTGGGAGTTGGCCGCGGTGCGAACACGTTGGCAGCAGCGGTGGCCACATTGCCGTCGAGCAGAGGAAGCAGTTTTTCGGCAATCGGAAGAACAGTACGCGCCATGGAAACTATGCGCTGAAATCCGGAAGGACCGGCGGGCTTGGCAGAACGTGAGCTTTTCACAGGTGCCTTTTGGAGGGCGGGTCGTGGAGCCACGGGAATGGCAGCCTCAAAAACAGGCACTTCGGGCTTGACCACCGGGGTAGGTACGGGCGCTAGTACTAATTCGGGCGTTGAGACGACGACCTGCGGAACAGCAGGGGCAGGTGCGGTTTCATCCGTGCCATGATCGAGGGTTTGCTCGGATGCCTGAATCGCAAGTGTTTCCGGAGAGGTGGCGTTGCTCTGCTGTACTTCCTCAGAGGACTCGAGTCCCTGCTGCTTTGCTGAGCTGTTTTCGGCTGCCATGGCGCGCTCCTCCTCTCGAAGAGAACTGCTGTGCGAGGGACGCTTTGGACGTTGCAGCCCTGACTGCCGCAGTCTTCGCAACTGCTCGGCCTCCCATGCCGCCGCCGCTGCCGGCCTCACAGGCTTCCGTCTATCGGGGTCGAGGGGGCGGAGGACTTGTTCCGGATCCTGTGCCAAGTTTCCGTTCCATTCCATGATCATTTTGATGCGTTCTCCTATGAATTTGGCCACATTTCCCTCGTCGTTTTGGGGGCCGAACCGGGTATGCAACAAGAGCCTATGATTTTTGCTGCTTCGGGTATGCTCGTTTCGAGGAGCAACCCGTGAAACCTGTACTGGCACATCTGATGCGCAGCCTGCAGCGCAATATCCTTGCCGGCATCATCACCATTGGGCCGCTTTTTGTCACCTGGCTGGTGTTCAGCTGGGTGCTTGGCAGTCTGGCTCGAGCTGGTGAGCCGGTAGTGGTACTTCTTCGTCCGTTTCTGCCCAACCGGTTGCTGGCGGAGCCGTGGATGCAGGCCGTTCTGGCTATTGCACTCACGCTGATTGTTCTCTACATCTTAGGCAGATTAACGTCCCTGGTGATCGGCAGACAGGTTTTCAACCTGTTTGAAGCCCTGTTGGAGAGACTGCCGTTCGTGGCAAAAGTCTACACCTCCGTGCGCCAGTTGCTCGATACGATGATGACAAAAAAAGATGCGAGTCAGCGAGTGGTGCTTGTGGATTTCCCGATACCTGGGCAGAGGAGCGTGGGATTTCTGACGCGGACGATGACGGACGCGACGACGGGCGCGAAGATTGCGGCGGTGCTGCTGCCGAACGCAATCAATCCCACATCAGCGTTTTTGCAGATTCTGCCGCTTGAGCGCGTGGTGGAGACAGACCTGACGATGGAGCAGGCGATGAGTCTGCTGCTGACGGGCGGCGCGGTGGCGCCGGAGAAAATCAGGTTCAGCGCTGCGCGCGAGGGACTGGGGAGACCAGGCGACTAAGGGACTGCGAATGGTGAGGAAAACGTGGCCGAATCGACCTGTTTTTTGCGAGGTTTTTCTGGTGGAATCGGAGCGGAAATTGTGGTGGGTTGATTTTCCCAGATAGATGTGGGTGTTTGCGTACGGAAAATCGATGAAATTGTGGACGGTTGCGTTTTTCGTGGATTTTCTGAGCTGCAATGCCTGCATTCAGGAGACGCTCGCTATTCGCTCTCAGTTGATTCGTGGATTTCCGGGGCGGCGGGGTCGAGGTCGTGCTGGGCTGCTTCTTCCACAAGCTCGCTTTCATGGGTAATTTTGCGGAGGCTGATGTTTTCCACCTGTGCCCAGACGAGGCCGATGGGGACGACGCTCAGGAAGGTGACGATGAGGAGCATGGCGGCGCAGGCCGTGGAGGCTTCCGGCGTGGCTCCGTAAAAGCTGGCGAGGGCGGCGGCGACGAACCCAATCTGCGTGAACCAGCCGATGATGGGCAGTTGCAGGACGCTGGCGGTTCCGCTGAAGGCGAGCAGCAGGATGCACTTGGACAGGTTCATGCTGGCAAGCTGCGGGCTGGCAGTGAAGGCGCGCGCGGTGGCGAGGTAGCTGCCGGTAATGAGCAGCCACATGGCGATGGAGAGGCCAGCTGTCCAGGCGAAGTCGCCGAGGGTGCGAATGGTGTCGAGCCCGGCGTGGAAGGTGCGGACCTTGTGTCCGACGGCCTGACCGGCGTTTTTGGAGATTAGGCCGATGGAGCGCTCGAGCAGCGCGGCGACGAAGTTGCCGGAGAGGCGGACGGCGACGAGGAAGAGCGCTCCGGCGATGGTGAGGAGCATGCCCCAGCCACCGGCGCGCTTGACGATTTCCGGGTGGGGCAGGGAACCGGCGGGCGCGAGGAGGATGAGGGCGGAGAAGATGAGAGCCATGGAGCCGGCGTCAAAGAGGCGCTCCACAATATAGACGGCAATCTGCGAGCTGATGGGCAGGCCGGTCTTTTTGGAGACGAGATAGGGGCGGACGGGGTCTGCCACGCGGCCAATGAGGGCGACGGCGGTAAAGCCCATGACCTGCGTGCCGACGAGGGAGAAGGGCGAGACGCGCTGATTGTGGCGAATGAGCCGTGCCCAGCGGAAGGCGCGGAAGAGGTAGCCGATATAGATGCAGGCGACACCGAGGCCGATGAGACGCCAGTCGGCGTGGGAGACCTCAGAGGCGAAGTCGCCGAAGTGGAAGTGGATGCGATTGCGGCCCCAGGTAACGAGGACTCCGATGAGGGAGACAAGGATGAGGCCGATGATGATCTGCTTTTTCTTCAAGAGGGCTCCGCGCGCGACTGAGTGCTACTAACGATTGTAGGGGCATTGCATGCAGCAGACGCTCGCTTTTCGCTCGCAGAAGAGTTGTGGCTCCCACCCTTGCTACGCAAGGATGGGGCACCCACATTTGAGGTCGATCATGAAAGTAATTCGGAAGGGTGTGCCACCCGCCAGCAGACCTTTGCTTTTCTCTCGCAAGAGGATTGGAGGGTAATGGAGTTGTTGAGGGCTCGATTGTTTGCTGAGTGTAGATCTTTCCCATATTTCCGAAATCGATACATGTGGGAATCCGAATTTTTGATTAGTAAAAATCTTGGATGCAGACTGCTCGCTTTCAGGATTCGTCAGGCAAATCGAAATTACGGCCGTGATGAGCTTCAAATCTCTGTTGCTCGCTGAATTCCTCGCTGCCGCCATCATCAGTGATGGCTTTCCACAATTTGTCTAAATCCTTGTTTGTCAAATCCAAGCGGATTCCTTTTCTTAGGGCGATCACTGCATAACGCCTGATGTTCTTGTCGTTGAGGTTGCCCTCGCGGAACCTCTGGGAATACCAACAAAGAACATCCGCCGCTTGGAGCGCCACACAGTTTTTATCATCGGGTAATAATTCGCCCATTAGGGGGACCAAGCGCGCCAAGCCCACACCCGCAAGTGCCTTTGGAAGATCCTCGTAAAACTCTTGAATGTGGTTCGTAATGTCGTTATTCCGTTCGACGAGGAAATTCACCTTTTCAGCTTCAGGCCTCACTCGGTCGCAAAAGATTAGTACGGAATAAGCGTATGCAATAAAGGCGAGATAATCTGGCTTGAAACCCCTTCTTGCACCGCATCTGAATCTCATTTTCTTATCGAACCTGTCGATGAGGTGGCCAGCATTTAAATCTGTGCCTATTGGCGTTAGGCTCGGGGTTTCGGAAATTAGTTCGAATGCTGCCTTCACTCGTCGCTCGCCTTGTGCACGAGTTATTCCATGCTTTTCACGCCATTTGCGGCTTCTAATATCCGTCATATGCAGCCAAGGAATTCTTGGTGGACCTTCCAAGACATTTCGCCTCCACTGCTCCGCAAAGCTTTCAGACCAGTCTGTTAACGGTGCC
>JAGWSG010000077.1 GCA_028876335.1 Acidobacteriota bacterium
AGATCAGGGTGACTTCAACTTTTGCGCCGGGTGTGCCGCGCAGCCAGATGTGGCCGACGTAGTGCTTATCTTTGACGGTCCAGATGCCGGTCTGACTGATGCCGTGCGGCGTGGATGCGTCAAGCGTGATGCGCGGGCTGTGATCGCCGACGAAGGGATTGTCTGTGTCGAGGACAACGTCCGCATCCGGACCGACAGGACGCCACTTGAGTAGTTGACGCATGGGAGGGCCGACGGAAGGGCGTCCTTTCTTGTCAGGTTGGGAATTGATGGGGAAGTAGAACTTGCGATCATCCAGCATTTCTGCCCAGACGCTGTGATAGATAAGCGGACCGATGTGCTCAATGAACATGCCGTACTCATATTTGGAGATGGGTGGCGCGGTCTGATTTGCATCAATGTGCACGACGATGGGGGACGAAGGCTGCAGAGATGCGTCTTGCGCGTGCATGGCGTTACCGGTGAAGGTGCACACTGCGGCGGCGAGCAGTGCGTATTGAGCTGTCCGGAATTTCATGGGTCATTCCTCCTTGTATTAACTGCAGTGGAGCATTACTAGACGCGCGAGGGCCTACTTGACTTCAACTTTCTCTTCATTCCCGTTGTAGTCAACTGTTGCATTGAACTTCGCGGAGACTTCGACACCGGTTCCTCGCGCGGGGCCGACCAGGACGACATGGAAGGTACGATCTGCGATCATGCCGGGGAATGAGCCCTGACGTGCACCAATGGTGAGTGTGGAACTGTGATCGTTCCATTGGATGGGGATGAGAGCGTGTTCGCCATGCTGATATGCGTAACCGTCGCCGGAATCTTCATAGAGTGTGAAGGAACCATCTGCGCCGGGGTAGATGCGCAGTTCAATGGGACCGGCGGGGTCCTGCGCGGCGTACTCAATTTGCGGACCCATGGGAATGATGGACCCGGCGCGAACGAAGAGCGGCATCTGTGCGAGAGGAGCGTCTGCATCTATGTGCTGACTGCCATGCATGGACTTGCCGGTCCAGAAGTTGTACCAGGTGGGAGCGGCGGGCAGATAGATTTCGCGTTTCGTTGCGTTGGCATGGAGTACTGGATTGACGAGAAGTGCAGGACCGAACATGAACTGGTCGCCGATGTTCCAGACTTCAGGGTCCGTTCGCCAGTCCATGATAAGCGGGCGCTGAATGGTGTAGTCCTGACTGCTGACTTTCCAGGCAAGTGAATAGATGTAAGGCATGAGTCGGTAGCGGAGACGGTCGTAATTAATGAGAATAGGTTCGACTGTGTTGTAGGCCCAGAGCTCATTGGTGGGGCGATGGCCGTGCGTGCGGAAGATTGGGCAGAAGGTGCCGAATTCAAACCAGCGCGCGTAGAGTTCCTGGAATGCTGGATCGACGGTGGGATTGTCATGCGGTGGCCAGTAACCGCCAATATCGGTTGTCCAATAGGGATAACCGGAGAGCGCGAAGTTAAGGCCGGCGGCGACTTGATGGCTGAGACCCCAGTAGTTGCCGTATACGTCGCCAGACCAGACGGTGGCCCCGACGCGCTGCTGGCCAAGGAAGGCGGAGCGCGTGAGAAGAAAGACTCGCTTATCGCTTCCGGAAGCTTTCCAATGATTCTGCACGCCGAGGGTGTGAAGGAGCGGAAAGACGTTGGTGTATTCCGCGCCGTTGCCGATGGCGATTTTCCGGGACTGGAGTATGGCGTCACCCATGTGGGGCCAATACTCTTCCGGTTCCGCGCTGTCGAGCCAGAAGGCGTCCCAGCCCTGTTTGAGGAGTGGACCGGGCAGGCGCTTCCAGTAAATGTCGCGCGCCTCAGGGCTGCTTGCGTCATAGACATGCGCGCCAGGAATGAGCAGGTGTTGCGCGTCGAGTTCTTTGTAGGTTTCCGATTCCGGATCGAGCAGGCCCCAGACGGAGATCATGGCGTGGACGTGCTGGTCATGGAGTTTCTGCAAATCTGCAGGGACGTCATGGTAGTTCTGGTTGAAGATGGGATCGCCTTCGGTCTTCCACCAAAACCAGTCCTGCACCATTGCGTCGAGGGGGATGTGCTCGGTGCGATATCGCTTCGCGATCTCAATGATCTGGTCGAGAGAAACGTAACGGTCTTTGGACTGGAAGAAGCCGTAGGACCACTTGGGCAGCATGGGGGTATGGCCTGTCATGCTGCGGTACTCGTGAATAAGCGTGTCGATTGCGGGGCCGTATAGGAAGTAGTAGTCGACCGAGTGGCCTGCAATGGAGGAGAACTTAAGAACGAGCGGGAAACGGTTGTCCACGTATGTGAGTGCGGCGGTGTTCCACATGACGGCGTATCCCTTGCTGGAGATGAGGAAGGGCATTGCGACGTCGGTGTTGTTCTGGCCGAGTTCGACGGTTGACCCGCGGTAGTTGAACATTCCGCTCTGGTGCTGACCAAGTCCGTAGAAGGCTTCCTGAATGGAGGGTGAAAAGCGATCTGCCACCTTGAAGGTTTGTTGACCGTTGTGTTCAACGGGCTCGTATGTGCGTGGAATGCTGCCGTCTTCATTGAGCAGTTGTTCGCCGCTTGCGGTGTGGAAGGTGAGATTGCCGCGCTGAAGATTGAAATGGATCTCAAGCTCAGAAGTTTTGATTGTGGCGGATTTTTCATCTCGCGAGAAAGTGAATGGCGCACCGGGGCAGGACAGCTTTGCGCCGAGCATCCACGGGCGATGAGGAGATGGTGTTCCGGACTGCGAGGGCCAGGCGACAACGTGCACGACCGCCGGTGAACAGACAGTCAATTCGAGCGTCTCATTACCTTGTTCGGCGCGCAGACCGTGTTCCGTGGCCACGACATTTGCCGGAGGCGGGCCCGGGAATTTCTGGCCGGGCATTTGAGCAAATGCGGGCGTGAGCAAGGCGCAGGCGAGGAGGCCTGCAGATGCAAAATGAAGTCGGTAATTCCAAGGGATCGTGAGCATCAGAATCAAATCCTCAAGCAATACATTGCGAAGGCAGAAGCGTTCAATTTTGACAACTCCTGCCCTTGATCAGGGTTCGCAAATAGGTTACTGGCAATTGGCTGCGAAGCAGAGGTTCTTGCTGAAGAACGGTATCACGTGATTCTGGAAGCGGTCTGCCACGGCGCTGGTGTGCGTGCCGTGGTAGATCTCGAATCCGTTGGCGATACCGTAGCTGTCCAGAATGTTGTGGAGTTTGGTGGCGTCGAAACGTAGACCGTCTTCATCGCCTACGTCCATCGAGATGGCGCGGTACATGCGCAGGTTGCCGATGTATTGATCGACGAAGGCGAGTGGTGAGTTAGCGTTCCACTTGGCGATGATGTCGGGCTCAGGTTCGCCGTCCTTCGTGGGCAAGTCAAAGTAGAGCGGCGGATTTTTGGGGTCTGGCGACCATGCGGCGGCGAGCGCGTATTGGGCGGAGGCAAAGCCGGGCGACATTTGTGCCAGGTCCTGTGGCGATTTCGCGGATGCGACCTTCTTCTCATTCGCGATGGCGCGCTCTTTTTGTTGCTCCGGTGTGCCTGGGCCGCGATTGCCTGTCATATTCGACATGCAGCATGGGCTCATGATGTAAAGCGCGCCGAATACGTCAGAGTGCTTCATGCCGATGCGCGATGCGCCGTATCCGCCCATGGAGTGGCCAACGAGACCTCGGCTGGTGCGCTCAGGAATGGTGCGGTAATGCGCATCGATATAGGAGACGACGTCCTTGGCGATGAAATCCTCGAAGTCGCCTGTGGTTTGGGAACTCGAGTACATGGAACCGTTGTAAACGGTTTTCGAGTCTGGCAGCACGACGATCATTTCCTTTGCGCCTTGTGCGAATGCACCCTCAATGGTTTGCGGGACGTGAATTTCGTGGGTCCACTGCTCGGCCCCGATGGAGTAACCGTGCAGCGCGTAGACGACTGGGTAACGGCGATGCTTATCTTTGTTATAGCTCGGCGGAAGATAGACAATAACGTCGCGATCGACTGCGTCACGTTCAAGATTTCCTTCAAGGTGCTTGCCGTGAATCTTGATGTGCTCAACCGTGTCGGGTTTAGCGTTCGGAATGACAGGGGGGACGATGGTCTTCACCTGTGCGGGAAGCTGAGAGATGAGGTAAACGCTTACCAGTGCGGCGATAAACCATGTTTGTTTTCTCATTGTCAGTGGCCTCAATATTTAACGACAGCCACTATACAGAGCGCGTGGTAAGTATGGCAATCGAATAAATCGCTTTATTCGTAGTTAGAGTGCGGTTTATGCATTGAGCGAATTTGATTGCTGAGGGAAGGTTTTGAGGTGATGCGCTTCAGG
>JAGWSG010000078.1 GCA_028876335.1 Acidobacteriota bacterium
AACGATCACGAAGGCTCCACCAAGAGCTACAAGTTCATGCAGGAGCACGACGAGCCCATCAACGAAGTTGGCTTTGTGCCCAGCTTCGAAGAGATCGAAGTCGATTATGACTCCGGCCAGGTGTACGACGTGGAGATGCATGACGGCTCTAGCCTGCGCCTACGCAAGCTGCATGATGACTACGACCCCACCGACAAGGTGAAGGCCGTGAAGACGCTGATGGAAGCACACGCAAACAACGAAGTGCTGACAGGCGTCTTCTACATCGACACCAAGAAGCCCAGCTTCACGGATCTTCTGAACATGGTCGATGAGCCACTGGCCACTCTGCCTGAATCGGTGACACGGCCGTCGAAGGAAATGCTCAGCAAGCTGATGAGCAACCTGCAATAGGATGCTTCCTCATTCCACTGAAAGGCCCCGCGCGATGCGGGGCCTTTTGTTATTTGGCGCAAACGAATTGTCCTGGAGTATTCGCGGTTGGAATGGCGCAGGTTACACTATCGCCACCCATGAAAAATCCAGCCGACTCTTTCCGCTCTCCTTCTCGCCGCAATCTCCTCAAATCCGGCCTGCTGGCCGGGGCTGCAGCCGCACTGCCGCCTGCGCATGGATCTGCTTCCACATCATCTGCTGCTGCGCCGCCTGTCCCTGCGTTTGAATTTGAAGAGATGGGCGCGGCGGAATTGCAGGCGAAGATGAAGTCGGGCGAGCTTACCGCACGCAAACTCGCCGAAGCGTATCTGGCCCGCATCGAAGCCATCGATCAAAACGGTCCGACACTGAAAGCTGTGATTCAGACGAACCCCGATGCGCTGAAGATTGCCGACGAGCTTGACCGCGAGCGCAAGGAACGCGGCCCACGCGGTCCGCTGCATGGGCTGCCCGTGCTCATCAAGGACAACATTGCAACCGCGGACAGCATGGAGACGACAGCCGGCTCGCTGGCACTCGTCGGCTCAAAGCCGCCGAAGGACTCGTTTGTTGCGAAGAAGCTGCGCGACGCCGGCGCGATCATCCTGGGCAAGACCAACTGCAGCGAGTGGGCGAACATTCGCTCCGGCCACTCCACCAGCGGCTGGAGCGGTCGCGGCGGGCAGACGAAGAATCCTTATGCGCTGGATCGCAATCCGTGTGGGTCATCGTCGGGCTCGGGTTCGGGCGTTTCGGCGAATCTCTCCGCGCTTTCCATCGGTACGGAGACCAACGGATCGATTGTCTGCCCTTCGTCTATTAACGGCGTCGTCGGCATTAAGCCCACCGTCGGCCTGTGGAGCCGCGCCGGCATTATTCCCATTTCGCACTCGCAGGACACGGCAGGGCCGATGTGCCGCACGGTGCGCGACGCGGCAACACTTCTCGGCGCAGTCACCGGCGTGGACCCGGACGACAAGTACACGGCGGCCAGTGCAGGGAAGTCGCACACCGACTACACGAAGTTCCTTGACCCCAACGGTGCGCGCGGCATGCGCATCGGCGTGGCGCGGCATTTCTTTGGCTTCAGTGAGAAGGTTGATCCCATCATCGAGGCGCAGCTTGACGTGCTGAAGAAGCTGGGCGCAGTGATTGTGGATCCAGCGGACATCACCACCGGCCGGGAGATGGGCAAGCATGAGCTTACCGTTTTGCTCTATGAGTTGAAGGCAGACCTCAATGCGTACCTCGCCTGGCTCGGTCCCAATACACCCGTAAAGACCCTCGCCGACATCATCGCCTTCAACGAGCGCAATCGAGAAAAGGAGATGCCGTACTTCGGGCAGGATACATTTCTCGATGCGCAGAAGAAGGGGCCGCTCACGGACAAGGAGTACATTGACGGCCTTGCGGCGAATCACAAGTTTTCGCGCGAGGAGGGCATTGACGCGGTGATGGACAAGTACAAGCTTGACGCCATTGTTGCGCCGACTGCGCCTCCAGCGTGGCCTACGGACCTGATCAACGGCGATGCGGACTCGGGCGGAAGTTCGGGACCTGCGGCGATCGCGGGCTATCCCAACATCACGGTGCCGGCGGGATTTGTGTTCGGAATGCCGACTGGCATTTCGTTCTTCGGGCGCGCGTGGTCCGAGCCGATGCTCATCAAGATTGCGTATGCGTACGAGCAGGCCACAAATCATCGTAAGGCGCCGAAGTTTCTGCCCACTGCGGATCTTTCGGTCTAGAGGGACCGAAAAGCGCTTTGTGTTTGCGCCATCCAAAAGAGAAGCCCCGCATCGTGCGGGGCTTCTTCTGCTTTCGATGATTTGAAGTGTTCGCGAACGAAGACTACTCGCCGCTGCGCGGATTGATGCGTACGCCCATGCCGTTCAACTTGGTGCGCGCATGGGCAGCTTCCGTAGTTTGCGGATAGCGATGAATGAGTGAGCGCAATTCCTGAATGCCGGCCTGGCGCTTGTCAGTCTTGAACAGGCAATCAGCCTTGTGCAACTGGGCGGTGGGTGCGTTCACGTTGCCGCTGAAGCCTTCGAGCACACCGTTATAGGCCTTGATGGCGTCCTCATATTTCTTCTGACGGTAGGCAATTTCGCCAAGATAGAACTGTGCGCTCCCGGAGAGGTCGTCCATCGGGTAGTAGTGCACTACGTCGCTGAATTCGCTTTCCGCCACGGAGTATTTGGCTGCGTTGAAGTCGCGAAGGCCTGCCTGAAATGTTGCCTGCAACGGAGGCGCGGCATTTACGGCAGGTGTGCCTGCCATAGGCTTGCCGTCTGGGGCAACACCGCCGCTGGGAGCGTTCGGCTGGCCACCCTGTGCTGCCGGTTGCGAGCCGGGCTGACCAGTATCGCCAGGCAAGCCGGTGGCCGGAGGCGGAGTCTGAATGTTCTGTAACTGGCTTTGCATGTCCTGCAGTTGCTTGTCGACCTTGGCGATGCGGCTCTTCAACTCATCGATGGAATCGTTCAGGCTCTGTACCTGACCGGAAACGGCATCAATTTTGCCGCTAACGCCGTTGCCCTGGTTGTTGACCTTCTGCTGCAGATCGTTGACGACCTGTGTCATCTGATTGGTTTCATCGGCGGTCTGCTCCACCATATGCTGTAGAACGCCAAAGCGCGAGTCCACAGTGGACTGCAGACGCTGCACCATATCCATCAACTGCTGCACCTGGGTTTGCAGGGCGATGATTTCTTTGGGCACGGCGTGGGCCGGAGTGGGTGTCATCAGAAGCAGAGCGCCCAGCAATGCGGCTGCGGCGGCTCCAGAGCGAACGGTCTTGCGGGCAATTTTCATATCTCACCTATTGCAGATAAAGCAGCGGCAACTCGCATATCTTCCTGCGGGCTGCCGCTGCGGTTCTTAAGAGTGGACCCAGCCGAAGACCGGCTGGTAGCGTTCACCTGGTTTACTGGTCCATGCTGAAGCCTGCGCGGCGGTTCAACTGCCAGCAGGATTCGGTTGACTCGGTGCAGAATGGCTTCTCTTTGCCGTAGCTGATGACGCGGATACGGCTGGCGGAAACGCCTGCATTCACGAGTGCTGTCTTGGCGGAGTCGGCGCGATTCTGACCGAGAGCCAGGTTGTATTCGTTCGAGCCGCGCTCGTCGCAGTAGCCGCCAATCACGATCTTGATGTTCGGATGGCTGACGAGATAAGAGGCATCCTTGGAAAGCACCGCCTGCGCATCGCTGCGGATGTCATAAGAGTCGTAGTCGAAGAAAATGGGTTGTACATTGGCTTCGAACTCCTGCTCAGCGGTCATCGTGTTGGTGGGCACCTGCACAGCCGGCGGCGCATTCACTGTCACACGCGCGCTTGCTTCCGCACTGCCGCCATCGCCACGCGCCACCAGATGGTAGGTCGTCGACTCGGTCGGGGTAACCGTCTTCACGCCGGATGTGGGAACGTCGCCAATGCCGTCGATGGACACGCTATTTGCGTCCGTCGTGCGCCAGGTCAGCGTTACCTGCTCACCCGCGGAAACTGCTGTGGGCGATGCGGTAAGTTGTGCCGTCGGGGCCGGGGCAGAGACTGCCGGAGCGACCGGGGGCGGTGGTGGTTGTTTCTTCTTGCAGCCGGCAACGGCAGTCAGCGCGACAACAAGGGCAACGGGAATCACAACACGATTTCTCAAATTCAATGCAATACTCCTTCAAGTTCCTTTTTTAAATTCAAACAAATGATTCCACTTGCGCCACTCCAATTTTAGACCCTGTGCCGTCGAATGCATCTCTGGCGCAGCGCCCGTTATGGCGCCTTACTTCCAACTCCAGTTGGGCATAAAGTTATTGCCCGATTTGGTTAGTTGGTGTTGCTGCGTGCCATCGGCAAGCATGGACCAGATTTGCGTCCTACCTCCAACCATTCGTTCAAACACAATGTGCCTTCCGTCGGGTGCCCACGATGGAAAATCGTTGGTGCCCGAGTCATGTGTTAATTGAATGAAGCGCAGGCTGGCAATATCCATTACATAGATATCCTGCCCGCCGGGCGCTCCGGGGCCATATTTGCGGTTCCAACTAAAAGTTAAAAATTGTCCATTGGGTGACCACGACGGAGATACAGCATATCCCTGGTCGGTCATGCGGTGTACGTTGGAGCCATCCTGATCCATGATGTAAATCTGCGGCAGGCCGGTGCGTCCGCTGGCCCAGGCAATCTGCGCATTGGTCTTGGGATTCCAGGTTGGCGAGACGTCAGGTCCCTTGAAGTAGGTAAGCCGGTGCGGATTGCCTCCACTTGCATCGGCCGTAAAAATTTCGGAGTCACCCGTGCGCGAAGAGGAGAAGGCAATTCTGGTTCCGTCGCTTGACCACGCGGGAGACTGATTGAGCGATCCATCTGCGCCACCGGGGAAAGCAACCAGCCGATGCAGATCGAGCGAATACATGCGCAACACCCAGCCGTGGGATCCGAGTGACTCAAATGCGATGCGGGAGTTGTCCGGCGAGACATGCGGCGACAGCGCGACGCTGCCCAGGTGGGTAATCTGGTGCTGATTCTCTCCGTCGTAGTCCATCACCCAGATTTCTTTCGATCCAGAGCGAGAGCTGACGTAGTAAATCTTGGTTTCGCAAATGCCGTTGATGCCGCCGCCGAGGCGCGCAATGATCTCATCTGCAAAACGGTGGGCGACGGTCCGTGCCATGTCCACCGATGCTTCTTCGTTGTATTGTTTGCCGAGCACCTGCGGATTGGCGGTGTTGTGCGTATCAAAGAGCCAGCCGTACACCACCAGACGGCCATTGGTGGCCGAGAGCGCCCCAAAGGCGACCATTGATGCATTTACGGGATCGTTACCATATTGGGCCGCATTGATTTCCTGCGGGGAACCAGGGGTGCCCGATGGCAGGAAGCTCTTGGACACCATGTCAAAGATGCCTGCGTTACTAAGGTCGTTATAGAGAGTAGAGTCAAATGCCGCCTTCAATACCGGTGTCTGCGGATCTGCACCCACCGGCTTGAAGTCAGTTACGGCCAGGCGAATGGGCTGGCTGCCGAGATTCGACCCCGTACGGACCCAATCCTGCGCCTTCACAGAAAGGGAAGTGGAGAGGGCCAAAAAAAACAATACGGGGGAGATGAGAGAAAAACGGAACTTCATGCAGTACGCAATCCTTCCTCTATAAGGTCGTGCGGAATGTGCGCAGCGGAGGCGGATGTCTCGTAAGACGTCTTTTGTTGAGATGGGCTCAACCCGGCGCTGGTTGCCTGTACATTTATTGTACTGAGCCAATTGAACCTTCAACTAGTATGTGCAGTCGTAGAACACTTGTAGATAACTGCCTCGGTACTGGCCCGGAAGAGGCCCGAAGGTGTCTACGCGCTGGGCGGCACGAATGCAGACATTGTCCCAACTGGGGCTGCCGCTGGACTGGTCGAGCCGGACGTCGCCGTGCGAGCCATCGCGATAGATCTTGAATTCGATGCTCGCCTTGGCTCCCTTCGGCGTGCTGGGGTCGGCCATGTTGCGATATCCGTTGGAGTTCATCTGGCGGTCAATCTGGCTCACATACCAGCCAAAGAGGCTTCCGAAGCTTTGGTCGCTGACGGAGGTCTGCCCCACAGTGAAGTTCTGAGCTGTGGCGTGTGGCATGGACGAGCCGGACTGCTCGCCGTATTGCGCGCGGTTCAGCGGAATGGGCTTGTCTGGCTTGACGACGTTGCGCTTCTGGGTTTCCTTTTGGGGCTTCTTCTCCCGGCCGGGAATCGGAATCGCTTCCGTGTCGATTTTCTGCATGGTCTTCTGTTCCGGAATCTGCGGCGCCTCACTTGGAGTCTCAGTGGAAAGCACATTTTCATTCACCGGCTGCTTGGAGGGCAGGGGAATGGCGCTGCTGACGAGATTCACCTGGATGGCCGAGCCTGAGCCGTCCGCTCCCCACAGGCTGTGCCTGAACCAGCCGTTGATTGCACCCCAGAAGAGCAGCGTTCCGAACAACACAGAATGCAGCACAATCGATCCGATGGCCGGGCCCTTCACCGGTTCAGGTGAAAGCTCGCGCTCCAGTTGATCGATTCTTTCCAGAATGTGGCTCATCTTGCTGTTATCCGCTGCCCCATGCAACGACGCTTACTTTGAATTCAACGGCTGCGTCACAATTGAAATGTTGGTAATGCCTGCCTGCTTCACTGAGTCCATGACCTTGGCGAATGCGCCAAAGGGAACACGCTCATCGGCGCGCAGATAAATCACCTTCTGATCAGGTGTCGCATTCGGCTTTTGCAGCAACTGCGGCAGATCATTAATGTTTACCGGCTTGTCATTCAGGAACACTTCCTGGTCTTTATTGATGGTGACCACCATGCGCTGCTGTGTGATGGCCTTTACGGTGCGCGTTTTTGGCACCGCCACTTCAATGCCGGACTGCAACACCGGCGCCGTGATCATGAAAATGACCAGCAGCACAAGCACCACGTCCACCAGCGGAGTGATGTTGATGTCCGCGAGGGAACTTTGTGTTTTGCCGTTACTCGTGGTGAAAGCCAATTTGTACCTCGTTGCGCTCTCTAGCGCAGAATGCCTTGCTCGGCTTCATCATCGGCAGGAATGTTGCGGGCGGCGGAGGAGCGCACCGGGATCTCTTCGAGAGAATTCAGCAGCTCACGGCAGAAATCGTCCGTAGCAGACGCGAAGACGCGAATGCGCGCGGTGAACTGGTTGTACGCGACCACCGCGGGCACCGCGACAAACAAGCCTGCCGCCGTGGTGATGAGCGCTTCCGCAATACCCGGCGCCACTGCGTGCAGCGTCGCGCTGCCTTCCTTGCCAAGGCCGACGAACGCTTCCACAATGCCCATCACGGTTCCGAAGAGACCGACGAACGGGCTGACTGCGGCAATCGTCGCCAGCCAGGTCATGCGCCGCTCAAGCGATGTGATCGACTCACTGGCCGCGGTCTGCGCCGAGCGCTCAAGAGCGGTGACATTCTTGGGAGGGCCGCTGCCGCCGGTCTGCCGCTTGTAGGTCTCATACACATCCTCAAAAACCTGCGCCAGCGGGCTGGACTTGAACTGCGCCGCCAGAGCCGAGACTTCATGCAGCCGCGTGGCTTTGCGGAATCCGCGGATGAAGCTGCGGCTCTCGCTTGTGACGCGCTTGAAGGTGCCCATCTTCCCCAGAATGACCATCCAGGAGTAGAGGCTCGAGATGAGAAGCACCAGCAGCACAAAAATGGCCACGGGGCCGATGTTGTGCAGCATGTCAAAAAGCGCACTGGTGCTCGACGTAGCGCCGCCCGTTACCGGGGCGCCGCCATCAGCCTGAAAAAGAAACAACAACAAAGACGTAGGAATCGGGGTTCACCTCGCCATTTTTACGGTATCAGACGGCAATGGGCCGTCCAAGTTATCGAGTTGGTGCCTGTCTGCTCAGGAAAGGCGGCGCTTCATGCTATGCTGCGCTCGGACTCCTGCTGCAATCTTGGATGCGCAAATGCAACCATCTGCACGGGATGATGGTCTTAATTCATGCTCGTTGAACTGCGCGCCGAAAACTACGCCGTAATTGACCACGCCATTGCCACTTTTGGTCCTGGGCTGAACCTGCTGACGGGCGAAACCGGCGCGGGCAAGTCCATCCTCGTGGATGCGTTGGCTTTATTGATGGGCGGCAAGGCTTCTGCAGACCTGGTGCGCCACGGGGCGGACAAGGCAGTTGTCTCCTGTGTTTTTGAGTCCACCCCTTCTGCAGAAGCGGTGCTGGAGGAAAACGGCATTGACTCAGAAGGTGCGGACATTATTCTGCGCCGTGAGATTCAGGCGGGCGGCAAAGGCCGCGTGTTTGTGAATAACCAGCCGGCCACGGTGGCGGTACTGCGCCAGCTGGCGCCGGAGTTGGCTCTGGTTCATGCACAGTCTGAAACGCTTTCCAGCTTTGACCAGATGCAGCAACGCATACTGCTGGACCGCTTCGGCGGTATTTCGACCGACGATGTTGCCGAGGCATACGAGCAATGGCGCGAGGCGCAGTCGAAGCTCGACGATCTGTTGCAGGGTGAGCAGGACCGTCTGCGCATGGTCGACCTGTGGAGTTATCAGAAGAAGGAAATCGACGCAGCGCGGCTCGAATCCGGTGAAGACGAAAAACTCGAAACAGAAAAGCGCGTTTTGGCCAACGCGGAAAAGCTCTACGCCGCTGCGATGGGCGCATTCGATCAACTTTATGAGGGCGGGGCATCGGCGGAGACGGCACTGCGCGCGGCGGAGCGCAATCTGGATGAGCTTGCCCGCTATGACAACCGCTTCACGGAATCTGCGCAGCTGCTTGCCTCTGCGCGGGCGACCGTATCGGACATTGCCGGCACTCTTCGTGATTACGCAGAGGGCATCAATGCATCGCCAGAGCGGCTGGCCGAGATCGAAGACCGGCTGGCGCTGCTTGACCGGCTGAAGCGGAAATATGGACAGAGTGTTGCCGAGGTGATCGCCTTCGGCGAAGACGTGACGCAAAAGCTCTCTGAGGTTGAGGACCGCGACGGCATCTTGAAAAAGCTGCGCGCGGATGTGGCGAAGTCGTCCGATTCGTACAAGAAACTGGCCAAAGCGCTCAGCGCCGAACGCAAGGCCGCCGCAACAAAACTTGCCAAACAGGCTGAGGCGCAGATCAACTCACTGGCCATGAAGGTACAGTTTGAAATTGCACTCACCGCCAGCGAGCAGGAGTCCGCATGGACCAGCGCTGGCTGGGATACGGTGGAGTACCGGATTGCCACCAATGCCGGCGAGCCGCTGAAGCCGCTGCATGAGATTGCCTCGGGTGGCGAAATGTCGCGCGTGATGCTGGCTCTTAAAGTGGCAGTTGAAGAATCCACGTCCAAGGCGAAGAAAAAAATCCCTACACCGCGCACGCTTGTCTTCGATGAAATCGACATCGGCATTGGCGGCCGCGCAGCAGAGGCCGTTGGCCAGAAGCTTAAGGCTCTGAGTCGCGGCCAGCAGGTTTTGTGCGTCACACACCTGCCGCAGATTGCAGCCTTTGCTGCACAGCACCTTGCGGTTGAAAAGAAGGAAGACCACGGTCGCACCAAGACGCAGATTCGTGTGCTGGACGACCGCGCGCGCACCTATGAAGTGGCCCGCATGCTGAGCGGAGCGAAAGTGACCGACACCAGTCTGCAGCACGCCGCGCAGATGATTGCCGCCAGCCGCTGAGGATCTTTACAGCACTGCGGGGCAGGCCGGATTGCGATAGACACCCAGATACGGTAACTCCACGATGGGCGTGAAGTGATTGGTCTCTTGAATGACTTTCCTGAACATTGGCGTTACATACACCAGATAGACCGGCTGTGTGTGCCTTGCCAGGTGGTCAATGACTTTATTAAAAATGGGCGGCTTGAATGGGTTGTACATAAAGATGACCAGCGGCGCATCTGGGAATTGAATCGCTGAAGCGTCTTCCTCGCGCACCTGCACATCGGTCATCTTCAGTTTTTCCAGGTTTCGCTTGCAAGTGCGGTTCAGGCTCCGCGATAGCTCCACGCCGGTGATATCCCGGAATCCGTGTTCCCGCGCCATGATGAGCACCCGGCCTTTCCCGGAACCCAGATCGAAAAATTGATAGCTCTTCGCCTCCGCAGGCAGATAGGAACACGCGCGCTCGAAAAACTCCGGCTGCGTGGCAAAGTAACTTTGCGCAGATCTGCAGACCTGCAGGCGTTTGCGGTGGACTGTGCGCGAGGTCTCTGTTTTGCGAGCGCGGTCAAAATCGTCGCGCGCAAAGAATTCTTCATAGACACGCACACGAACAGAGCGGATGGCTTGCCCAATACTCATGGAGATTTCCTTTATAGGTTGAGACGGAGTGTAACGCGCAGAATGAATGCAGAGAAATGCACCAAAAGTCTCATTTACGCTGCAAGGTGTGGCACCCGCGGGGTAGTGCGTCTCCGATATCCAGACGCGCAAGAATGCCCCACAGACATTCACCTGTGGGGCATTCTTCTTTTTCTCTGGGCCCAATTAGCCTCGGCCGCTGGAAGTGGCGAAGCTAGTCGCGTTCGTGGCCATGACCATGGCCGTGGCCGTGTTCGCCATGAGGATTGCCGTGTTCCTTGTACTGGCCGTAGTGGTTGCCGTTGTCATGGTGGCGTTCATCGCGCCACTCGTCACCATGCCAGTTGCGTTCCCAGCCGCGATGGCGGTCCCAGTCAGCCCGTTCGCCGCGGCGGGGGAAATATCCACGATACCCAAAGCGGGGATCAAAACGGCGGTCAATATATCCGCGGAATCCGACCGGTCCACTGAACCACGGTCCCGTACCAATGAAGATGCCATTCTGAAACCAGGCGGGGCCATAGTAGCCAAAAGGCGCGCACCGGTACGGTGCGTAGTCATAGTACCCGTAGGGGCAAACGGGCTGCGGTCCAATTTGCACATTGATGCTGACCTGCGCACTGGCGCTGGAGGGGATAAGCGCAACTCCCAGAACTGCAACTGCAACTGCCAGAAAGTATCGTGACTTTTTCATTCTTTTTCTCTCCTTGTTGCACGGCTCATCAAAGTCTAAGCAACTTGAGAGCCCATAAGGTTGGTTGCATGCCCCATGCCAAAGCCAAAAGTCACATGGTTTTCGCTCTGTATTCTCTTTCTTTTTTCGCCTTATGTGCGCCGGAGAAAGGAAGTATGGCGGCGGTGGTGTGGGCAAACAGTTCAGCCCAAACGTGTTGCCGTACCTTTCCCGTAAGTACCCCGGAATCTAGAAGCAAACCGTATTTCCTGTGCGCTGGAACTCGCCCGTTGGTATACTTATTGAGTGACCACAACCGTCCTTGACTCCGTATCCAACTCCGGCCAATCCGGCCCGGCTGCCGCTACCCGCAAAGTCCTGCTTCTTAAGCCGCGTGGCTTCTGTGCGGGTGTAGTTCGTGCCATCGACATTGTAAAAATTGCACTCGATACGTTTGGCGCGCCTATTTATGTGCGGCGTGAAATTGTGCATAACCGGTACGTGGTGAATGAGCTTGCGGAAAAGGGCGCCATCTTTGTGCATGAGATTGACGACGTGCCCGATGGCCAGCGCGTGATTTACTCCGCGCACGGGGTTTCACCCGCGGTGCGCGAGCGCTCCAAGGGACGCAACCTGAAGGTGATTGACGCCACATGTCCGCTCGTCACCAAAGTTCATATTGAGGCGGTGAAGTTTGCCAAGCAGGGGTACTCGCTTGTGCTCATCGGGCATCGCGATCACGACGAGATTGAGGGTACGCTTGGCGAAGCGCCCGATGTGACGCAGGTGGTCTCAAGCGCGGCGGAAGTGGAAACGCTCGAGGTGCCCGATCCGGATCGCGTCGCGTATCTCACGCAGACCACACTTTCGCTGGATGAAGCGCGCGACATTATCACTGCGCTCAAGAAGAAATTCCCGAACATCGTGGGGCCGCATTCGCAGGACATTTGCTATGCCACAGAGAACCGCCAGGTGGCCGTGCGCAACGTGGCGCACAATGCGGAGCTGGTGCTCGTGGTTGGTTCTACCAACAGCTCCAACTCAAATCGCCTCGTTGAAGTTTCGCGCAATCTCGGCACCAAGGGGTATCTGATCGACAACTCCGCGGCCATCGATCCGAAGTGGCTTGAGGGCATCAGCACTGTCGCTGTGACAGCGGGTGCTTCAGCACCTGAAATTCTGGTGGAAGATGTGGTGAATTATCTGAATCAAAACGGTTTTTCCAGCGTCGAAGAGGTAGAGGTGATGCCGGAGAATGTTCGATTCGGACTCCCCCCTGAAATTGTCCAGGCAATTGGTGGCGCTGATGGCGCTGAGCCGGTTTCTGTGAATTAACTCGAGTCGCAGTGGGCCCGCGAAGTCGGAGCCTGCGCGGCATCGTAGTATCAGCCCGGGTGGCGAGGCCAACCTTTTCGCATCCCGGCGCTCGACAAGTGGGCAGGCAGCTTGATTGCCCAAGAGACACAGAGGGTTTCTGAAATCCAATGAGTGCAGCGGAAAGTAAGACGCACACTGCGGTTCAAACCGTGGTTCCAAAATTTGGGCGGATCGATTCCGATCTTTCCGAAGTTGAGCAGGCTATCTCACGGTCCACGGAATACGTCCTCTCACTTCAGCATCCTGAAGGCTACTGGAGCGGCGAGCTGGAAGCCGACGCCATGCTCGAGGCGGATTACATCTTCCTGCATGTGCTGCTTGAATCCGGTGATCCAGGTCGGCTGCAGCGTGCATATAACGAGATGATGCGCTTCCAGAACGATGACGGTTCATGGAGCCTCTATCCCGGCGGTCCAGGCAATATTTCTCTCTCCGTGAAGTGCTACTTCTCCGCAAAGCTGATGGGGCGGACAGCGGACGATCCGCGCCTGGTAAAGTGCCGCGAGTGGATTCTGGCCAATGGCGGAGTGGTTGCATGCAACACGTTTACCAAAATGTACCTCTGCGCGCTGGGCCAGTATGACTACGATGCCGTGCCCGCCATTCCGCCGGAGATTGTCCTTTTCCCCAACTGGTTTTACTTCAACATCTACGAGATTTCAGCCTGGTCGCGCTCCATCCTTGTGCCGCTTGCCATCATCTATGCGAAGAAGCCGTTCAAGAAGATCCCAGCGGAGCAGGGAATTGACGAGCTGTTCGTGGGTGGCCGCACCAACTCCGTCCTGCGACTGCGCATCGATCGTAAGAAACTCTTCAGCTGGCGCAACTTCTTTCTCATTTGCGATCGGATCACGCATCTCTCCGAGCGTGTGCACATTCGTCCGCTGCGCAAGCTCGCTTTGAAGCGGGCGGAGAAATGGATGCTTGCACGCCTGGAAATGTCCGACGGCCTTGGTGCCATCTATCCGGCCATGATGAACGCCATCATCGCGCTGCGCTGCCTGGGCTACTCGGAAGATGATCCGCAGGTGATTCGTGCGCGCGACGAGTTTGAAAAACTCGGCATTGAGCAGGAGGCGACAGAAGAAATTCCCGAGCCGACCTTCCGCATGCAGCCGTGCATGTCTCCCGTGTGGGACACGGCACAGGCCGTTTATGCGCTGGGTGAGGCCGGCGTGCCGCGTGATGACGAGCGCATGATCAAGGCCGTCGACTGGATGCTCTCCAAAGAAGTCCGCCATCCCGGCGACTGGTGCGTGAAGGTTCCCCATGTGGAGCCGGGCGGCTGGTACTTCGAGTTCAACAACGAGTTTTATCCGGACACGGATGACACCGCGCAGGTATTGCTCGCGCTCAAGCAGGTTGACAATCCGCGCGAGCGCTATCAATACGAAGTCTCACAGCGAGCCATTGAGTGGGAATTCGCCATGCAGTGCCGGAATGGTGGCTGGGGATCCTTCGACAAAGACAACACGAAGATGATCTTCCAGTACATTCCCTTCGCCGACCACAACGCGATGCTTGATCCGCCGACAGTGGACATTACCGGGCGCATGCTGGAGATGCTCGCGGCCTACGGCTACACGCAGGACGACAAGCGCGTGAAGAAGGCCATCGACTTCATCCTCAAGGAGCAGGAGCCGGACGGAAGCTGGTTCGGCCGCTGGGGAGTGAACTATCTTTACGGCACGTTCCTGGTGCTTCGCGGACTCGAAGCAATTGGTTTTGACCAGCATGAACCTCAGGTGCAGCAGGCCGCCGAGTGGGTGCGCATGGTGCAGAACTCCGATGGCGGCTGGGGGGAAACCTGCGGCACATACGACGACCCGAACACGCGCGGCGTTGGACCGAGCACGCCTTCGCAGACCGCATGGGCGCTTCTTGCGTTGCTGGCCGCGGGCGACGACCGCTCGGACTCGATTGCCAAGGGCGTGCGCTGGCTGCTCACGCATCAGTTGGAAAACGGCACGTGGGACGAGACCATGCGCGAAGGCATACGTCGCGAGTCGATCATTACCGGTACAGGCTTCCCCAAGGTGTTTTACCTTGCCTACACCTACTACCGGCATTACTTTCCGCTGCTGGCGCTCACCACGTACAAACGGGCGATGGAGCGGGCCGCTTGAAATTTGCGCACCTGCACGATTGAGGTGTGCCATGAGGTACCCGCCGCGACCGAAACGGCGAAAACCTCTACAATGAATGTGAACCCCTGTTTTCTAGCGCCCCAGGCATCACAAGCCGGCGCCGGAGGTTAGACCAAAGAATGGCTGTTCCTATTTCGCAGATGTGGACAGTAGCCAGCTATGTCCTCAAGAAGCGCTTCACCGGGCAGAATCGTTACCCGCTCGTGCTCATGCTGGAGCCGCTCTTCCGCTGCAACCTGGCCTGTGCCGGCTGCGGCAAGGTGCAGTATCCGCCGCATGTGCTCAAGCGCATGCTCTCGCCGGAAGAATGCTTCCACGCCGTGGAGGAATGCGGTGCGCCCATGGTCTCCATCCCCGGTGGCGAGCCGCTGCTGCATCCGCAGATTGTCGAGATCGTCAACGGCCTCATTGCGCGCAAGAAGTACATCTACCTGTGCACCAACGCGCTTGAGCTGAAACGACGCATACATGAGTTCACGCCGTCGAAGTACCTCACCTTCTCGGTTCACCTGGACGGTCAGCGCGAGCATCATGACTTTTCCGTTTGCCGCGAGGGTGGATGGGATCTGGCGGTGGAGGGAATTAAAGAGGCCGTGAAACGTGGCTTCCGTGTGACCACCAATGCGACTTTCTTTGACGGTACCGATCCGAATTCCGTGCGCTCCTTCTTTGATGAAGTGATGGCGATGGGTGTGGAAGGTGTTGTTCTTTCACCGGGTTACAGCTATGAGATGGCGCCCGATCAGCAGCGCTTCCTGGGCCGCGCGCGCGTGCGCCGTCTCTTCCGCGCGATTCTGTCGAACCGCAAAAAATCGTGGAAGTTCAACATGTCTCCGCTCTTCCTTGAGTTCCTGATGGGCAAGCGCTCGTACGAGTGCACGCCTTGGGGCTCGCCCGCGTACAACATCTTTGGATGGCAGCGCCCTTGCTACCTGCTGCAGGATGGCTATGCGGATACTTTCAAGGAGCTGATGGAGACCACGAAGTTTGAGGAATACGGCGTTGCTTCGGGAAATCCAAAGTGCGCCAACTGCATGGTTTCCTGCGGATACGAGCCAACGGCCGTGATGGATGGTTTTGGTTCGCTGAAAGGTTTCTGGGGCATGGTGCGCGGCACATTCTCCACATATAAGGATGAAGGAGCCCTGAGGCTGCTCAACGAGCCTGCGCCGCATGGTGCATCAACGCTTGTGCAAATTGAACAACCTGAGCGTGAAATGGCACAGCTATAGCAGCAAAGGGGTTTCAGAAGTATTCACCTCCTGAAAATTTCATGCGATGGTAACTGGAATTTAGCCCCCGAAATGGGGTGTAATGGGCACGGTTGGAAATACGCAAAAAGCTGAAGCGCCGGACCTGAAAATTCATCTACTGAGTTAAGGGACAGTTGCACAGTAGATGCGTTTGTATCCGCAACTGCAACTTCGCTGCATGCAAGACCTGTAATGCAGTCGCAAGGAGTTAAGAATGGATTCGACTGCAATGTTCTTCCTCGTGGTGGCTGGCATGATGCCGGCACTCATCATGACGGGAGTTCCCAAGCGCAAGACCAAACGGAATGGTGACGAGCTCTACTGCCACGGCTGCGGTCAGGCGCCGCCGCTGGTGCGCATGCCCAAGACCATCCATGAAGGCCTGTGGGGCGGCTGGACCTGCAACGACTGCGGTACCCGCAACGAAGTGGGCCTGCACGGAAGCGCGAATTAGTAATCGGAGTTTGGTTGTCCACCGGGCAACCTGCCAACCAGGAAATAAATGACTGCTGAAGTCTCCAAATACACCATTGAGCAGATTGAATCGCTCGAACTCGCGCCCGGCACTGTCCATGAGAAGCTTGAGGGCTGGGTGCCCGAGCTTGCCAGCGACGACGATCTGAAGAATGCACTCGAGAAGGCGTTCGACTATCGCGGAGACATCACGCTCACGCTCAAGACAGGCGAGCGCATTGAGGCATTCGTCTTCAATCGCTCCACCGGAGAAACTCTGGCCGACTCTTGGGTGCAGTACTTCGCTCCAAATGTGGACGGCAAGCAGAAACTCAGTTATGACCAGATTGCGCGCCTTGAATTTACCGGCAAAGACCGTGCTGCGGGCAAGCACTGGGAAGACTGGGTGAAGAATTACAACGAACGCAAGGCTGCGGGCGAAAAGAACATCGCATTGCATCCTGACAAGCTCGATTAGCCTTTCGAGCATTCTTTCGAACCAAGCCGCAGCACACCCTTGCGCCGTTTCCAGCATCTCAATTACGAGGGCGGGAGATTGTGCAACTTTCTTGCTGGAATTTCGGATGACATCCCGCTCCGCCGTGCTATTTGATTGGCTTTCTTCTTTGACCGCAATCCATCCTGTACACATACCTCTCAGTCAGTAGCCTGACTGTGGTTTGTTGCAAGCTCCGCCGCACTGCAATTAGCGCTTAAAGCACGGAACGGAGAGATCATGAAGAAATCCGAAGTAGTTCAGGCATGGGGTCGCATCCTATCGGGCCGTCAGCCATCCCTTTCCATCGAAATCACCAAGGAATGCCCTCTACGTTGCCCTGGCTGCTATGCATTCGATGCAGCGCATCTTGGCGGCTCTACGCAGCTTCGCGACCTCTCTGATTTTCGGGGGGACGATCTTGTGGGCCGCATTCTCACGCTCATTGACCGGCACAAGCCGCTCCATGTCTCTTTGGTTGGTGGCGATCCACTTGTCCGCTATCGCGAACTCGATGTGCTATTGCCGGAGATTGATCGCCGCGGAGTGCACGTACAGCTCGTCACCAGCGCCTTCCGCGTAATTCCAAAAGAATGGATGGAGTTTCGCAAGCTCAACATCGTCGTCTCTATTGACGGTCTGCAACCCGAACATGACGCTCGGCGCAAGCCGGCTACTTATGAGCGCATCCTTACGAACATCAAGGACGCGCGCGTCACCGTCCATTGCACCATTACCTCTCAAATTGTGGATCGCCCCGGTTACCTTGAGGAGTTTCTCGCTTTCTGGACGCCCCGTCCTGAAATTGCGAAGGTCTGGTTCAGCATCTTTACCCCGCAGCGCGGCGCCACTGACACCGAAATTCTTTCGCCCAGGCAACGCGAAGCCGTTACCCGTGAGCTCTACGCATTGCGCGTCCGGTATCCCAAACTGGACATGCCTGAGTCTGTCATTCGCGAAATCCAAACGCCGCCCAAAAATCCAAAAGAGTGCGTCTTTGCTCGCACCACAAAGACGATCTCTGCTGACTTGACCAGCCAGATTACACCTTGCCAGTTTGGGGGAGATCCCGATTGCTCCCAATGCGGATGTATAGCGTCCATGGGCCTGGCCGCGGTGGGACATTATCGCCTGCTTGGCCCTCTCACAGCCGGACACGTGTTTCTCGCGTCGGATCGCGTGGGCCGCGCGTGGAGCAGTTTGCAACGCTCCCTGACGCGAAAGCCGTCGTTTCAAACCGCTTCGTCTCCCTTCAAAATCCTCGAATCCTAGCGGATACCTGCAGGCGAACTCGGCCCTGCTCAGCGGGGCAACCCTATTTTGCGCATCATCACACCTTTCAAAAATCCCTCTGGAAAAGCGATTTTCCTATGCAAGGACGCCTGAAAGGAGTATTGTTTCGGTGGTTCTGAAATCCATCTTTTTCATGTGCGTCTTCTGTTCGGATTAGCGGGCCTGCACGTCGCCTGTCCTGCTGACGCGCACAGAGCACACAGCAGGTATGGGGAGTCTCGCAGACATGTCCATTCGTTCGCTCGTCGCACTTTTTTTACTCGCGCCACTTGCGGCACTCGCACAATCCACGCCTATGCAGATGCATGTGACCGACAACGGTTACCTCGACGCGCGTGGATTCAGCGTTGTCCTCTATCAGGACACGTATCACCCCGTCTTTATCGATCAGAAAGACACTGCGATGCAGATGATTCTGCACGGTCATCGCATTGCGACCAACGGCGACGTGCGCCTGATGCCCACACCAGAGCAGTGGGATCTGGTGGCCAAGCTCGAAAGCACCAAGGCGGACAAGGAACACGACAGCCTTGTGGCGCGTCTCTCCTATCCCACCTATCACCTGGACTACAGCTTTGAAGTTGCGGCAGAGCCGGGCGGCGTGCGAGTCACCATCAATTTAGACAAGCCGCTGCCAGCGCAACTCGTGGGCCGTGCGGGTTTCAATCTCGAATTTCTGCCGTCGATTTACATGGGCAAGACCTACGCCGTTGATGACAAGACCTTCGGCGTGATTCCACGCAGTCC
>JAGWSG010000079.1 GCA_028876335.1 Acidobacteriota bacterium
CGATGCGGTAGAGAATGTGCAGTCGGCCGCTCTGCTTGGACTGGCATTTGCACAGGGCAGAGGTGACCTGCTTCATGTGGCGATGAAGGACAAAATGCATCAGCCATTTCGTGCTCGCGTGTGTCGCTTACTGCCACCCTTACTTCCCCTGCCGGGGCGAAACGGAATTCTAGGGGTGGCCCTCAGTGGAGCTGGTCCGTCCGTCCTGATGGTCCTCGAATCAGAAGGTGCGGTGGAGAAGGCGAAGCAGGCCGTGCTCGGCGCCATTGAGCAGAGCGAAGACGAGCAGAAAATCATGCCGGCGTTTATTGCGTGCGCATTTTCACAAGTGGGGGCGACGCAGAGTACCCCTGAATTCGCCTCAAAAATCAGTGCCCAATAAAGTTGTAGAAGGGCAAAACCGGCTTCCGATTACGAAGCTCTCTTCGGGGAGCAACTGACTGGAGAAGTAACGAAAAGCATAGGATTTAGGGGTCTTTTCCGAGTCTCCACTCGGATACGCTTCTTACCCGAAAGTGAAAGGTGACCCATATCCTGTTCATAGGTATCTGGTTACCATGCCTTGATTACCTAAGTTTGCTTGCCTTTCGGCGTCAGAACACCTACATTCGCAGCGTGGGCAGTTCTGGGGGAGGGCTGCTCTAGCGCCCGTGATCCATCACTGGATCCGGGCGCTTTAATTTTGCTAGATCGTTTTACAACTGGGGTTCCAGTCTTCTGTCCACGGACCGTTGGCGTTCAATTTTGGAAACGGGTTGCGACTTTCTTGGGGGTTGCAGCATCCCATGAAAGCAGTCTTGCCGGTACACTGATACAAGGCAGGAACCGGAAGGAGGAACATGTCGGAAGCAGGTGTTGGAGTGATGGAAGTTAGCGATGCAACCTTTGAGAAAGAGGTGCTGCAAAGCGAGACTCCTGTATTGGTGGATTTTTGGGCTGTATGGTGCGGCCCCTGTAGGGCGATTGCGCCTATCGTAGAGAGCTTGGCGGGGACATACGCCGGTAAATTAAAAGTGACGAAGGTGAACGTGGACCAGAATGGCGCCACGCCGTCACGTTATGGAATTCGTGGAATTCCGACGCTCCTGCTGTTCAAGGGCGGCAAGGTCGCCGATCAGATTGTGGGCTATGTGCCCCAGGACGTGATTGAAGAGAAGGTTCAGAAGCTTCTGGGATAGTCTGAACATTGCGAAAGTACGGAAGGCCCACTGATTCGGTGGGCCTTCGTGATTTTCAGAAAGAAAAGTCTACGCGCTCAGCGGTATTTGCGCAGCACACCCAGGACGCGCCCCTGGATGGCGACATGTGCGGCAGGCACGTAAATGGGCTGCATTTCGATGTTTGAGGGTTGCAGACGGATCATGTTGCCTTCTGTGTAGTAGCGCTTCAATGTAGTCTCGGCACCGTGGACCAGAGCGACCACAATCTCTCCCTGCCGTGCGGTGCGGGTGCGCTCCACCAGAACATAGTCTCCGTCGATGATGTGCTCGTCGCGCATGGAGTCACCCCGGACTTCGAGAGCAAAGACATCTCGATTGCCCACCACATCATGCAACGAGATGGACTCGGGCACTTCAGCCGTCTCTACGGGCATGCCGGCTGCAATACGCCCAGCTAATGGCAGGCGCTCGCTGGAGCGAGTCTTTGTCCCCGGAGGTAAAACATCAATGGAGCGACTGCGGTTATGCAGGCGGTCCAGCAGGCCCTTCCGTTCCAGATTGGTGATGTGCTTGTGGACGGTGGCCAGGCTCTTCAGGCCAATGCCGCGGGCAATCTCTTCAAAAGAAGGGGAATAGCCGTTGCGGGTCACGAAAGATTCGAGAAAATCCAAGACTTCTCGCTGTCTGCGGGTAACTGCCATGGGCGCATTATAGCGAATAGAAAGCGAATAGCAAGAGCTATTTTCGCTTCTTTTTCGCATATGTGCCCGCTTGCGCATGGACCGTTCAAGCACTTTTATGGAGCGTGCACAATTTGCCGATAAGGAAACTTGAACCCTCGGTCAGATGGATTGTGGGGAGCAGGACGAACTGGAGTCGAAATCGAATGATCTCCATCAAACGCTATCTGGATGGGAACAACCAGGACGAAGGAAGCGCAGTGGCCACACTGGATGAGCCAGCGTTGCAGGCGGCGATGCGCAGGGCACTGCGATCGATTTTTACCGGGATTGGAAACGCGAGCGTTGTGGTCTGTGCAACTGCTGGTATTGAACTGCGCGCCGGGATGGCGACTCTTGAAGACCGACTTGCGGTAATGCGGGATCCGGATGATGTGACCCGCACTGAAGATGACGCGATGCGCCAGTTGAGCGACTGGGGTGCACGCTCCGCAGAACTCATGCACGCGCGCACGGTCGAAGTGAAGGACATCCTGCTGGTGCTGGCGGGAACTGCCGAATCACTGGCGCGACGCGACCAGCGCTGTGCCGACCAGATGGGACAGGTGACGACCAAGTTGAACGGTATTGCATCGCTCGATGATTTAACCGAGATACGCGCAACGATTGAACGCACAGCCGAAGAGCTGCGAACAACGATGGACAGCATGACGAGCGAGGGCAAGAGCGCGGTTGAACACCTGCGCCAGCAAGTGCGGACATACCAGGAGAAGTTGGAGGCTGCCGAGTACGCAGCCTCATACGATGCGTTGACGGGACTGGGAAGCCGCTTGTGGGTGGAATCACAGCTACAGAAACGCATCGATGCAGGCACTGTGTTTTCGAGTGTAGTGCTGGATCTGGACGATTTCAAAAGGATCAACGACACCTATGGGCATCTTGCCGGGGATGAGGCGTTGAAGCAGTTCGCCCGGGAACTGAAGTCTGCATGCAGAGGCGACGATGTTTTGGGTCGATGGGGAGGCGACGAATTCATTGTGCTGCTGGACAACGCGCTTGATGCCGCCGAGGTGCAGACCAAACGGCTGCAGCAGTGGGTGTGCGGCAAATACGCGATAGAGACACGCTCAGGGCAAGTCTCCATCGATGTGTGCGCTTCCATTGGTCTAGCCGAATACAGATCCGGCGAATCCATCAAAGATCTCTTTGATCGGGCGGATGCCGCCATGTACGCCAAGAAAAGCAATGGCCGATCCCCCAGGACAGCGTGAATGTGCACCACTGCATGGATGAGGGACCTTGCGACGTGGTCTATTGGAACGCTTGCTAGCGGTTCCGAATTGGCACCATTTTGAAACTCTCATTTATCTCCGCCCATTTACGGAAGTCCCGTCTCCTTTTCTACGACTCTCTTCTTGAGTTACCACTCTCCTGCGCGCATCGTGGTTCATACGCAGGTTAAGACGAGCTAAACCGTAGTCCTGCCCTTAAGTCCTGGAAGAGCGAAGTGTAGAGGTCCAATTCAAGGGAGGCGAAGTGCAATGAGGTTGCTGATTGCCGAAGACGACAAGGCATTGGGCATGTTTCTAATGAGAGGACTTGAAGCAGATGGGCATAACGTGCGCCTTGAGCAGGACGGCGCGTCTGCGACAGAGGCCTTCCGCGCTGAACTGCCGGACCTGACCATTCTCGATTTGAACCTGCCGGTGAAGGATGGGGAACATGTTCTCGAAGAAATTCGTGCGTTCGATGCCGAGCTTCCAGTCTTGATTCTGACGGCCCGGCAGGAAGTGGACACGCGGGTTCGTTGCCTTGACCTTGGCGCTGACGATCTGATGGTGAAACCGTTCAGCTTGTTTGAGCTCAAGGCGCGCTGCCGTGCCTTGTTGCGACGCAAGCGCGAATCGAGGTTGGTGCTACGCGCCGGCACAGTAGAAATGAATCGGCTGGAACACTCCGTGCGAAGAAGTGGCGAAGTGGTGGAGCTAACCAACAAAGAATTTGGTCTGCTTGAACATCTGCTTCTTCATCGAGGGCATGCTGTTTCACGCGTCGATCTGCTCGATTCAGTCTGGAACACGGAGCCGACGCAGACCACCAACATTGTCGATGTGTATGTGAACTACCTGCGCCGCAAATTGTCTGATCCGGCGCCAGGACGCTTGATTCGCACGGTGCGCGGGCAGGGCTACATGATTCCCCAGGAAGGCGACCTGATGCAATCAAAGCGAAAGCAGGACGTAACTGTTCCAGAGGCGATCCTCGTTGATGCCGCCCCAAAGATTCCTCAGGTTTTTGTTGATATTGCGGCGCAGCCGATCTGATGTGCGCACCGCTGGAATCTCCACTTGCAATTTGATTTGCAATTGATTTCGTAATCGACCCCTTTTCGATCTGTATTTGACTTGGTAAGACGTTACCCAAGACACAACAAACTATTTCGCAATTTACGCACAAATTGTTTACTCAGCCTGGATATTGGCGGGCCGCAATAGGCTCAGGCAGCCCTGGCTGACTACTACCGGAATCGATGAAGGAGTACAACGATGCGTTCTTTTCCACACTCCAATCCCTCCCGTTCCTCCATTTCTCCCGCACGGAGCGTCATGAGGCAGCCACGGACGGCAGTCGTCACCAGTGCCGACGGAAACTTCCGCCACCGCGTGCAGCAGACGCTCACCGGACTGCGCTGGCAGGTGCAGGAAGCTACCAGCGGCGCCGAAGCCTGGGCCGTATCGGAAAGCACGCTGCCTGCTGCATTGATTGTTGATAGCTGGCTACCTGATCTGGATAAGAGCGAATTCCTTCGCAACTTCAGCGCAACGTTTCCCAATGTAGAGCTGCTCAATGCCGACGGCACTTCCGCCGGCGATTGCCCGCGTGGGCCGCATCGCCAGGAACTGCTGTATGCGCTGCGCAGCAGCCAGGAGACCGATACCGCCGCCTGGAATGCAAATACAATGCTCGAGGTCAACTCTTCCGAAATACACTCCGACATGCCTCCGACGCATGGCATGGTGACGCATGTGCCGTTGGAAGTGCATCTGGAGGAGACTGAGCGGCCAACCTCTACGGCAGCACCGGGCAGCAAAGGAATCGTGGGCGAGAGATTACCGGAGCTGGTTGGCAATGCTCCGGTGATGCTCGAAGTAAGCCGCAGAGTGCGCCTGATAGCGCCGCGTGCAACTCCGGTTCTGATTGAAGGGCCAACCGGCTCAGGAAAAGAGCTGGTCGCCGAGGCCCTGCATCGTCTCTCACGCCGGAGCCGTAAGCCTTTTGTGGCCATCAACTGTGCGGCGATACCGGAAGCGCTTCTCGAGGCCGAATTGTTCGGCCACACCAAGGGAGCATTCACAGGGGCTGTGCAGGGCCGCGTCGGCCGCATCGAATCAGCCGACGGCGGCACTTTGTTTTTGGATGAGATTGGTGAAATGCCGCTCAGTCTGCAATCGAAACTTCTGCGCTTTGTGGAGAGCGGCGAGTTGCAGCGGGTAGGAGACAACGAGACCGTGCATGTGGATGTACGCATCGTTGCGGCAACGCATCGCAAGCTTGGGCAACTGACCGAGTCCGGCGCCTTTCGCGCCGACCTCTACTATCGCCTTGCTGTCTTTCTGATTCGCACGCCGGGGCTGGCCGATCACTTGGAGGACCTTCCGCTGCTGGTAGATCATTTTCTGGCCCGGCTCGGCCGACAGATGCCCGTGAAGCAGATTGACGAGAGCGCGATGGAACAACTGAAACTGCACACCTGGCCCGGCAACGTTCGAGAACTGGAACACGTTCTCGAAAGAGCTGCCATTTTGGCCGGAGATGAGCCTGTTCTAACGTCAAGTGAGATTGACTTCGGATATGCGGTTGCCTGAGAGCTTCCCAAGGTTTTCTGTCGCGTTTTGGTCCAGTTCCTGCACGCAATCTTTCACCGTTGCACGGTTTCCAACTTAGAGAAGCGGAAACGGAGAGGATGCGGGATGCAGATTGGACCGAGCGGATTGGATGTGGGTACGCGACTGAGTGAGCAATTAGCTCACTACATCGATCTGGCGTCCGATGAAGCGAAGCTGACAGCTGCCAACATGGCCAACATCGACACGCCGGGTTACCGCGCTGTTGGCATGGATTTTTCCAGGGAGATGAAGGCGACCATGGCGCAACTGGATGAGGGGAGCGTGCAGCACACAGCCAAGGTGCGCGAAGTTGACGGACTGATCTCGCGCCCCGACGGCAACGATGTGTCGATGGATCGCGAGTCCGTTAACCTGGCCGCAGCGCAACTGAAATTCAAAACCGGAGTGGCTCTGCTGCATATGGAATATCAGCGTATCAACGACGCCATCCACGCTGACAAGTAGGCACTGGGTGCGACAGATGGCATTGCATGCAGCAGCCGCTCGCTCGTCTCTCGCAGGAGTGCAGTGGTTACCAGAGGGCGAAACAGAACAAGGAAAGGAAAGAGATGAACCTGTTTGGACTGATGCAGACATCGGGGTCGGCGATGGAGGCCGAGAGGATGCGGGCCGAAGTCGTTGCTGCGAACATGGCCAACGCTGAGACGACACGTACCGAAAGTGGCGGTCCTTATCGCAGGCAGGAAGTCGTCTTTGCGGCCAAGCCTGGCGATCCGCACTTTCTGGATTCAATGAGCGCGGCCGTGGGACACAGCGGATTGCTTCCAATGACGAGCGGGCTCTCCTGGGGCGTGGCGCCAGGTGTGGAGATTGCGCAGGTGATTCAGGACCCGACGCCTCCGCTGAAACGCTATGACCCAGGACACCCGGATGCAGGGCCGGATGGATATGTCTCCTACCCAGACATTAACCCTGTCACAGAGATGGTGGACCTGATGGGGGCCACGCGTGCCTATGGATTGAACAGCTCTGCAGTGCAGGCAGAGAAGACGATGATTTCCTCGGCGCTGAGTATTGCGCAGTCATAGGGCGAGAGAAAGAAGGGAGCTGTCAGGATGCAGACTGCAGTAGCGGCAACGGCGAATGCAGTGGGTGCGGGCGCGCAGGCGACCAGCCAGTACGCGAAGGGCACAAGCATTACGACGGGCACCGCAAGCCAGACGGCTCCTTTCGGCAGCCTGGTAAACGATGCGATTGCTTCTGTGAACGCGATGGAGACGCAAGCCCGCACTGCGGTGGACGGCATGATGACTGGGTCGGGTGTGGATGTGCATGAAGCCATGATCTCGATGCAGAAGGCGGACATGGCTTTTGAACTTGCACTGGCGGTTCGCAACAAGGCCGTACAGGCGTATCAGTCGGTGATGGGAATGCAGTTTTAGTTCTGCAGCAAACAGGTCGACAAAAGAAGGACAAGTGGGGATAACGCGCGATGGCGGCGACCGGCACACAATTGGAGCGGAATCCGGCCGCAATGCCGGTGCCTGCCGGCATTACAGCTTTGTGGACGCGCAGCAAAATCGCATGGGCCGGAATGCCGCCCGGGCAACGTAGGTGGTCTGTTGTCGCTGCCGGCTTGATTGCAGCTCTGCTGGGGACGCTGTTGTGGATGGGTATGCGAACGGACTGGCGCACGCTTTATGCAGTTATGGACCCGGATGACGCGCGGCAGATGGCCAATACGCTCACGCAGGCGCAGATTCCCTATGAAGTGACGGCCAACGGCACGGCGATTCGCGTACCGGGAACGTATCTGGACAAAGCGCGGCTGGCGGCTTCGGCCAAGGGTGTTCGTTCGGGGCGTCTAGGCTTTGAGCTTTTCGATAAACCGAACTGGGTTGGCTCGGAGTTTGATGAGCACGTGAACTACCAGCGGGCACTTGAAGGAGAGCTGGAGCACACGGTGGGCACGCTGGGCGATGTCGAGTCGGCCCGCGTCCATTTGGTGCTGTCGCACGATTCACTCTTCCGCGACCAGGAGCGTCCTGCGAAGGCCTCCGTCGTGTTGAA
>JAGWSG010000080.1 GCA_028876335.1 Acidobacteriota bacterium
CGATGTCATAGATCCGGATGAAGATCTGGCGGCCATTGGTTCCGGTGGAAGTTACGCCACCGCTGCAGCCCGCGCCCTCATGGAGAACACCAAACTCGGCGCTCGTGAAATCGCCATGAAGGCTATGAAAATCGCAGGCGACATTTGCATTTACACTAACGACCACATCACTATTGAGGAACTGAAGGCGTAGCGCATATGGCCATCTATCTGCCCGCATCCGCCGAAGAGCAAGACCTTGCGCTCGACGAACTTACACCGCGTGAAATCGTTGCCGAGCTAGACAAGCACGTTGTCGGTCAAAAGGCTGCCAAGCGCGCTGTAGCCATTGCACTGCGCAACCGCCAGCGCCGCCAGAAGCTTCCCCCCGATCTAGCCGATGAGATCATGCCCAAGAACATCATCATGATCGGGCCCACCGGAGTCGGGAAAACGGAGATTGCCCGCCGCCTCGCCAAGCTGGCCAACTCGCCTTTCCTCAAGGTCGAGGCCTCCAAATTCACTGAAGTTGGCTACGTGGGACGCGACGTTGAGTCGATGATCCGCGATCTCATCGAAATTGCCATAGATATGGTGCGAGAAGAGCGTCTTGAGGAAGTCGAAGACCGTGCCGAGATGAACGCAGAAGAGCGTCTTCTCGACCTGCTTCTGCCCCCTCCACCCGCGCCGCCACAAGGTCACCAGGAAGGCCAGCTCAAGCTGCCTGAGACTGATTCGCATCAGCGCTCTCGTGAGAAACTCCGCCAACAGTTCCGCGAGGGAAAACTCGACGACCGCATGGTCGAGCTCGACGTGCGCGATCGCGGAACACCGCAGCTCGGAATCATCTCCAACCAGAACATTGAAGACATGGAGATGAACCTCAAGGACATGCTGCCGAACATCTTCGGCGGCGGAACCAAGAAGCGCAAAATGAAGGTGACCGATGCCTTCGACTACCTTGTCCAGGAAGAGGAGAGCCGCCTCATTGATATGGATCAGGTGAACCGTGTTGCGCTTGAGCGTGTTGAAACGAGCGGCATCATCTTCCTCGATGAGATCGACAAGATTGCCGGACGCGAAGGAGGCCACGGCCCCGACGTCTCGCGCGAAGGCGTCCAGCGCGACATTCTCCCTATCGTTGAAGGCACCACCGTGAACACACGCTACGGGATGATACGCACCGACCACATCCTGTTCATTGCCGCCGGCGCATTCCACGTTTCCAAGCCCAGTGACCTCATCCCGGAACTGCAGGGCCGCTTCCCCATCCGCGTCGAGCTGAAGTCGCTCACCGTGGACGACTTCCTGCGCATTCTCACCGAGCCCAAGTCCTCGCTCTCGCGCCAGTACACCGCGCTGCTTGAGACCGAAGGGGTGCGTCTGGAGTTTACGCCGGACGCTCTGCGTGAAATGGCCGAGTTCGCCTTCAAGGTCAATGAAAATACTGAGAACATCGGCGCCCGCCGCCTCCACACCATCATGGAACGCGTGCTGGAAGACGTCAGCTTCCTCGCACCCGATGTGGCCCGCCGCCCAGACAGCGAAGAGTCTGCCCTGGCCCTAGCAGCCGCGGTAAACAGTGAAGCCACCACGGCGCTGCCCTTTGAGGAACGCATGACCGCCTCCGGCCCCGAAAAGGTCTTTACCATCACTGCCGACTACGTAAAAGACATGGTCGCCAACGTCGTCAAAGATCAGGACCTCAGCCGCTACATTCTCTAGGATGTTCCGGTGGCGGATGTGGGCCCGGCCGTACTGCAATCGCGACGTGTAAGGTTCAGGCCCCTGCTTCGCCCCCCCGCATAGAGCAGGCCCCTGCTGTGCGGCAGAGGCCTGGCACTTCGCCCGTAGGAGAACTCTGCAATCGTTCGCGAAAGTTGAGCAAGAGCTGGCCAAATCGAGGGGATTTGGTGAGCAGTTTGTAGACGATTTGATTGCTAAATTGCGTATGCGGGATTTGGCCAGCAATTTCTGGACGCACGGGGCGGGTTTGGCCAGGAAAACATGGAAAGGTGCGTTTTAGCTGGACAAAGCAGCATTGCATGCAACAGCCACCTGCGGTGGGGCGGACGCTAGCACTGCGTGCGGCACTGCCTGATACTTTACGAAGCGATGCATATCGATTGGAGCGACGAGCGGCTGGTTGCGGGGCTGAGGTGTTATGACGCCGGGGAGTATTTTGAGGCGCATGAGCACTGGGAGCTGGTGTGGCTGGAGTTGGACGAGCCGGAGAAGACGTTCATGCAGGCGCTGATTC
>JAGWSG010000003.1 GCA_028876335.1 Acidobacteriota bacterium
CAGCGCCACGCCGTAGAGCCAGCGCGGTGACCCCTCGCGCACACGGACCCACGCATAAAGAGCCGCCAGCACGCAAAGCGTCAGCGGAGTAGCCATCATGCCCTGCCGCGTCAGGTTGACAAAGTCCCGCGTGGTGAGCAGGGCAAGGGCCGCAAGCAGCGCGGCAAAGCTGCCGGCAAGTCTGCGGGTCAGCAGGAACGTAAGCAGAACCACAAATACCCCTGCGATCGCAGCGGGAAACCGCGCCCAGAATTCCGTGACCCCAAATAGACGAAACACAGAAGACTGAATCCAGAACAGAAGCGGCGGCTTTTCAAAGAAGGGAAGATATTGCCAATGCGGCGTCAGCCAATCCCGCGTCAGAAGCATCTCGCGTGAGACTTCTGCATAAATGGCTTCGTCCCAGTCGCGCAGCGCACCGCGCCCCAGGTGAAGAAAGAAAAGAGACGCCGCGACGGCGGAGAGAATGGTTGGTGCAATGGCCGAACGCGCGTCGAGCTTCATGGTGGAAGGATATAGGAAGAGCACATTCATACGGAGATTTTGCATGCGGGGACGTATAGGATGGTGACGAGCCGAAAAGTGGAGATGTGCTGCGATGGTGGATTAAAGCGGAGTCGGCATACGAAGGCTGGGACACCCGCCGAGCAAAACGCCGGGTCACTGGTGCGCGCACCGCATACGGCCGCTGTTTCACCGGGACTGGGCGGAAACCTCGGCGATAGTGAAGACGTGTTTTGCCGCGAGACCGGAGGGTGGTGGTGAAGGAGAGACGGCTCTCAGCGGCTATTTTGTAGAGTTTAATTACACCGTGGACGGAGTGACGCACAGCGGGGTGACGCTCTCGATGGGGGAGCTTGAGTCGGGCGACTACTTCGCCCTGTATTACAACCCGGAGCATCCGGAGCGAAACAACACCTTCGATAGCGAGACCAGCTGGGTCCCGGCGGTGGGTTGGGTGATGAATATTTTGATGGCGATAATTTTTATAGGCTGTTTCGTTTGGTACAAGGTGCTGGGGCATTCCTGATTGAGTTAGTCCGGAGATTGCTTAGCTAAAAGCAACCGGGGATCTCTCCGCTGCGCGCGGCAATCCGCGCCTTCGTCAAAATGGCATTGCATGGGGGAGGGGCCATCCGCGAAAGATGGCCTTGTGTCTGAGATTGGAGCTTGACCTTAACAGCGAATCAGGTCCTTCACCATTTGCAACATCACGTCACGGCTGATGTCGGAGATGGCGTTGGTGATAGGGGGCTGCCCGGCAATGCCAAACGGTGATGGTTACACATGTGGGCTTGTGACTCTGGTCACTGCTTCTTTTGCTGCAAAGGTCTTTTCTCATTAATAGATTCCCCATGGAGTGAGGTTTCAGAGGAGTGGAGCGATCCGCTAGAGGAAAGCCCTGCGCTTAGAACGAAAGCGCCACAATGCGATGCGAGAAAGAGACGGCGGTATGGAGCACGTCGCAACAATGGGTTTAAAGAAGTTGCCGGAACCAGTTAAGCAGCTCAACTGGGCTGGACGTGAAATACGGAGACCGCTTCCGGTGCTCGGAGCGGTCTTTTTATTTGCGCTGACCATCACTGTGGCGCGGGCGCAGACTGACTGCCTGATGTGCCACAGCGATAAGACAATGCAGGACTCCAAGGGACACAGCATTGCGGTGGATGGGAAGACATTCGACGCAAGCGTGCATGGAGCGCTGGGTTGCTCGGCATGCCATGCAGACATCAAGGAGTATCCCCATCCGGAACACGTAACAAAGGTGGAATGCAAGAGTTGCCATGCCGACCAGGCAGCTGCCCTGCAAGGCAGCGTGCACGCGGAGTCGAAAGATCATCCCTGCACAAGCTGCCATGGCGACGCACACTCAATCTTTCCCAAGACTGATGTGCGCAGTACGGTGTATCCGCTGAATATTCCGAATACCTGCGGCAAGTGCCACGGCACCAACGGCATGGCGGCGAAGCATGGGCTGAAGAGCACGTTTCCCAGCTACATGGATTCGATCCATGGTTTCGCCCTGAGCCAGGAAGGGCTGCTGGTGGCAGCCAACTGCCAGAGCTGTCATGGGTCGCACCACATTCTGAGTAGTAAGAACCCGGCGAGCCCGACGTACAGAACAAATATTCCGAAGACGTGCGGCACATGCCACGCGAAGATCGAGATGAAGTACGATGCGGGCGCGCACGGGCACGGACTGGCCAAGGGCGATAAAAAAGCGCCTGTGTGTACGGATTGCCACACAGCGCATGCGATCGTGCAGCCGACGGAGTCCAACTTCCGTGCCAATACGACCCCCCTTTGCGGAGGCTGCCACGAGGAAAAGCTGTCCACTTATCACGACACCTTCCACTCGCAACTTGGGCTGCTGGGTGGATATGTGCAAACAGCGCGATGCTGGGATTGCCACGGCGCACATGATGTGTTGCCGGCCTCGGATCCGAAGTCGATGATTGCCCCGGCAAACCTGGTGACCACCTGCAGCAAGTGTCATGCAGGAGCGAACGCCCGCTTCGTGAAGTATCAACCGCATGCGGACGCATACAACTTCAAGCAAAATCCTGCACTGTATTTGATTCGGATGTTCATGAACGTGCTACTGATCAGCGTACTTACGTTTTTCCTGATCCACACGATTCTCTGGATTGTGCGCTCTCGCCGTGAACATATGAAGCGCAACGGTGCGAATGGAGGCAATCATGGCTGAGGCGGAGAAAACGCTTGTTGAGAGCACGGCGAAACAGCCTGAAGTGAAGCGATTCATTCGCAGATTTACGCGCCAGCAGCGGCAAATGCACGCGGTTCTGTTCACCACGTTTCTTGGGCTGGCTGCAACGGGACTGCCACTGCGCTTCAGTGAGAGCATTTGGGCGCGGGGATTGGCGCGGACAGTGGGCGGCTTTGGCGCTATCATTTTCTTCCATAAGTTCTGTGCGCTGATTCTGACGGTTGCGTTTCTGATTCATGTGAAGGAAATCTTCAAACGGGGCATTCAAAAGCGCGAGAAGGGCATCTTCTGGGGACCTACCTCGATGGTGGCCAACTGGAAGGACGTGAAGGATCTGCTGGGACATTTCCGCTGGTTTCTGGGTATGGGCCCGCGGCCCAAATTCGAGCGCTATGCCTACTGGGAAAAGTTCGACTACTGGGCGGTCTTCTGGGGTATGGTGGTCATTGGTTTCTCCGGCTATGCGATGTGGTTCGCGCCCTTCTTTGCGCGGTTCCTGCCAGGCTGGGCGCTGAACGCGGCGCTTGTGGTGCACGGCGAGGAAGGCTTGCTGGCGATCCTCTTCATTTTCTCGATTCACTTTGTGAATACGCATTTGCGGCCAGAAAGCTTTCCAATGGACATGGTGATTTTCACCGGCGTGGAAAGTGAAGAAGAGTTCAAAGAGAAACGGCCGCTCGAATACGAGCGCATGGTCAAGGAAGGAAAGCTGGACGAGCGTCGCGGCGACGAACCCGAGGATTGGTTCGTGCGCTTTTCACGCTACGTCGGTTTCAGCGCAATCGCCTTCGGGTTGCTGCTGCTGGTGCTGACGTTGACAGCGATGCTGCAATGACGGCGGTCTTCGGAAGAGACAAGTGAAGAACAGAAAAACGCCGCGGCGAAGTGCCCGCGGCGTTTCTTGTAGCGGCTGAAAATTTCTAGCTGCGGATAAGGTCCTTTACCTTTTGCACCATCACGTCGCGGCTGATGTCGGAGATGGCGTTGGTGAGCGGGAGCTGCTTGGGGCAGACTTCGACGCAGTTCTGGGCGAAGCCGCACTCCTGCACGCCGCCGTCGCCGGCCAGAGCGCGGAGTCGCTCCTCTTTGAGGACCTTGCCGGTGGGGTGGTTGTTGAAGAGCTTGACCTGCGCAATGGTGGCCGCGCCCACGAAGCCTGTTTCCTCATTGAACTGCGGGCAGACTTCCATGCAGCAGGTGCAGCTGATGCAATTCGACAGCGGGTAGTTGACTTCCTGCTGCTGCGGGAACTGGGTGGGACCTGCGCCAAGGTCATAGGTGCCGTCGATGGGAACCCAGGCTTTGACGGCCTTGAGGTTTTCGAAGAGCACGGAGCGATCAACCTGCAGGTCGCGGACGAGAGGGAACTTCGAGAGCGGCTCGAGCTTGATGGGCTGCTCAAGATTGTCGACGAGCGCCGAGCAGGCCATGCGGGCCTTGCCGTTGATGCGCATGGCGCAGGAGCCGCAAATCTCCTCCAGGCAGTTCGAGTCGTAGGTGATGGGCGTGGTCTCTTTGCCATCGACCGTGACAGGGTTGGCGGCGATCTCCATCATGGCGGAGATGACGTTCATGCCGGGACGCCAGGGAAGCTCGAAGCGCTCCCATATGGCGGATGCGTCGGGGCTGGCCTGGCGCTTGATTTCGATGGTTACGGTTTTCTCAGCCATTCGTCAGTCTCCCCTGGTTATTTCGCCGCGTCGTAACGACGCGGGCGCGGCGTGATGTACTGAATATCGACGTCTTCGTATTCGAGTTTCGGTCCATCGGGTTGGCCTGTGAAGCTGGCCTTGGTTGTCTTCAAAAACTTCTCGTCGTTGCGCTCCGGGAAGTCCGGCTTGTAGTGCGCGCCGCGCGACTCATCGCGCAACAGCGCGCCATTGACGACGCAGCGCGAAAGCTCAAGCATATTGTAAAGCTGGCGGCCGAAGGCAAACGAAGTGTTGGCCCACTGGCTTTTGTCGCTGAGGTTCACGCGCTTGTAGCGGGCGAGCAGCTCAACGATCTTTTCGTCGGCCTTCTTCAGTCCCGAGTTGTAACGGATGACCGTTGCGTACTCGGTCATGGTTGCACCGAGCTCGCGCCACAACTTGAAGGGATTCTCCCCGCCTTGGTTGTTGATCAGCTTGTTGTTGAGCTCGGTCTGACGTGCAATTTCCTGCGCCGCGCCACCGTCGCCTTCCATGGCGGGCAGGCTCTTGGCGTAGGCCATGGCGTTGGGGCCGGCGTGGAACCCGCCGAAGATGCAACTGAGCAGCGAGTTCGCACCGAGGCGGTTGGCTCCGTGGTACTGGTACTCGCACTCGCCCGCGGCGAAGATGCCGGGGACGTTGGTCATCTGGTTGAAGTCCACCCAGAGGCCACCCATGGTGTAGTGCATGCCGGGGAAGATCTTCATGGGGTTGGTGTGCGGATCGACGCCGACGAACTTCTCGTAGATTTCAAGAATGCCGCCGAGCTTGCGGTCGAGCGTGGCGCGGTCAATGTGCGTGAGGTCCAGGTAGACCATGGGCTGGCCGTCGATGCCCAGGCCATGCTCATAGACAACCTTATGAATGGCGCGCGTTGCCACATCGCGCGGGACGAGGTTGCCGTACTTGGGGTACCACTCTTCAAGGAAGTACCAGCGCTCTGCAGCGGGAATGGAATTGACGGGGCGCTTGTCGCCCGGCGTGCGCGGCACCCATACGCGGCCGCCTTCGCCGCGAGCAGACTCAGACATGAGGCGCAGCTTGTCTTCACCGGGGATGGAGGTGGGGTGCACCTGAATGAACTCGCCGTTGGAGTAGTAGACGCCCTGCTGGAAGACGGCCGATTGCGCCGAGCCAGTGCAGACGACGGAGTTGGTGCTTTTACCGAAGATGGCTCCCACGCCGCCGGTGGCGAGAATGATCGCGTCCGCATGGAAGGCCTTGAGTTCCATTGTGCGGAGGTTCATAGCTACGATGCCGCGGCAGACGCCCTTGGAGTCGAGGATGGCGGAGAGAAATTCCCAGCCTTCAAATTTCTTGACCTTGCCCTCAGACTCGTGGCGGCGCACCTGCTCGTCGAGCGCGTAGAGAAGCTGCTGGCCGGTTGTTGCGCCGGCAAAAGCGGTGCGGTTGTAGAGCGTGCCGCCGAAGCGGCGGAAGTCGAGCAGGCCTTCGGGAGTGCGGTTGAAGGGCACGCCCATGCGGTCAAGCAGGTCGATAATGCCGGGCGCGGCATCGCACATTTGCTTGACGGGGGTCTGGTTGGCGAGGAAGTCGCCGCCATAAATGGTGTCGTCAAAGTGCTTGTAGGTGGTGTCGCCCTCGCCCTTAAGGTTCTTTGCGGCGTTAATGCCGCCCTGCGCGCATACCGAATGCGAGCGCTTGACGGGGACGATGGAGAACAGGTCGACCGTGCCACCTGCTTCGGCGATTTTGATGACCGCGGCGAGTCCGGCGAGTCCACCGCCGATGACGATGATTTTAGGTGCTGCCATCTTTAATAGGTCCTTTCAGCACATCAGGCCCGCCAAATGCGCGGACGAAAAACTCAAGCATGCGCAGGTTCGTGCGCGGGTTGAATCGGATGCCGCGGAATGGGCGGCGTGTACTGGAACGGCGCTGCAATGCGATTCCAGATGTTGATCTGTCCAATGGCGATGGAGAGCCAGGCGAGCTCCTGCGGAGGAAAATGCGCGGAGACACGGGCAAAATCGTCATCGGTAATGTGGTGTTCTGAGAGGCGCGTCAGCAGTTCGGTCCATTCAAGAGCGGCCATCTCTTTGGGAGAGAAAACGCCCGCCTCTCGCCAGACAGCGATCAGGTCGAGCTTTGGAGCGGCCATACCCATGTGGCGCGCCTCATTCAAGTGAAGTTGTGTGCAGAAGGCGCAGCCATTCATCTGCGAGGCGCGTACCTTGACTAGCTGCTGCAGTTCAGCGTCGAGACCGGACGCGCCAATCGTTTTGCCAAGTTCAACGATGGCATTTTGACCCGCTGCAGCATACTTCTTAAATTCTTCACTCGACATGCGCGGCTTGGACACGGGTGCTCCTTATCTGTTGGTTAGCGCAGGTGCGTGCAGTTGGGAGACGGCGGCCGGCGCAAGTGCGTCTATTGGCGCGTCAGCATATTTGGGCGAAATGAAGGCCCAGATGCTGGCTAGTCCCATGAAGCAAATCACAATGCCGGCAGCGGCACAGACGTATCCAAACCGCTTGCGCGACTTGACGCCTGGCGTGATGCCCCACTTGGCGGCAAAGAGCCAGACGCCATACGCAAAGTGCCAGCAGATGGCGATCATGGCAACGATATAGAAGGCGAGGATGAGCGGGTTGTGCAGCTCATTCTGCACCTTGGCAAAGGCCATACCCGGATGCTCCGGAAGGTCTGCACCCATGAAGCGCTGCGTGGCCACGTGGTAGCCGATGTAGGCAATGGCAAACAGGCCCGTCCAGCGCTGCGCCATGTACATCCAGTTGCCGGCCCAGGGGTAATACACCACATTTGACTTGCCACGTATCCATATATAGACGCCATAGCAGGCGTGGTAGAGGATAGGCAGGAAGATGAAGGCCCATTCAAGAACGCGCACGAGCGGCAGGGAATTGAGGAAGCGAACCTGCTCGCCATAGGCCAGCGGGCCTTTAAGCGCTTCAAAGTTCGAGAGGATATGCTCAAGCAGGAAGGCGCCGATGGGAATGATGCCGAGCAGCGAGTGCAGCTTGCGGAAGAAGAACGAATTGCCTTTGCCGGCGCGGAGCGGCTGCACGCCCGGACGCACTGTCGGGGCAGGTTGGTGTGTGGTTGCCATGCGAGTCGCGGCTCCTGAAGCGGGCTAGTGAGGACAAGGCTTTACGCCAATTGCGGCGATAGCAGATAAGTCGTGTCTCACCAGCATTATTGGTTTCCAGCGTTGGGGGCGTCAAGGAGCGGGGACCGTAATGTGGAGCACAGTTTGAGCTGGTTGAAAATAGCAGGCCTAAGTGTCAATGAGGAAAGGGTATGAGCGTGATTTGAATCACGCGTCGAGCTTCGCCAGCAGGGCTTCCAGTGCGCGTCCGCGATGGCTCAAGCCCAGTTTAGTCTCAAGATCAATCTCCGCCATGGTTTTGTCGAGCTCGGGAAGAAAGAAGAGTGGGTCGTAGCCGAAGCCGCCGGTACCGCGCGGTGCTTCAAGGATCATGCCCTCGACCGTGCCGTCAGCGGTTTGGAGGACTTCGCCGTCACGCGCGGCGACGAGAACGCAGTGGTAGCGCGCCGTCCGCTGTTCCATGGGCACGCCGGCCAGCCGTTGCAGCAGAACCATGTTGTTCCACACGTCGGTGTTGTCGTTGGCGTCCGGCGAGTCAACAAAGCCCGCGTCTGCGGCAAAGCGCGCGGAGCGAACCCCGGGTGCACCGGCCAGCGCATCCACCTCAAGGCCGGAGTCGTCGGCCAGTACCAGCCGACCGGGCGCGGATTGCGAGTAATAAATGGCCTTCAGCGTGGCGTTGGCCAAGAATGTGGAGCCAGTCTCCTCAGGCGGGGCGATCTCTGAGAGCTCGGGCAGCGGTGCAATGTCGATGTTGTGTGCCTGGGCGGCGGTGCGGAAGTCGCGAAGTTTTCCCTGGCTGGATGTAGCAGCGAACAGGCGAGAGGCCATGAGTCAAGTGTATAGGAATGTGAATGGTGGTCGAACTTTGTTGATCCAATGCCTCCTTCCAGAGAGGTGGAGCCGAACTTACGTGACCTTACGAATGCAAATGCATGGCAATTGATTCGCCGAAAGACTTTGACAAGTACATACCCCATTCCGTAGCGTTCTTAGCGGAAATAGTTTCGAGTGTGAAATTAACTGAGGCCAACTTGCCTACAATTTGAACGCCCTCCACTGTCAGCACTTTGCAGCCAGGCGTGCGGGCGGGGACAATGGTGCGGCTTGAGATTTGCAGCTTGACTGAAGTGGAGTGAAGTACAGATGAACAATGTACGGTTTGTGCGTTGGGCAGGGATGGCCGCCGTGTGCGGTCTAGCGATGAGCGCTGCAATGAGTATGGCGCAGGTAATTCCGATGCAGGCCCGGATTATCACCGGCCCGGTCGACCTGAAGGTGAACAACGTTGCCACGCCGTTGGGTATTGACGACACTGCGCCCCGGTTCAGCTGGTGGTTGAGCGACCCTGCGCGCGGCGCACGGCAAACCGCCTATGAGCTGCTTGTCTCAGCAGACGCAGGCAAGCTGCAGCCAGGCCAGGCAGACATGTGGGATTCGGGCAAGGTTGCAAGCGACCAGTCCTTGAATGTGAAGTACGAAGGCAAAGCTTTGCAGCCCAGCACCCGCTACTACTGGCGCGTCACGCTCTGGGGTAAAGATGGAAATGCCTACGACTCAACCGGCGCCAGCTGGTGGGAGACTGGCTTGATGAGCGGTCATGAAAGTCATGCACAAAGTGACCCATGGACAGCAGAGTGGATTGGCTGGGAAACGCCGGAAGAAGCAGCCGTGCGGCACGCCAAGGCTGAGTGGGTCATGAGTCCCGATGCGCCTGCGTTGCAGAAGGAGAAGACCGACGAGCAGCGTTATGACTATCGCACCACGGTGACGTTGAGCGGGCCGGTGAAGAGCGCAGTGCTTTACGCCACGGGGCAGGACACGGTATCCGCATGGGTGAACGGCAGCCAGGCGATGAAGGAAGATCCGCTGCCGCCCTACAAGCAGATGCCGTGGAAGAAGTTCGTGCGCGCGGATGTAACCAAGTCCATGAAGAACGGCGCGAACGCGATTGCTGTTGAGTTGTTGCATTACTTTGTGAATCCCAACGGGCAGGCGACAGAAGATGCGCCGCCCATGATTGCCACGCTGGTGGTGGAGTACGCTGACGGCACCATGCAGACCTTCAGCAGTGATGCGACTTGGAAGGTCGCTGTGCACGCGGCAGACGGTTGGCAAACCGCTTCAACAGACGGCGCAGCATGGAAACAGGCCGAGTCGTGGAGGCCGCAAAGTGCGCAGAACTCTTCGCAGCAGAATTCCTGGGAACTCGGCCATCCGTGGATTCCAGACAGCGTGAAAGAGCTGAAGCACTCATTCGATGTCGGCTCGCCCATTAAGAGCGCGCGCCTTTACGCCACATCCCTCGGCGAGTACGAAATGTTCCTTAACGGAAAGCGAGTGGGTGATGCCTTCTTTGCGCCGGGCTGGACGGATTATCGCGAACGCGTGATGTACCAGACCTACGATGTGACGGACATGGTGAAGCAAGGTGCGAACACAGTGGGCGCGCTGCTTGCGCCGGGCTGGTATGAGACGCCGCTGGAGTGGTTCCAGTTGCCCAACAATTATGGCGTTACGCCGCCGGCGCTGCGCGCCGAGTTGCGCATTGAGCATGAGGACGGAAGCGTGGAGTGGATCAAATCCGATGCCACGTGGCAAGCGCGGCGCTCGTACATTCTGCACTCTGAGCTGTACGACGGCGAAAAGCAGGACGGGCGCATGGCAGGTCCGATGATGAGCCAGGCAGACGGCGAGCAAGGTGCATGGCATGATGCCGAAACGATTACTCCGGCCAAGGTTCGCGTGATGGCTGAGACGTTTGCCCCCGTGCGCGTGGAAAAGGAAATGAAGGCCGTGAAGCTGACCGAGCCCAGGCCCGGCGTGTGGGTCTACGACTTTGGCCAGAACATGGCGGCGGTTGAAACGGTGCGTGTGAAGGGCCCGGCTGGAACCAAAGTTCGTCTGCGCTTCGCAGAAATCCTGAATGACGACGGCACGCTTTACACCGAGAATCTGCGCACCGCGAAGGCCACGGATTACTTCACGCTGAGCGGTAAAGGTGTGGAGGAGTTCACGCCGCAGTTTACGTTTCATGGTTTCCGCTATGCGGAGCTGACGGGGCTTCCGTCCGATCCCGGCCAGGATGCCGTGACCGCCAACGTGATTCACACTGCTGCACCGCTGACTGCGAAGTTAGAGACGGGCGATGAACTGATTAACCGCCTGACGAGCAATATCCTCTGGGGCCAGCGTTCCAACTTTGTCAGCGTGCCCACGGACTGCCCGCAGCGTGATGAGCGCCTCGGCTGGATGGCGGATGCACAGGTCTTCTGGCGCACAGCCACTTACAACATGGACCTCGCCGCCTTTACGCGAAAGTTTGGTGGCGACATGCGCGGCACTGTGGACAATGCAGGCTTCTATGGCATTTACGCGCCGGGCACGGCGAAGGAGAACATGGGGCACGGCGCCGGCTGGAGCGATGCAGGCGTCATCATTCCGTGGACAAGCTGGCTGCAAACCGGCGACACGCGCGTGATCGACCAGAACTGGGGCGCGATGACGAAGTATGTAGATGCAATCGGATCGCGGAATTCGAACGGGCTCTGGATCAACGACGCGGGCATTCCCTTTGGCGACTGGCTCAGTCCGGAAGGTAAGACAAACTATGGCCTGATTGCCACAGCCCAATGGGCATATGACGCAACCCTGCTGCGCGAGATGGCCCACGCAACCGGCCGCACTGCGGACGAAGCAAAGTATGCGGCTCTCTTTGAGAAGATTCGCGCCGCGTATGACAAGGCCTACGTGCGTGACGATGGTTTTGTGGCCGGCGCAGACAACAGCGCATCGGAGTTCGGCGTCATCAACAATCCCAACGCCAAAAGCAAGGGCGGCGACACGCAGACCGGCTACGTGCTCACGCTGCACATGAACCTTGTTCCTGACGCGATGCGCGCGAAGGTTGCAAAGCACCTCGTGGACAAGATTGAGGCCAATCACGGCCTGCTTGCTACGGGCTTCCTGGGAACGCCGTACCTGCTGGAAGAGCTGACCAAAGCTGGCTACGAAAGGCTTGCTTTCAATCTGCTGCTGAACACGCGTTACCCCTCGTGGCTTTATGTGGTGGACCACGGTGGCACCACGACATGGGAGCGCTGGAACGGCGACCAGATGAAGGACGACCCCAGCATGAACAGCTACAACCACTACGCCTACGGTGCAGTGGGCGACTGGATGTATCGCTTTGCCGCAGGCGTGGATGCAACTCCGCTGGATGCGGGCTTCCATACCGTTGTGCTGCATCCCCAGTTTGACGCGCGCCTGGGCAAGGTGGACTTCACCTATCCGTCGTCCTACGGCGTCATCAAGTCCGCATGGACCGTGACGGGCAACAACGCAAAGTGGAAGGTGACGATTCCGGCGAATACGACGGGCACAATCAGCGAGAAAGAAGTGACGAGGTGGAAGCTGACGAGCGCATCGAACACCGGAGTTGAGAAGAGCGCTGAAGGTCTGAAGCTGGAACCGGGCACGTATACCTTTAACGCAGCTTTGAAGTAAGCATCAAAAGCAGGTCAGAACTCTGAGGTCGAAGGTAAGGAGAGGGCATGACGTCTGTCGTCGCAGGAATTGGCTGGCATGTAATTGGCGCGGGTATGGCTGCCTCGTTTTATGCGCCCATTGAAAAAGTGAAGAAGTGGTCATGGGAGACGACCTGGGCCATCGCTGGTTTCTTCTCCTGGATCCTGCTGCCCATCGGCGTCAGCCTTATTCTGCTGCCGAATTTCCGCGGCTTCTATGCTTCGATGGATTCAAGCCTCCTGCTCAAGGTGGCGCTCTTTGGAGCCATGTGGGGCGTGGGCAACGTGAGTTACGGCCTCACCATGCGCTACCTCGGTATGAGCCTCGGCATCGGCGTGGCCATCGGCGTCACGCTTATCGTCGGTACACTGGTTCCGCCGCTCATGCACGGTGAGGCGGCCATGCTCTTCACCACGCGCAGCGGCCTGCTCACCATGGCTGGCGTGCTGGTGGCCCTTGTCGGCGTGGCGGTCGTCAGTTGGGCCGGGCATCAGAAAGAGACGCTCGAGAAGGGCGAGTCCACTGAGTTCAACGTCGCGCTCGGTCTCGGCCTTGCCGTCATGTGCGGCATTTTTTCATCGGGCATGTCCTTCGCCATTGACGCAGCCAAGCCCATGCAGGATGCGGCGCTCAAGCTCGGCGTCAATCCTCTTTACTCTGCGTTGCCGGCCTACGTCATCATTATGGGCGGCGGTGCAATCGTGAACTTCGCTTACTGCTTCATCCGCCTGGGCACGCTCAAAAAGCTGAGCCTGCGCGCGGACCTGAGCCAGCCGAGCGGCACGCTGGGCAAGAATGCAACGCTTGCAGCAACCGGCGGCATCATGTGGTATCTTCAGTTCTTCTTTTACGCGTGGGGTGCGGCCAACATTCCGCAGTCCATGTCCTACGTCAACTGGATGCTGCACATGAGCATCTACGTCCTCTGCGGTGGCATTGTGGGCCTAGCGCTCGGCGAGTGGAAGCGCGTCAAAGGCCGCCCCATCCAACTGCTGTGGGCCGGGATTGTCATCATTATCATCGCGGCAAACCTGGTGGGACTGGGGATGCGCACGTAGAGCATTGGTCATTAAAGACACAAACGCCGGAGCTGTTTGCTCCGGCGCTTTGTGCTTTTGATCAGCAATGTAGCATTATTCCGCAATCGTCTCGTGCAACCGCAAATCCCTTGACGATGCGCCCACGCTCACAACACGCTTGCCTTCCGCGCGCTGCCATTTGCCTTCTTTGGTGGACCAGTACTCAAGCTGGCGTGGCGCAACATGCAGCGTCACCACGCGCGACTCGCCCGCCTTCAGATGAATGCGGTCGAACGCGACCAGCGCGCGGACAGGGAACTGCACACCCGAGGGAATCGTGTCCGGTGCACCAAGGTATACCTGCGGCACTTCATCCGATGCAACCGATCCTGTGTTCTGGATCGTGACCGTCACGTAAAGGCCATCGTCCGACGCGCGGTCGACGTGAAGGTCCGAGTACTGGAACGTCGTGTAGCTCAGGCCATGGCCAAAGGCGAACAGCGGTGTGATGTTCTCCTTGTCGAACCAGCGGTAGCCGACGTTCACGCCTTCCGAGTAGATGGTCTTCTTGTCAGGCGCATGGCCGGAGCGCTCCGGATACTTCGGATCCGTCGCCGGATAGTCCGTCAGTTTTTCGCCCCAGGTCACGGGCAGTCGTCCCGCGGGGCTGGTCTTGCCCAGCAGAATGTTCGCCGTCGACCAGCCGCCTTCATCACCCGGCCACCACATTTCAAGCACCGCCTTCACTTTGTTCACCCACGGCAGTGCGACCGGTTGCGAGGTGTTGAGCACCACAACCGTATTCGGATTGACGTCCGCAATCTCTTCAATCAGCTTGTCCTGATCGCCCGGCAATCCAAACACTGGCCGCAACCGTGTCCATGCGAACACCACCGCAACCCTGGCCGACTTCGCCGCTGCAATCGCCGCATCATGATCCGCCTTGCGCTGTTCCGGCGTGTACCAGTTGAGCCGCACCTGCACGGGATTGCCCGATGAGTCATGCGAAGTATCAACTTTGATTGTGTGCGCACCGGCTGTGAGTTCAACCGCGCGGCGCACGTTGTCGATTCCATCTGTGGTGGGAATGGCGTTGTCCTGGTTGGCCTGAAGAATGTCTCCGTGCACGCCGCCCTGGAAGGCGCCGGTCTGCGCCAGCGGTTTGCCGTCAATAAAGATGCGCGCGTTGGTGCCCAGCGCCTGCAGGTAAATCCAGTACTCGCCGGCGTGCGGCACGGTGAGTGTGCCGGTCCATGAAGGTGTGGAGTTGGCGGGCAGGGCCTTGCCGTTGGAGACGGTGAAATTGAGTTGCGCGTCGGTTTCGCTGGCGGAGCCCATTGTCCGCTCCAGACCCGGCTTCCCGTCATGACTCAGCGCACTGGCAGGAATCGGCGTTCCCGTCATGTTATCCGCAACTGCGAATTTGATTGAGTTGTCGCCGGAGATTTTCTTCATTGCCTCCAGAGGGCCTACCTGGCGATAGGGCAGTCCCACGGACCTCTCGCCGTTGATGCCGATTGCATCTACCTGACCTGCAGTCGGCCCAATCAGCGCGACAGACGAAAGCTCATCTGCCTTGAGTGGAAGAATGTGGTCTTCATTCTTCAGCAGCACTGCCGCATCTTCGCCAGTCTTTTCGATAATCTTTGCGTTGGCGTCGATGTCCTGCGCGGTGACCTCGTGCTTGCTGAGCCCATCCATGTAACCGAAGTGCACAATCTCATACAGCACGCGGCCAGCGGCGCGCGTGATCGTGGCCTCGTTCACAATGCCTTCCTTCAGCGCCTCGGGCATCTTCACAACTTTTCCGTGCGCGCCAAAGCCACCAAAGCCCCCACGCTTTTCCGCGGGTTCTTCTGGAATGTGACCGCCAAACATGAGCATGTTGGTTTCGCCAGCCTTGCTCATATCGATCGGCGGCGGTGGCGGCAGCGAGTCAAAGTAGGAGGGGATAAACGCGCCCATTGGACCTGGTTGTCCGCCCGGCATCTCCATATCCAGTCCGGCATTGATGAAGTCGACATTGTGAACTGCGCCCCAGTCAGAGGTGACGAAGCCCTTGAAGCCAATCTCGTCACGCAGAATCTTCGTAAGCGTGTCCTTGTTACCGCACGCATAGGTGCCGTTCAGCTTGTTGTACGAGCACATGATCGATGAGACGTCCGCCCGGCGAATCGCGGCATCGAACGGCGCGACATAGACCTCGTGCAGCGTCTGGTCATCAATATAGGTGTTCTCATTTGGCGAGTCGTAGCCCACGTAGTGCTTAATCTGCGCCATCACATGCTGTGACTGGATGCCCTTCACTTCACCGACGCCCATCTCGGATGTCAGGAACGGATCCTCGCCAAACGTGTTGTAGCCGCGGCCAAACTCCAGATCACGATCGATATTGACGAAGGGCTGCAGAGATACGTCGATGCCCAATGCACGATCTTCGCGGCCAATCACCAGTCCGTTCAGGTACGCATCTTTCATGCTGAAGGTTGCAGCCACGCCCATCGTGGCCGTCTCAGCCTGCGAGGGGTGCCGCGTCAGCACGCCTGGAGGTCCATCGGCAAAGCGCAGACCCGGAATGCCGAGCCGTGGGATACCGGCAAGGTATCCGGCCTGGCCCTGATACACGGCAGGGTCTTCCTTGGTGCCGTGAATGAGGGTCATCTTCTCTGCGAGCGTCATCTGGCTCAGCAGCTTGTCCACACGCGCATCGCCGGTTACAACCGGCACGGTGGATTGTGCGAAAGCGAGCGCGGCGGTGCACAGCAGCGCTCCGGCAATGGCAACAAGACGCAAGCGATTGCGCCAGGAGATACGGGAGAGGTGCGACGAATGGGAGTTCACTGTTCCTCCTGAAAAGCTGCGGCGCGCCAAGGTGCAGGCGCAAAAAAGCAGCCAGATAAACGTTTGAGCTCGTACTTTTATCTTGCGGGGAGCAAGTGTACCGCATTCAACAGGGAACAGGGAACAGGGAACGGAGGGCAGACGGAATCTGCAGTTCTGGCATGGTGAATCACTTTCCGCATTTATCGTTGCGATAGTTTACGCAGGCAGCGGCAGCTCTTTATCTAGTCTCTTGGCAATCAGGTCCGCGCGAAGCTGCGCCACCGTCGAAAACTGAATTGCGTGCAGCCCAAGGTCACGGGCTGCTTCTATATTGACGGCCTTGTCGTCGATGAACAGTGTTTCATTCGGCTGCGTACCCAGCTCGGCCAGGGTGTGGTGGTAGATGGCGTGGTCGGGCTTGGCCATGCGGTGCTGGTAGCTCCAGATGAGCACGTCAAAACGCGACAGCCAGTCGAACGTGGCCTGCATTTGCGCCAGCACCGAGTCACCCATGTTGGAAAGAATGGCGGTGCGCATGCCGCGCTGCTTAAGTGCGAGTTGCCAGTCGAGCATTGCAGGGTTTTGCGTGGTCCACATGCGCGCGTCAAGTTCATTCAGCTCTGCGGCAAGCTCGGCCGGCAGCTGGGCCTCGCTTAGAAACTTCTCCCAGAACTGAAGGCCGGTCAGCTTGCCTTCGTCGTAGGCGTGGCGGTGTACCCAGTAGTATTCCTCAAAGCGTTGGGCCGTAAGGCCGGTGCGAGCGATGAGCGCGGTGTGCGCCTCGGCAAGGGGCGGACCAGTCAGCACCATTCCGTAGTCGAATATGACTGCGCGCAGCGGCAAGGTTCCTCCGAAACGAGAGGCGCGGTGGGTGGGGAAGCGCCTAGGTATATTTTGCCTGATGCGGCAAGGCCGGCGCGGGATGCAGGACGTGCGTACTATGGTTCGTACTGGTTCGCTTCCGGGCGCCGCGCATCGGCGAGAATGGTACGTGATGCGGTTTGCCAAGCGGACCAACTGGAATACGGAGGAGAGCGAACTGGCGCGTGCGCATCGCGAGCGCGTTGCGGCGGGTCTGCCGGTTGCCGATCTGACCGCCTCCAACCCTACGCGGTGCGGCTTTGACTATGGCGACGTGCTTGCGCCTCTGCATGATGAACGCGCGATGGACTACGACCCTGACCCGCGCGGACTGCGAGCGGCGCGCGAGGCTGTCTGCGCCTACTACACCGACCATTGCATGGAGCTGCGCCCTGAGCAGTTGATCTTGACCACAAGCACAAGCGAAGCCTACAGCTTTCTCTTCCGCCTGCTCTGCGAGCCGGGCGATGAGGTGCTCACGCTTGCCCCCGGATATCCGCTCTTCGACTTCCTGGCCGACCTCGACGATGTAAGGCTCACGCATGCAGCGCTGGTGTATGACCATGGCTGGCAGATTGAGCCGGAAGGCATTCGCCGGGCGGTCACAGAGCGCACGCGCGCCATCGTCCTCGTTCATCCCAACAACCCGACCGGGCACTTCACCAAGCCATGGGAGGCCGAGGAGCTTGCCGCAATCTGCCGCGCGCATGAACTGGCGCTCATCGTTGATGAGGTCTTTCTGGACTACGGCTTCGCTGACAGCGCCAGCGCACAAAGCTTCATTGCCGGACTTTCCGGCGTCAACGTGTTTGTCGTCAGTGGTCTCAGCAAGATTGCCGGATTGCCACAAATGAAGTCCGCCTGGATTGCCGCGGTTGGACCAGACGCTGATGAAGCGCTGGCGCGGCTTGAGGTCATTGCAGACACGTTCCTTTCCATGAACGCGCCGGTGCAGTGGGCTTTGGGGAAGTGGCTTGGCGGCCGCGCGCAGATTCAGAACCAGATTCGCCAGCGCGTTGCAGCCAACCTGGCCGAGCTTGACCGACTACTTGCGGGGCAGGAGGCGGTGCAGAGGCTTGTAGTGGAAGGCGGCTGGTACACAATGCTGCGGGTTCCGGCAACGGCCAGCGACGAGGAGACTGCGCACGACCTGTTGGACCGCGGAGTGTGGGTGCATCCGGGGTATTTTTTCGGCATGGAAAAGGCCGGTTGGCTTGTGGTCAGCCTGCTTACGCCAGCGCCCGATTTTACCCGAGGAATTGAAGTGATTGTTGAAAAATTTTGCGTGAACCATGGGAGTAAATTTCCTGAAGGGTCACGTGAAGTTTAAGTTTATGGATTCTTTATAAGTAGTTGAATCGTATATATGTTGATATTGGTCCGATAAATTGCAGGTTACGTTAAGCGGAAATTTGGTCCCGAAATCAGAGACGTCCTCTTTGATTACCCTGTGTTTCGCACAGCCTTACTCGCAGGGCTTGTTTCCGTCCATGATGTTGCGGTAGCAGGAGTACCAATCGGTGGCCAGAATCTGCTGCCCACGCGCAAGTGTGACCCGCACTGTGGCCGGGTATTTTTTGGAATAGCTGCTCAGCTTGGCATTTGGAATTCCGAAGCAGATTTCGTCGTGAACGTGGTTCTCCACTACATCTTTCTCCAAAGCACCTGAGTGGACCGCATCGGATCCGGGATGCGCTTTGTTCCATGCAGAGCGGCTTTTCTGCGTCATGGGATGCGCGCGGTCGCCGTAGGCTTCCGGCCAGAGATTCTCCACGCAGTCAGGACAGCCGCCGACCTGCAGCGATACGAGGTGATCAAGTTCGTAATGCGATTTGGAGTCAGTGAAACCGTAAGCCGCCATCGTCTGCTTCTTAATCTTGTTGGTTACTGAAACGGCGGGGCGCACCGTATCAGTGGTCCAGGCCTTGTTGCAGATGTTGTCGGCAATGTTGGCCTGTGTCACCGTCGGGTCAGGCTTGCCGGGTGTCATCGACGAGTCGGGATACACATCCGCCGGCCCGGCCTGGGCACCAGTGGCCCCAGGCGTCGTGGTGTTGGGTGGTTCAATGGCCGGGGCCGCGCTCTCGTCTACGTTCTTTTCCAGCACCCAGCCAACCTGCATGCCGTCGTCTGTCTGGATGCGCACATACCCCAGCCGAGGGTATTTGGAGACGATGTGCAGTACCGTTCCAGCGGGCAAAGTGCCCTTGTTTTTGCTGGAGGGGTAGGGGCCGGTGCGCAGGTTGCTGGTGTGGTTCAGCGTGGCAGGTTGTTGCGCGTGGACAACGCCGGCCAGCAGGCAGGCTAACAGAAACGCGAGCGAAGGGGCGAGGAGACGGCAGAGTACCCTGGTCATGGCGTGGTCCCTCCAACCGGGGTTTTCGGAGTGCTACGGAGCGGTGGTCGAGATTGTGAGCCCGCAGGCTGTGGATGCTTACCGGAATAGTGCGATGAGGGAGCGGGCCGTTTCAGCGCAGTGTCTGCAAGAACGGATTTGTGCGACGTTCCAGGCCGATGGTGGTTGCGGGTCCATGACCTGGGATGACGCGCGTCTCATCCGGAAGCGGCAGCAGACGCGCCGCGATGGATTCGATGATCTGGGGATAATTGCCGCCGGGCAGGTCTGTGCGGCCAATTGAGCCCTGGAAGAGCGTATCGCCGGCAAAGATCATCTTGAGCGGTGCGAAGTGCAGGCAGATGGAGCCCTGCGTGTGACCGGGCGTGTGGATAACCTGCGCGGGATAGGTGGGCAGGCCGACGGTTGCGCCTTCCGTGAGTGAGTCGTCCGGCGGCGCGGTCTCTGGAGTGGGGATGCCAAGCCAGGCGGCTTGCTGGTCCATCATGGCCAGCAGCGCGAGGTCATTCTCGTTGAGCAAGATAGGCGCGCCGGTGAGCCGCTTGAGCTTGAGCGCGCCGCCCACGTGGTCAATGTGCGCGTGGGTGATGAGAATCTGCTTGAGCGTAAGTCCGTGCTCCGTGAGGCGACGATGGATGCGCGCAATCTCGTCGCCGGGATCGATGACGATGGCTTCACGCGTCTGCTCGTCGGCGAGGATGGTGCAGTTGCACTGCAGCGGACCCACGGGAAATGTTTCAATCAGCATGGGGATATTGTAGGTGGGCGTGCGTGGTTACGATTGGTCGACCGATGCAAGCCATTGCATCGCATCATCTGACCATGTGTGATCAGACTGATCCCAGCCTCCCTTACTTTGATCGGGAAAATTGGGAAAGTTTGTCCTGCAGTATCCACGTTGCGCGGAGAAATCAAAGACCGCGTGCACATAGTAGTTGATGAGGAGCGCGCATTTTGTGCCGTCAGGCGACCACACAATTCTGGCGGTCGAATCCATTTCGCGATCCGTCACCTCGGCCACGTTGTAGATGAGCACGGCATCGAGGATCTGGTCGTCTGAATGCGACAGGTCGAGAGCGTAGAAGTACCCCGTCTCTCTGTCGTCTTCAAAGAAAGCGGTGTAACGGCCGCCTGGAGCGGGTGTTTCAAAAAGCGAACCATCTCCGAGCTTGAAGGAGTGTTCCTGCATATGGATGTCGTCACTTTATGCGTGTTGAAGCCTTGATGCAAATGGATACTTCGTACAACCCGCTCTGAATGGCAGAATGGAGCAGGCAAGTTTGGCAGTGCGGGGATGACGGATGCGGCTCTGGTTTTCTGCAGACAGTGAAGTGCCGATTTACCGGCAACTGGTTACCCAGGTGGTGCTGGCCATTCTGAGCGGCGACCTTAAGGCCGGCGAGCGGTTGCCGAGCACCCGCGAACTGGCGCGACGGTTCAGCATTCATCCCAATACGGTGAGCGCAGGCTACCGGCAACTGGAACGCGAAGGCTGGACCGAATACCGCCATGGGAGTGGCGTGTATGTGCGGCCCCATGTGGAGGCACCGACGACGCCCGAGCAGATTCTCGAGCAGCACATCGCCCAGTTCTTCCGCATGGTGCGCGAACTGAACCTGCCGGCGGAGATGATTCGCGCGCGCGTGGGTGAGTGGTTGAAGTCGCCGCCGCCGGATCACTTCCTGGTGGTCGATCCCGATGCGGAGCTGCGGCAGATTCTGCTGGCAGAGTTGAAGAAGCTGACGGAGTTTCCGGTGCGCGATGCGGATGTGGAAGTTTGCGCGGATGTGGAACGGCTGAAGGGCGCGATACCACTGTGCCGGCCGAGCAAGACGAAGATGGTACGCGATGCGCTGCCTGCAGGAATTGAACTTGTGACACTGCCGATTCGTTCTGCGAACCAGTGGCTCGCGCCGTGGCGACCGGCGCTGAGGGGGCGGCTATTGGGTGTGGCGTCACACTGGCCGGAGTTTCTGGACAACGCGCGGACGATGCTGACGGCAGCGGGCGTGGAGCCGGATCTGCTGATACTGCGCAGTACGCGGCGACCTCGCTGGCAGCGCGGATTGGAGCAGACTGCGGCCATCATCTGCGACGTACACACGGCGGCGCATGCCACGTTTCCCAAAGGGCCGCGGGTGATGCCGTTCGCCATTGTGGCCGATGCGGCGAAGGCGGAGTTGCTAAGGTATTCCGAATACAAGTGAACAGTGGCCAGTGACCAGAGATCAGGGTCCCGGGTTCTGGGAGCATGCAGCGCTCCTTTTGTGACAGTCCTGAAAGTGTATGGGCGTGACATTTGGCGCGTTGTAGTCTGGCTATTCTCAGTCCATTGCAGCACGAAGTTCCGGCTGAACTGCAATGGAGGCAACGATGGTGAACGCGGTGGAAACGAAGGAAGCGACGGCGGAGGTTGCAGTGGCTGAGAGTTCCGTTGAGCATGACGCTGCGCGGCGGCCGCGCGGGGGGTTCTGGTGGCTGATTGCCACGCAGTTTCAGGGCGCGTACAGCGACAACATTCTGCGCAATCTGTTGCTCTCGATGATTGTTGGCATGGGCATGGCCCATCAGCAGCGCGAGATCTTTGTCTCGGTGGTGACGTTCATTTTCTCTGCGCCGTTTCTACTGCTGAGCATGCCGGGCGGCTGGCTGGCGGACCGGTTCAGCAAGCGCTCGGTGACCATATGGACGAAGGTGATGGAGCTGGGTTCGATGCTGCTGGCTACGGCGGGCCTGGCGACGCATCATCTTGGGCTTTCACTTGGGGCGCTGACGCTGGTGGCGAGCCAGGCTGCGCTGTTTGGACCGTCGAAGTACGGGTTGCTGCCGGAGTTGCTGCCGGAGAAGCGGCTCTCATGGGGCAATGGCGTCATCGAGCTGGGTACGTTTCTGGCCATCATTGTGGGCACGGTGACAGGTGCGGCGATGGCCGAGCACTTTGCCGGGCATGAAGTGGTGGCGGGGTATGCGCTGGTCGGGCTTTCGCTGGTGGGATTTGTGACGAGCCTGGGCATTGGCAAGGTGGAGCCTGCGGCGCCGCAGAAAAAGTTCCGCGCGAACATTGTGGGCGATCTGCTGGTGCAGGTGAAGCTGATGAAGCGCGACCGGCCGCTGTTTCTGGCGGTTCTGGGCAACATGTACTTCTGGTTTCTTGGGTCTCTGCTGTTTTCGACGATTGTGGTGTACGGGCCGGACGTGCTGCACGTGGGCATGACGAAGACCGGCTACCTGAATGCGACGCTGGCGGTGGGCATTGGCGTGGGCAGCATGGTGGCCGGCTGGCTAAGCGACAACAAGATTGAGTACGGCCTGATTCCGCTCGGGTCGATTGGCATGACGGTGATCGGGCTGATGCTGGGTTTGTGGCAGCACGATCTGCTGGGCAGCGCGGTGCTGCTTGGTTTCCTGGGATTTTTCGCCGGCTTCTATGCGGTGCCGGTGAATGCGCTGATTCAGCACAGGCCGGAGGAGAAGGACAAGGGCGGCATCATCGCGGCGGCGAATCTGCTGTCGTTCGTGGGGATCGCACTGTCGTCGGGCGTGTACTTCGTGTTCACGGCGTTTGTTCACTTGAACTCCCGCGGCGTGATTGTGGCGGCATCACTGATTACGGCGGTGGGCACGGTGTATGTGCTGACGCTGGTGCCGGAGTGGTTTGCGCGGCTGATTCTGTTCTTCGCGACGCGGACGGTGTACCGGCTGACGGTGAAGGGGCGCGAGAATTTGCCGGAGCGGACGGGCGCGCTGCTGGTGTCGAACCATATGTCGTTTGTGGATGCGGCTCTGCTGACGGCGTCGACGGACAGGCCAATTCGCTTCCTGATGTTCGAGGGAATCTACAACCACCCGTTTGTGAAGCCTTTCGCGAAGATCATGAAAGCGATTCCGATTTCAAGCGAGCAGGAGCCGCGCGCGATGCTTCGCAGTTTGCAGACAGCAAGCGAGGCGCTGCGCGAGGGCGAGCTGGTGTGCATCTTTGCCGAGGGGCAGATTACGCGCACCGGGCAATTGCTGCCGTTTCGCCCCGGCATGGAACGGATTATGAAGGGCGTGGATGTGCCGGTTGTGCCGGTGAATCTGGACGGCGTGTGGGGCAGCATCTTCAGCTTTGCGCGCGGGCGTTTTTTATGGAAGATGCCGCGCAAGGTTCCTTATGGTGTGACAGTCAGTTTTGGAAGGCAGATGGCGTCAACATCGACGGCGTTGGAAGTGCGCGCGGCGGTGCAGGAGCTGCATGCGGATGCGTTTGAACAGCGCAAGCCGGACATGAAGACGCTGGACCGCGCCTTTGTGCAGGCGGCGCGGCGGCAGGCGTTCGGCTTTTTGATGGCCGATGGCAAGACGCCCAAAGTCACGTTCGGCGGCGCGCTCACGAAGACTCTGTATATTTGCCGCAGGCTGCGCGGACGGATTGGTGAGAAACAGATGGTGGGCCTGCTGCTGCCGCCGAGCGTGGGCGGTGCGCTGACCAACTATGCGCTGACGATGCTGGGCCGCGTGCCGGTGAATCTGAACTATACCTCGTCCAGCGAAGTGATTGCGCGGTGCGCGGAGCAGTGCGAGCTGGACGTGGTGATTACGTCGAAGGCCTTTCTGGAGCGGTTTCCTGACCTTAAGGTGCCGGGACGTACTCTGCTGCTGGAAGATGCACTGGCCGCACCCAAGCTGGGCGAGAAGCTGATGGCGATGCTCTGCGCATGGCTGGTGCCGAGCGGGATGATGCGCTGGGCTGTTGGCGCAACCCAGTTTGCTTCGCCTGCGATGGACGCGGCGAAGACGCGGCGCGCGCGCAGGGCCGCGCGGATGGACGAACTGGCAACGGTGATCTTCTCGAGCGGTAGCACGGGCGACCCGAAGGGTGTGATGCTGTCGCACTACAATCTCGCGTCGAACATTGGGCAGGTGAGCCAGGTGTTCATGCTGGGCGGCAAGGACCGCATTCTGGGGATTCTGCCGTTCTTCCACTCGTTTGGATTTATGGCCGGGTTGTGGCTGCCCGCAGTCAACGGCGTGGGCGTTGTCTTCCATCCCAATCCGCTGGATGCGCAGGTAATTGGCGGGCTGGTGGCGAAGTATAAGGTTACGTTCCTGGTGGCGACGCCGACGTTTCTGCAGGCGTATATGCGGCGGTGCTCGCCAGAGAGTTTCGGCTCACTGGTGTACGTGCTAGTGGGTGCGGAGAAGCTGCAGGAGCGTGTTGCGCTGGCGTTTGAGGACACGTTTGGTATTCGTCCTCTGGAAGGCTATGGCTGCACGGAGTGCTCGCCGGTGGTGACGGTGAACGGCAAGGATTTCCGCGGACCTGGGTTTATGCAGATCGGCGGCAAGCGTGGAAAGATCGGGCATCCGCTGCCGGGAGTGAGCGTGCGGATTGTGGACATCGATACGGGCGCTCCTGTTGCGACGGGCCAGACGGGCATGCTTCAAGTGAAGGGGCCGAACGTGATGCGCGGCTACCTTGGGCGTCCGGACAAGACGGCGGAGGTGCTGCACGACGGCTGGTACACGACGGGCGACGTGGCGATGATGGAGGAGGACGGGTTCCTGACGATTACGGACCGGCTTTCACGCTTCAGCAAGATCGGAGGCGAGATGGTTCCCCACGTGCGGATTGAAGAGAAGCTGCATGAGCTGGCCGAGGAAACCGAGCAGCAGGTGTTTGCAGTGACCTCATTACCGGACGAGAAAAAGGGCGAGAAGATTGTGGTGGTGACGACACTGAACGAAGAGAAGCTTGCGCCGGTACTGGAGAAGCTTGCGGCGTGCGACTTGCCTGCGCTTTGGAAGCCGAAAGCGAACCAGTTTGTGCATGCCGATGCGTTGCCGCTGCTGGGGACGGGGAAGATGGATTTGCGCGGCGTGAAGGCGATTGCGGAGCGGATGGATTTGGGATAAGGGAATGGCGGGCGGTGCTTGCGGCTCTGCGAAAGCTTTGTGTCGTGCGAGGAGGTGCTGGTTGAGTTTCAATCTTTCCCGGATGCCCAATCTTTCTGGAAGAACGATCAAAAGGCTCGGCAACCGAAATCTGTGGTTGGGTTTGGTGTGCAGGGTTGAGATTTGAACTATCCCGTGTGCCAACTTCAGGGATATGGGGCTTCATTGCATGGAGCAGCCGACGCTTCTCTCGCCCGGAGAGTCGTGGTTTCGGCACCTGAAGTGGCTTTGTTTGCGGCGTTCCCGTTTCGGCTACGGCGTGGATGGAGACCGTTTCCTCCACGGCATCATCCTGGAGTGCGCTGTGACTGGGTTCGGCGGGATCTTTAGAAGGGAGCACTTCATTGGGGAGGAAGCCGGAGGGGTCTGCGGTTTCAACGAGTACGCTTTCCGCAGCAGGCTCCGGAAGATGGCCGCAGTGCGTACAGGGCGCAGCAGGCGGCGGGAGCTTTTGAAGCTGACAGGCGATGCGCGTGGCGACGCGGAGAACGCTGAGCATCTGGTTGACGCGATGCGTTTCTGAATAGGGATTGTCGAGCATGTTGAGGACCTGGGTGAGTGCGATCTGGATGCCGCGCAGGTCTTCAATGGGTGCGAAAGACATGCTTGTGCAGCCCCTGCGGGCCTTTTCAACGCGGTGCAGGTTGGAGTGGAAGTAGCAGAAGGATGTTCCGCGGATGGCGGGGGACTGGCATCTCTTTCCACTGGGCATGATGTGGCGGCATGCTGCGGGCAGGTTCATAAAATACTCCGGATTCTGGAGCCAAGTTCTTCAAAGGCTTGAATTTGCGGGCTCATGGGGTGCCGCAAAATCCTGATTGTAAAGGACTTGACTTGCAGAGTCTTGAAAATAAATAAGTTAGGCGAGGGCTGGAGATCAGAGAGCGGAAATCCCGGCCTCACCGCATGGGATCAGTTTGCACCCGTGCCGGGAAATTTTATGCAAACAACTGCGGTGCGGCAGATTCTCGCCCTTCGCTCGCAGGGTGGAGGTGGTTTCGCATCCATTTGGCGATGAGCTGCGGCCTGTATGGTGGGTGGGTATGCAGGAGCGAGCTTGAGGCGCGGCCGGAAAAGAGGAGCTGGGGATGGAGCGACGGGATTTCATCAAAATGGGAGCTGCGGTGGGAGCAATGGCGGCGGCGAGCGGCAGTTTAGGTAAGGCGCAGACGGCAGCGAGCAAACGACCGAATGTGATTGTGTTTATCAGCGACCAGCGGACGTACGGATTGAGCAAGGCGACCGGGTTCAAGTTCGACACAAGCCCCACGCTGGACAGGCTGCAGCGAACGGGCATGGGCTTTGAGCGCAACTACTGCACAACGCCGCTGTGTGTACCGAGCCGCATTACGATGCTGACGGGGCGGTGGCCCAATGCGCACCGGGTGCGGACGAATCTGATGGCGAGCGATGCGTTCTTTGAGAAGGACATCTACCAGGTGGCGAAGGGCATGGGGTACAAGACGGCGCTTTGCGGCAAGAACCACACCTATTTGAAGAAGGAGAATGTGGACGTTTGGCGCGAGTACACACATGTGGGCGGACCGCACGAGGCGGGATCGCAAAACGCGGCGTTCGACGAGTGGCTGAAGGAGCGACATTACAACGTGTCTGACGAGCCGACTCCGTTTCCGCTGGAGACGCAATTGCCGTATCGCATCGTATCGGACGCGATTGGGTTTATTGATGGTGCGGGCTCGCAGCCGTTCTTTATCCAGGTGAGCACACCGGAGCCGCACAATCCGGAGCAGGTGCCGGCGCCGTATTGGAACATGTTTCCGCCGGAGGAGATTCCGGCGCGGTGCGCGGGACCAGAGCTGCTGCCGGAGGCCGGCTACCGCGTGCAGTGGGAGTACGAGATGCAGCAGTATGCTTCGCCGTGGAGCGAAAAGATGTGGCGTCGTTATATGTCCAACTACTTTGGCATGCTGCGGCTGATAGATGACCAGATGAAGCGGCTGGTGGAGCATCTTGAAGCGAAGGGACTGATGGAGAACACGGTGTGTGTGTTTACTTCAGACCACGGTGACGCGATGATGAACTTCGGCATTGGGCACAAGGGGCTGGACCTGCGTGAGCAGGTGACGCACACGCCGCAGATCTGGTTTGGCCACGGCGTACGGCCGAATGCGGAGGTGGCGCGTTCATTTACCTCAATGGCGGACATAATGCCGACGCTTTGCGAAGTAATGGGCGCAGAGATTCCGCATGGTGTGCAGGGGAGGAGCCTGTGGCCTTTGCTGCGCGGGGAATCGTATCCAGAGGAGGAGTTCCGCAGCATTATGACGGGCGTGGGAGTAGGCGGGCTTTATTACACGGCGAAGGACGAAGTTCCTCCATCGATTGCAGGCGATGTAAAGACGGGCTTTTTTGACGAGCTGAACAAGGTGACGATGAGCGGTAACGAGAAGATGGTGCGCATGGGCGATTGGAAGCTGGTGTACGACATGATGGGCTACGGCGCGCTGTACAACCTGAAGGACGATCCGTGCGAGCTGAACAATCTTTTTAATCTGGTGGAACATACGCGGGACCAGGCGAACCTGATGGCTGAGCTGCTGATGTGGGTGATACGCACGGAAGACAGTTTGCCGACGGGTCCGCAGAACAAGCAGTACCAGACCAAGTGGTCTACCCAACACAACTGGTACACGCCCTATCGTGAAGCGGCTGCGCCGCCGGTGGCGTTTATTCCGTGAAGCGCGCGGGAGCGGCAAGAAGTTGGAGTGTTGATTTGTAGAAGCTCAACTTTAGCGCTGCATGCAATTGATTAACCGAAGCAACCAAGAACCTGTGACTGGAGTCACAGTGTATGCGTTTGCGCGGTTCCTAAAATTGGGCTGCTTTTTTTGCGCTGAACTCGAAACGGTTCAGCGGCGAAAGTGTGCCCATGATGGTGAGTCTTTGTCCGGCCGCTGAATGGCGAACCGATGATGGCCTTTTCACGGATGCAAGATTCGATCCGACGAAACGGAATTTTTTGCGTGCGGCGGGATTGCTTGCGGCGGGCATGATGGTTCCGCAACTGAAGGGGCAACGGCGGAACGAGGGAACTGGGCGCGACGGGCCGAAGGTTGTTGTGGTGATAGTGGGCGGCGTGCGAAGAGCGGAGACGTTCTCGCACGAGGGGCTGGAGAATATACCGCACCTGGTGAACGATCTGTTGCCGCAGTCGCGGTTCTATCTGCACACGCAGAACCTGGGAGTGACGGCGCACTTCAATGCGATATCGAGCATATTGACGGGTAACTGGCAACGCGTGGATGACTGGGGCAAGTATGCGCCGACCACGCCGACGATGTTTGAGCAGTTTCGCAAAGGGCTGCACGCCGGCCGGAGCGATACCTGGATTGTGGCGAGTAACAAGGCGCTGACGAATATGATTGGCGCCAGTTCCGCCAACGGTTACGGTCCGGAGTATGGCGCGAATGTTGTTTTTCCCAAACAACTGATGCTGATGGCTGTGGAAGAGGCGCTGCGCTCAGGACGCACGGCGAATATGGCGGACCGGGCGCGGGTGGAAGCTGAACTGCAGAGAGCGTTGGAGGGCAGCAACTACGAAGGGCTGGGCTGGAATGTGTTCGATGCAGCCGACCAGATCGATCCACGTGTGCGTGGAACCATTGAATCGGCAATTGCTGGCTTCGTGCATTCGGGTGGTCCGACATCCGGCGATGAGCTGACGTTTTTTATGACGCGCGAAGTGATGCGGAAGTTTGCACCGAACATGGTAGTGGTGGCGCTGTCTGATGTGGAGGCGGCACACTTTGGATGCTACTCGATGCATCTGTCGGGAATACGAACGGCGGACCGGATTACGTTGCAGCTATGGCAGGAAGTGCAGTCAAATCCTGATTACCGCAACAAGACAACGATGATTGTGCTGCCGGAGTTTGGACGCGATCCGGATGGTTCATCGACGAATGGATTTTTCAATCATCGCGCGAATGAAGCCTCTACGCGCGACACGTGGATGATGACGCTGGGCGCAGGTGTGGAGAAGCCGGAGATTGTGGAGCGGCCCGTTCATCATATCGATTTGTGTCCGACGGTGGCGGATCTGCTGGGATACAAGGCGGTGGCGTCGCAGGGCGTGGGGCTGAAGGAGTTTCGCGCGTAGCAGAGTTTTGCCGGTGGTGCGGGCGGAAATACAGGAAGAATGATGGCGTTTGCGGATCAATTCGCGGAGGAACTGCAAAAGGCGCTGGACAGAGATGTGCTGAAGCGCCTGCCGCTGACGTTTCAGCCGTTTGTGAATGAGCAATTGCGCCGGTGGGAATTTCTGTTTCCGAATGAGCGGCAGTCTGTGGAGCGGCTGCTGGTGTATGTGGATGGGCTGAGTGAGGCGCAGTCCTCCACGCTGTTCCATGAAGTGGTGGATCTGGAACAGAAGATGGGCGTGGAGCATTGGCATTTCTCAAGGAGCGAGCAGACGATCCAGAATGCATCGCTGCTGGCGGGATCGCAGTATTTTCAGCAGTGGCGCAGCGCCGTGCAGGTGGTGTTTGATGCGGCAGACCAGCATGCGATGCAAACGCATGCGGGGAGAGCAGTCGCACGGAACCGGCTGGTGGTGATGAATATGCCGCGCAGATTGCCGGTGCATCCGAACACATGGGCACGGTGGCAGCGGATTGGAAAGCCTGTTGCGCTGGATTTGAGAGGGATGCCACCGGGGAAGACCTCACTGGAGATATTGCTGCCCTCGATTGGAAGTGGCGTTTCCGTCGCAGCGAATGCGGGTGGTGCTGCCGGAAACCAGGAAACGGCGGCGAGCGCTTCTGCAGACATGTGGATGCTTGACGCGGGGAAGAGCCTGGTGGAAGCAGCACTGCCGCCTGCCGGGAAGCCGGTAAAAGGGTCGGACTTTATCCTGTTGAGCTACGAAAGGCTCGATAAATTCCGTGACAATTTCTCGAGCTCAATGAACACAATGCGCAAGGACCTTACAGACGCGGACTCGGTATATGACCGGCTGCGCAATGTGAGCGTAGAGCCATGGTGTCCACCAGAGGTGGAGAATTCAGCGGCAGTGCGAGAGTATGTGCGTGCGCTGTTTCTTTCAGGCAACGGAGCGGTAATCTTCTGCAATTCGTTTGTGCAGTGGGGAGCCTCTGAGGCGTTCCGGCGCGCGCGGCCCTATGTGCTGGCTGCGCAGTTTGGTGTGCGCGACAAGCCCAAGCCGTTCACGGGAGTTGCGGTCTTCGATAATCCGAATGAGGTGAATCCAACGCCAGCGGTGGAAGATTTACCGGGCAGCGCTGAGGATGCGGAGATGCTTTCTCTGTATGTATGGCTGAGCGCTTTGCGGTACACGGAGTATCAGTCGCATACGGCGTGCATCTGCATTGCGGAAAGCCTCGAACAGGCGTACCTCATCGCGCCGGAAGATTTTCCGGCGTTGACTGCACAGAAACCAGTCACACTGACACAGCTCAGTGAGATCCTCCGCAAATGGGTGGCTCCCGTTCCCGCCTGATCGAAAAACATCGGAAATCGATTGTCCATCGGTAGACCTTAGACTGCTAGGGTAGCTGCATTTGCATCTGCGCGCGAGGACTTAGGTTGATGAAGAAAAAGATGGAGATGGTTTTGCTCGCTTTGCTGTTCAGCGGGACGTTGGCAACTGCACAGATGGCAGTGGAGGATCTGGTTCATCCCTTGGACGGGACTGCGAAGGAAGGGCAGACGTATCCGGCAGTGGGCGTGCCGTTTGGGATGGTGAACTGGACTCCGCAGACGCGGGCGGGAGAGACCAAGTGCATTGCGCCGTACTACTTTGACGACGAGCGGATACAGGGGATTCGGGCATCGCACTTTTTGAGCGGAAGCTGTGTGCCAGATTATGGGTCGATCACGCTTATGCCGGGTTCGGGCGTGTTGCATACGGGTGCGGTGGCCAGGTCATCGCGCTTTGACCGCGCCAGCGAGCATGCGACGCCGTATGTGTACCGCGTGGATTTGAAAGATGCGAATGCGGTTGCCGAAGTGACAGGGACGAGCCGCGCGGGGATTGTGCGGTTTCACATTCTGCAGAACACGCCGGATGCGTGGGTGGTGCTGGAGAACAATGCGCGCGCGGGCGAGGGCTGGGTGAAGGTGAATACGGCAGCGCGCGAGGCGACGGCGGAGGTGCCTGTTCGGCGCGAGTATGCGGAGAGCGGCAAGCCGGCGGGGTTCAGCGCGTGGTATGTGGTGAAGTTCGATCACGCTGCACGCTCCTGCGGCACGTATATAGGTGATGTGCAGACGCCGGGGGAGACGGAGCAGGTGGGCGATGGCGAACCGGCGAAAGTAATTGTGCAGAGGAAGATGATGACGTCGACGGGAGGCGCCTCAGCTGCGGCGATGACGGAGCCGAAGAGTGCGCCGCGGCCGGGGTTTGGCATCTATCTACATTTTGGGCCGATGCGGCGCGGGGATGTGATTACGTTTCGGGTGGGAACGTCGTTTGTGTCGCTGGAGGAGGCGCGGAAGAATCTCACGGCCGAGATTCCGGACTGGGATTTTGCGCGCGTGGAGGCGCAAGCGCGCGGTTCGTGGCATGCGCGGTTGAGCCAGATTCAGGTTGCAGGAAGCGATGCGGCGCGGTCGATCTTTTACACGGCGCTGTATCACGCGCTTTTGCAGCCAAGGACGCAGAGCGATGTGAGCGGGACGTATCCGAGATTCGACCAGCATGGCAGTACTGCTGCGCAGAGCGCGGTGGAGCACACGGCGAAGGGAGCAGCGCAGTATGACGATTTTTCCGTGTGGGATATTTTTCGCGCGCAGATGCCGTTGCTGACGATTCTCGACCCGAAGCTGGAGGGCGAGATGGTGCAGTCGATTGTGCTGAAGGGGGAGCAGGGAGGTTTTCTGCCGATTTTTCCGGCGTGGAACAGTTACACCTCGGAGATGGTGGGAGACCATGCGGCAGTGATGATTGCCGATGCGTGGAGCAAGGGAATTCGCAACTTCGATATGGCGAAGGCATACCCATTGATTCGCAAGAACGCGCTGGAGGAGCCGGCGGAGCGGAGCGATTACATCGACGGGAAGGGACGACGCGGGTTGAAGCCTTACCTGCGTTATGGATATATACCGCTGGAGGATCATATTCCGGAGGCATTTCATAAAGACGAGCAAGTTTCTCGCACGCTGGAGTACGCCTATGACGATGCGATGATCGGAAGGCTTGCGGCATCGCTTGGTCATGCGGAGGATGCAGTGACTTTCAAGAAGCGCGGCGAGAACTGGCGCAACGTGTTTGATGCGAAGACGGGGTTTGTGCGCGGGCGTTACGAGGATGGGACGTGGGTGATGCCGTTCGATCCGAGAAGGCATGTGTTCTGGATTACGGAGGGAACGCCGTGGCAGTACTCGTTTTTTGTGCCGCAGGATGTGCCGGGGCTGATTGCGGCGATGGGAGGGAATGCGGCGTTTACGGCGCGGCTGGATGAGTTTTTCTCTAAAGGCTATGACGATCACGGCAACGAGCCGGGGCATCACACGCCGTATTTGTTTGCGGCGGCGGGGCATTTGGAGAAGACCCAGAAGGTGGTGCGCGGCATTGAGGACTCGCAGTATCTGGATGCGCCGGATGGGCTGGCGGGTAATGATGACGCGGGGCAGATGAGCGCGTGGTATGTGCTGAGCGCGATGGGCTTCTATCAGATTTGTCCGGGAGTGCCGGTGTTTACGCTGGGATCGCCGCGCTTTGATGACATGACGGTGCGGCTGCCGGGCGGCAAGAAGCTTCACATTACGGCAGTGGATGCGGAGAAGGGCGCATGGGAGTCGGAGTCTGTAACTTTCAACGGGAAGCCGATCACCGATGCGAGGATCACATACAAGCAGATCATGGCAGGCGGTGAGCTGGTGTTCCGGATGAAGCCTCTGGGTGGGGCAGCCGCTCGCTGATTGCTTGCGGTAGCATTGGTGGTTTCCCATCCATTCCGCAAAGAGCGCGGAATGGATGGGAAACCCGACGTGTTCTGTGTGTGCTAGCTTACGTCTCCGGCGATGAGTGGTTCGGGTACCTTCTCAAACAGGATGCGATGAACGATGCCTGCGAGAACGCCGCCCACGATGGGCGCGACCCAGAAGAGCCAGAGCTGGCTGAGAGCCCATCCACCGGCAAAGAGCGCGGGACCGGTGCTGCGCGCAGGGTTCACCGAGGTGTTGGTGACGGGAATGCTGATGAGGTGAATGAGCGTGAGTCCGAGGCCGATGGGTATGGCGGCGAAGCCCCTGGGTGCGCGTGCATGGGTTGAGCCGAGAATGATGATGAGGAAGAAGAAAGTCATCACGATTTCGCAAACGAGGCAGGAGAGGAGCGAGTAGCCGCCGGGTGAGTGTGCGCCGTAGCCGTTGGAGGCGAATCCGGCGTGCACATCAAAGCCGGCTTTGCCGCTGGCGATGACGAAGAGAACCCCACTGGCGGCGATGGCGCCGCAGACCTGCGCGACGACGTAGGCCGGAAGATCAGACCATGAGAAGCGGCCCCCGGCGGCAAGTCCAAAGCTGACTGCGGGGTTGATGTGGCAGCCGGAGATGTGGCCGATGGTGTACGCCATGGTGAGCAGAGTGAGGCCGAATGCCAGTGCCACGCCGACAAAGCCAATGCCGAGGCCGGGGAATGCAGCGGCCAGCACAGCGCTGCCGCAACCGCCAAGAACCAGCCAGAAGGTGCCAAAGAATTCCGCAATGGAACGCTTTCCAAGGGACATAAAGTGAGGCTCCTTTCGATGAGTGCCAGATCCAATGCGGAAAGGCGAGGGCACTCCGGCGCGAATGATACACGAACGCGAGAACAGGTGGCGTTAATTCTTTAGCGGAAAGGTGGGTCTGCGGCAGGACTACGATTCGCCGTCCACGATCTGCGCACGGTCTGCGTTTGCTCCACGCATTAACTGCCGCATAAAGGCCAGGAGATAAAACACGCCGAGGATGAGAAGGCTGAGCTGCGCCGGCCTGCCGAACAGAATTGCGGTTATGTTGGCGATGAAGCCGGGCTGGTAACTCACATGCGGCTCAATGAGCATGATGCGCGCTATTTGCGTGAGGTCTCCGTTGAGCGCGATGGTGGTAGTCGTCAGGATCATCGCGGTCCATCCAAGAGCGCCGCGCGCGGCCCATAGGCCGATGCATGCAGGAATGCAGAGGAGCAGGAGTTTTGTGTCGTGCTCGCGATGATAGGCGAAGAGGGGCGTGAGTGCTGCGGCAGCGGCAATGGCAAGCCATGCCTGGTTTGCCACCGCCTGCGAGCGAAGTGAGATCAGCGTCCACACAAGCAGCAGACTGCCGATGATGCCGTAGGAGACGGGATTATAGAAGCCGGGATTGCGATTGAAGATGCTTACGATGGATTGCATATCGACAACAGTGTCGAGATCTTTGCCGACGTTGGCCTCAGGGCGAGGGTCGCCGGGAGCGCCGGGCGCCGCGTCCCCCGCGATGGTGGTGCGCATTTCACTCATCCAA
>JAGWSG010000001.1 GCA_028876335.1 Acidobacteriota bacterium
GTCTGGCCCGACTCCACAAGTCGAACCGCCTCCTGCTTGAACTCAAGCGTGTAACGACCACGCGTTGCCTTCGTCATCTTCGTGTCCCTTTCGCCATTAAAACAGCTTGCTAAGGGATACGTTTGGCGGGGGCAAGGTCAATGAGACAATTAGGATGAAGACAAAAGGGCACTGCCAGTGCCCAATTACAACTCAAGACCCTGGTCAGGACCGGTAATCTGAAAAATGGTCCACTTAGGTAATAGGCGACTGCAGACGACCCGCAAATTCACCTAAAAGTTGTAGTCAATAAATGGTTTCCCGTTTTGGTACATTGTGCTCAGACGGCAGAAAACAAAGGTTAATTTCCCTAAAACCCTTTGACGGCCCGAGTAAAGCCGTTTATTTTGGTTGTGGAAATCCCAACAGGGGCACTCCCCTTACTGGTTACCGATGGGCACTTTTGGCGAAGACCTGCGCGCGGCTCGAATTTCCCGTGGCATCGCGCTGGAAAAAATCACCGAGGTTACCAAAATCAGCCAACGTCATCTGGTTGCGCTGGAGCAGGAGAAGTTCCGCCAACTCCCCGGCGGCATTCTCAGCAAGGGAATTGTGCGCGGATACGCAGGTGCAGTTGGCTTGGACGAACACGACTGGACTGACCGCTTCCTCAAGGCAAGTTCTGACAAAGGCACTCCTCTTGTGGACGATGACAGCAGTTGGACGGCCTTCGCAGCCAACGTGGGCCGCGACCGCATGGAGCGGCGTGAAGCGCTTGAGGCGCGCATGCGCTGGGTCGGCGCAATTGCACTGGTCCTGATCGTCGGCGTTGCAGCCTTCCTCACCGTTCGCTATTTCGGCCAGCGGGCCGCCTGGTGGAGCAATTCCACCCCAGATCACAGCGTTACCGTAAATGCGGATGCTTCCGTCGTACGCGCTCCCAAAAGCAAGACAAAATAGCCTGACTAACCGCGCGAAAACGTTGCCTTTATCTCCACCCTCAACAAAGACTCCTTTCATTCATATCGCCTCTGCACCTGGCGTAAGTCACACGCGCGCAGGTTCACTTCCCTTTCAACACGCCCTGAGCGCCTTCGAACCCCGGAACCTGTCTGTTTACTGCGATACTTTGTCACCGGAGACGAATTGGGAATTACCATAGAAGAATGCATGTGTAGCCCTCGGGCCTCCCATGCGGGCTTGCTTGCCGTTTGCTCTGGAACGCACGTTCAACCAGGCGCCGGCTGGGCTGCAGAATCTCTTTTTTTGCCGGGGTGAGCCCTCTGAATTCAAGAATCCCTTCAATGGGGAGGAATAAAGTTGAGCGACCGTTTCTTGTTTACCTCTGAATCCGTCACTGAAGGCCATCCTGACAAGATTGCCGATCAGGTCTCCGACGCGATTCTCGATGCCTGCCTCGAGCAGGACCCCTACAGCCGCGTTGCCGCAGAAACTCTCACCGCCACTGGACTCGTAGTCATTGCCGGCGAAATCACCACCAAGGCCTATGTCGACTTCCAGAGCCTCGTGCGCGGCGTCGTTGCCTCCATCGGCTATGACAACGCCATCTATGGCTTCGACTCGAACACCTGCGCCGTCATCTCGACCATCAACAAGCAGTCGGGCGACATCGCGCAAGGCGTTGACACCGGCGGCGCCGGCGACCAGGGCATGATGTTCGGCTATGCGTCGAATGAGACTCCTGAGTTGATGCCTGCGCCCATCTCGCTCGCGCACAAGCTCACCAAGCGGCTCACCGAAGTGCGCAAGAACGGAAAGCTGCCCTACCTTCGCCCTGACGGCAAGAGCCAGGTTTCGGTTGAATACGATGAATCCGGCAAGCCCGTCCGCATTGACGCGGTCGTTATCTCCAGTCAGCACGCGGAAACCGTCACCAATGAGGAGCTGCACGCCGACGTCATGAAGCACGTCATTCAGGCTGTGCTCCCCGCCGAGTGGCTTGACGAAAACACCAAGTACCACATCAACCCGACCGGCCGCTTCGTCATCGGCGGACCCATGGGCGACTCCGGACTCACCGGCCGCAAAATCATCGTCGATACCTACGGTGGTATGGGCCGTCACGGCGGCGGCGCTTTCTCCGGCAAGGATCCGACAAAGGTCGACCGCTCGGCTGCTTACATGGCCCGCTACATCGCCAAGAACATTGTGGCCGCAGGACTCGCCGACAAGGCCGAAGTGCAGCTCGCCTATGCGATTGGCGTCGCCGAGCCCGTCAGCGTCCTCGTAGACACCTTCGGAACCGGCAAGATTAGCGAAGCGAAGCTCACCGAGCTCGTCCGCAAGAACTTCTCGCTCACCCCGAAGGGCATCATTGAGAGCCTCAACCTGCGCCGCCCCATCTACCAGAAGACCGCGGCGTACGGTCACTTCGGCCGTACCGAGCCTGAGTTCACCTGGGAAGCCACAGACAAGGCTGCCCTGCTCGCCGAGCAGGCTGGCATTGCCACCGCCGCAAAGTAACAGACCCGGCGCATCTCAACCAGGCGGGAACCCAACAGGGTTCCCGCTTTTGTTTTGGGTGTACTTCCATCCCAACAGTCCTGCCCCAGACTCTGATCTATGAACTTTGAAATCTTGCAAAAAATTCCCTTCATCCAGCACAAACTGGAAAAGGGTCGAAACACCGCTCTCTCGTTGAATTGTGAATGAACGCACCTCTTGGCTTGTTGGGCCCTGTTCACCTCATTGTGGTGGCACCTCCCGAATCGGTTGAACAAGACCTAAGTTCTCTATTTTCATATATGCGCTCCCAAGTCATTTGGAATCAAATACGGCATAGGTCTATACCTCCCGTAACCCATTTCAAATCAGCCACAAAGGTACAGTAGGGGGGGAGGGAGGGGATACCCTCCAGAAAGGTCTCCCGGCAGCCTTTTGTTCCCGTCTAACACCCGTGCTTTAAAATTTCGCGGGACTTCCTATTTATCCTTTTCGCTACGGAGAAATCGATGCGCCTTACTTTGTTTGCAACTCTCGTGCTGTGCTGTGGGGCAACGTTCGCAACCGCCCAGTCCGCGCAATGGGATTATGTGGGATCCCGCGGACCCTTGAACTGGGGCAAGCTCGACCCCGCTTACAAAGCCTGCTCAGACGGACATGAGCAATCCCCTATCGATATTCGAAAGGCGCGCCTCAACACCGCGCTCAAGCCCATTGAGTTCCACTACATTGCAGGCGGAGCAACCATGGTCAACACTGGCCATGGAATCGAACTGCGCGTGCATAAAGGCAGCTACATCGTCGCAAACGGCGTGCGCTATGACCTGGAAAAGGTCGCCTTTCATCATCCCAGCGAGGACGCAGTCAACGGCAAGCTTACGGACATGGATGCGCAGCTCATTCACAAGAGTGCCGATGGCAAGATCGCAATTCTCGTTTCGCGCATGAACCTGGATGAGAGTCATCCCAACGCGATGCTCGCCACCCTTTGGCAGCATCTGCCCACACAACCCGGACAGACCGAAGAAATCACAGACATGGTGAATGCGCGGGGACTGCTCCCCAATGATTCCGGCTACTGGACCTACACCGGTTCGCTCACTGAGCCGCCCTGCACGGAAGGAGTGCAATGGTTTGTGATGGAGAAGTATGTAGGCATCAATCGCGCCCAGTTGCGAGCCTTTAGTAGCCTCTATCGAATCAACTCGCGCCCCTTGCAGGATCGCAACGGCCGAAAAATTGAAGCAAACAAATAAGGCACTTCGTAAACGGCTATGACCGCAGCGGCTGAAAGCTCAGCTCGATTCGGCCGCTCTGCGTCCGCACTTCCACATCGGTCACATCGGTTATCAGATAATCCGCCGCTGTCAGTGACGCTGCATCGTGCGAAAACGTGGTGGCAATTACCGTACAACCAGCGGCATGTCCAGCCAGCACCCCTGAAGTTGAGTCCTCAAAAACTACACATTCTGCAGCCGGAAATCCAAGCAGCGCCGCCCCGGCAAGGTATGGATCTGGCTGCGGTTTACCCTTCTCCACCTGGTCTGCGGTGATCATTCTTTCGGGCACCGGAAGACCGGCTTGTGCCATCCGTGCGCGTGCCAGCCGCTCGGTCGCACTCGTCACAACCGTCCATTGTTCTGGCGGCAAGGCTGCCAGCAATGCTTCAACGCCCGGAAGAATCTCGATGTCCTTGCCGTCGTCGACTTCGATATCTTCGATCACTTTCAACTCATCACGGCTATTCAGATCAGGTCTAAGCATGGCCACCGTTTCAATGGCGCGTCGTCCATGCGCAACCTCAATTGCCTTCGCTGGCTCAATACCGCGCAGAAGCGCCCATTTTGTCCAGCTCCGTTCCACTGAGCCAATGGAGGAAATCAGAATGCCGTCCATGTCGAACAGCACGCCCAGACACTTAACCTGAACCGATGACGAGGTCGGGGAAGAAGCCATGAGGCTATTGTATCGGCCGGTAGTCTCAAAGCCGCTCTTGACGCTGCTCTACTTCTTTTCAGCAACGTCTTCTGCGGCAAACGTCAATCGCGGTGGTTCGCCAAAAGCAATCGATGCGGGAACCGAGATTGCCTTGCCCCCGCGCGTTACCTGGCTGTTCTCAAAAGTCACGCGCGACTTGCTCAGGGAGAGATCCGCGGTCCAGTGACTGAAACTGGCTAGCGATGACGGAATGGTTTGCGCGTGCGCAGTTGAGCCAGCTGAAGGCATCCATCCGTGCACCGCGCCATACGCCCACTCAAGCTGCAATGAACCCGTGGCGGATGCCGCCAGGTCCTTCGCTGCGAATCCGGAAAGACTCAGCTTGCCCGAAACATTCACCGGAGCACCACTGCAGCGCAGACTCAGATACGCGCAAAGCTGCTTTGCATTCACCTTCGAGATTCCACCGGCGAGCGCATACTCCGGACGCTGACTGTCTGAGACCATTCCCGTCATATGCAGGTCGCCCTCAAAGAGGTTCGCATCGAAACTTTGAACAACTGCCGAAGCCGCATGAATGAACACGCTCAATTTGGCTTTCTGCAGCTTCACCGCACCGAGCGTGATCGCTCCCGCATGCACAGTTACGTTGGCCTGAGGCCAGACAGGCGGCGCCGACGAGGTGAACTGCGCAATCAGCGATGAAAGCAGCGTCTTCTTGTCACTGGCACCCAGCAAAGCAGTCTGCAGCAAACCCGCATTGAGATCGTCGAAGTCAAGGCTCACATCGGGCACACAGGGCGTTGCCTCGTCGCAATGCGTGGGAAGACTAAGCTCCGCAATTCCCTTCACAGGCCCGAAGGTGAAATCGCTCTGCCACCTTGGACCACCCGCTTCCAGCAAAAGCGTGCCTGCACCGATGGCAACCGGATTTGCCAGCATTGGAGACTTCCATATTGCTTTATGCACCGTGAGCGATCCAGTGAACGAGGAATACGTGGTCGGCAATGGAGATTTCCCCGTCATCGAAACAGACGGCTGACTTCGATCGGCCGGAATCAGGTTTTCTTCAGAAGGCAGCCACGGCCCTTGCGCACTCAGGTTCAGCACAGGAGCATCTCCTGACAACTGATCCAGTCCTGCGACGTTGCCCGCGCCGGCCAACTGCGCAAACTCTCGCAGGCGGTAAAAGGAAACCGGCCCTTGCAGGGAGAGCGTAAAGCCTGTGTGTCCCACTCGCGCTGTGATCGAGAGCGGTGAAGGCCCTCCGGCATTCAAATTGTCGGACGCACTTAACGCAATCGGCTGCGGGCTCTCGCCCATCACCGGCTGCAGCTCGAAATCGGGAACTTTGAGCGGCTGGCCAAGTGGGCCGCCGCTGAGAGAGAAACCCTTCACTTTCAGACTTCCCGTAAAGGGATCAACCAGCACAGCCTTTGCAGCCGCAGCCGCGGAGCTCTTTGACTTGGCATTTA
>JAGWSG010000081.1 GCA_028876335.1 Acidobacteriota bacterium
GCCGAGCGAACCCGCACCAGGCCAATGCCATCACAAATGGGACAATTTGCCATTTCCAATTAAGAGCCTAGCGCATTCCGGGCAAACGCGTCGCAGTGAGGAAACCGGCGGCTTGTGTGGAAATTCTCCTCATCGCAGCCGCCAGTTCCGGCGCTGCCAACTCCCACCCCTATAATTCCCATGCACGCACGAAAGCGATTTTTCAAGCACCAAACGGAGAGCAAAAGAATGCAGCAATGGGGAAAACTAGCCTGTGCCGTGGCAATATCCTTGGCAACCATCACAGCGGGAGCACAACAGTCCGCGAACAAACCGGCGACGCAAACCACGGAACAGCCAAAGACCAGCCCATCCGGCCACGCCAACAACGCCTACTGGAATGAACACGACCGCCAGATGCTGGTAGATTTCCCACTGCTTGCCCACTTTCACGACGCGGACATCGCTCTCGGACCGCCCAAACCCGGCGAAGACCGCGTAGTTTTCATGGGCGACTCCATTACCCAGGGCTGGGACCTCGAGAAGTATTTCCCCGGCAAACCTTACGTCAATCGCGGCATCAGCGGCCAAACCACCCCGCAAATGCTCGTCCGCTTCCGCCAGGACGTGATCCATCTGGATCCCAAAGTCGTCGTCATCCTGGCCGGCACCAATGACCTCGCCGGCAACACCGGCCCTGAGAACCCCGAGCAGATCGAAGACAACCTCGCCTCCATGTCCGACCTGGCCCACGCCAACGGCATCAAGGTAGTTCTCTGCTCCATCCTTCCCGCTTACGACTACCCCTGGAAGCCCAATACCTTCCCCGCCCACAAAATTGACGAAATTAACACATGGATCAGGAACTTTGCCGCTGAAAAAGGCTACGTCTACATCGACTTTCACACGCCAATGAAAGATTCCCGCGATGGCCTCCCCGACAATCTAAGCAAAGACGGCGTCCACCCCAAACCGGCTGGCTTTGAAATCATGTCGAAGTTGGTGGAGACGGGGATTGAAAAGGCACTGAAGGAGTAGGCTGCGTCGTTTGCACCCCACCAGGAATCCAACTACAATAGAACAATTGCTGGAAAGGGCCGTTTTTCGAGATGCCGAAGGAAAAGATTCATCCCAATTACGACGCCGTGCGCGTTCTCTGCGCCTGCGGTAACAACTTTGAAACACGTTCGACCCATAAGGGCGACATTCACGTGGAAATTTGCTCAGCGTGCCACCCGTTCTTTACCGGCAAGCAGCGCCTGGTCGATACGGCGGGCCGTGTCGAGCGCTTCCGCCGCAAGTACGCCAAGGCTGAGACCGCAGCCAAGTAGTCGCGGCTCCCGAAGCATAGTATTTCTACCTGAAGGCCTCCGCTACGGCGGAGGCTTTCGTGCGTCTGGGCCGTTTGTGATCGCTAGTTCGCCGATACCATCTCGTCCGTGTAATATCCGGTCCGGTGGCTGATATGGAACTGCCCTGGAGCGACGCGCGGAATGGTCACGCTGATGCGATGGAATTCGACGCCCTTTTCCTGGTTTCTGGGGTAGTAGCCAAGAAGGTATTGCGTTCGCAAGTCTTCACTTACTCGCTCAAAAGCCTTGTCGAGGCCGCCCTCATCCACATAGAAACTCTTCCCGCCGGTTTGCTCGGCCAGAGTAATCATCGCGTGCTCTCCGCCGGTGTCGCGCCCGGCACTGGCCTCCACCGGCACGTCGATAATGCTGTAGATCATCACCTCGCTGCGTAGCGCCTGCTCCAGCGCGTCGGCATAGGTGGACTCGCTCACCGTATCTCCACCGTCAGAGACAAGAATGAGCACTTTGCGTCCCTGCTTGCCATGCAGACGGTAAGCTCCGAGCTTGACCGCGTCATAGAAGGCTGTGCCGGGCTCCCCGCGCAGACGCTTCAGACCACGCTCAATTAGCTTCTCGCTGTTCGTGAATGGCTGAATCTCGCGCGGCGTGTCGGCAAAGTCCATCAGGCTCATCTGGTCCTGTGGGCGCAGCATGGCGTGTACGAAGTGCTGCGCGGCCTGCGCCTCGGCGTAAAGGTCCTTCCGCACGCTGCCACTGGTATCAATGGCCAGCGTCATGCTCAGTGGAATGGCAGACTGCCGCTCGAACACGGCAATGGTCTGGGGCCGGCCGTCTTCTGTGACCTTGAAGTCGGCCTTCGTCAGCCCGCCCACAATGGTGCCGTTCTGGTTCGTCACATTCACAAAGACGTTCACCAGATTCACGTTCGCCTTGTACGTCGGCACATCCTGCGCGTGGGAAGTGGAAAGCAGCCCACCTCCGGTGACAAAAGCCAACAGCAAACACAACGCTAGGCGGAATCGCAGTGGCTCAGGCGCCATCCGCTCGCTCCGATCCCGCAGGCTGCTCCAGTTGAACCGCATCAGGAAAAGGCTCGCCGTCCGCCCACACTGCGCCGTCAACAAACGTCTCCTTCTTCCAGATAGGCACAGTCTTTTTGAGCGTGTCGATAATCCAGCGGCAAGCGTCGAACGCAGCACCGCGATGCGCGCTGGCGACGACAATGAGCACGCTGGTCTCGCCTATCTCCAGCCGGCCCAGGCGATGCACAATGGTCGCGTGGCGCACGCCGAACTTTTCCCGCGCCTGCACACACAGCTCCGCCATCTGCTTCAGGGCCATTTCTTCGTAGGCTTCGTAGTCAAGGTAGAGCGTCTTGCGCCCGCGCGAGTTGTTGCGCACGATTCCGTCAAACAGGGTCACTGCGCCGTCTTCCCCCTGCTTGGCAGCGGCGAGAAGCGCGGTGGCATCGATCACATCGCGCGTTAAAAGAACCTCGCCGGCATTTCCACTGCCCTCGTCCGAAAAACTCGCCGTGCGCGCAGCACCGCCGGAGACGGGAGGGAGAAGGCCGACTTCGTCACCGCTAGTGAGCGGTTGCGTGGCGCGCGCGTATTCGGCATTCACGCTCACGGCAATGCCGCGCAGCATAACGGCTGGATGTGCGCGACTCAGTTCATCGAGCAGGTCGCCCACAGTTGCACCGTCGGCCAGTTCCATATGAAGAGGCTCCCTGCCGAGCGACTCGCGCAACACGCCAAAAGCCAGCACCTTAACCTGGTTCATAGTCAAAAGCATATCGCTCTTAGTGGGTTAGACGCGCAGTAAGGACTATCGTTCGTGGTTCCTCCAGTCATACAAAAAGGGCCAGCTTCTCAGCTGGCCCTTGTGAGTTCGGGGAGGGTTAATGTTCAGGCCGCCGGGCTGCTCTGCTGCACTTCCGCTGGGCGGACTGCCTCTGGCCTCGCCTTCAGCAACGGCAGGGCCACGTTCAGCACGTCGCCAATACATTTGGCGTAGTGGACGGTGACGCCTTCCATCATCTCCGGCGTCAGGTCCTCTTCCACGTCCTGGCGGTTATCGGCCGGCAGAATCACCGTGTTGATGCCCGCGCGCCGCGCGGCGAGGAACTTCTCCTTGATGCCGCCCACGGGCAGCACATTGCCGCTCAGCGTGATCTCACCGGTCATCGCCGTAAGCGGCCGCACGGGTGTGTCGGTCAGCAGCGAGGCCAGCACCGTTGCCATCGTCACCCCAGCTGAAGGGCCGTCCTTCGGAATTGCGCCCGCCGGCACGTGGATGTGGATGTCCAGTTCGCGCTGGAATTCTTCGTTGAGCCCCAGTTTGACCGCGTTGGAGCGCACCCAGGTCAGCGCGGCCTGCATTGATTCCTGCATTACCTCGCCTATCTGGCCTGTCATGGTGAAGCCGCCCTTGCCCTTCATCTTGTTGGCCTCGATGAAGAGAATGTCGCCGCCGGCCGGTGTCCAGGCCAGCCCCACGGCAACGCCGGGCCGCTTTACGCGCTCTTCCACTTCCGTATCCACACGGACCTTGATTCCTCCCAGGAATTCCTTCACATCCTCACGCGAAACGACGAGCTTTTCCTTCTTGCCTTCCACCACGCGGCGCGCCTGCTTGCGGCAAACTGTGCCAATCAACTGCTCCAGCTTGCGCACGCCCGCTTCACGTGTGTAGTGCCGCACGATAAACCGCACGGAATCCTCCGGCAGTTCAATCTGCTCTTCGGTAATGCCGTTCTCCTTCACCTGCCGCGGGATAAGGTACTTGTTGGCAATGTGCACCTTCTCGTCCTCGCTGTACCCTTGCAACGGAATCAATTCCATGCGGTCCAGAAGCGGCGCGGGAACCGGATCAAGCTGGTTCGCCGTGCAGATAAACAGCACCTTCGACAGGTCAAACGGCACGTCGAGATAGTTGTCACGGAACGTGTTGTTTTGTTCCGGATCCAGCGTCTCGAGCAGAGCCGATGCCGGATCGCCGCGGAAATCGCGTCCCAGCTTGTCAATTTCGTCCAGCATGATGACCGGGTCATTGGTCTCCGCACGGCGCAGGCTCTGAATGATCTGGCCCGGCAGCGCCCCAATGTAGGTGCGCCTGTGGCCGCGAATCTCGGCCTCATCGTGCATGCCACCCAGCGAAATGCGCTGGAATTTACGGCCCAGTGCACGCGCAATCGAGCGACCCAGTGAGGTTTTGCCTACTCCCGGAGGTCCCACGAAGCAAAGAATCGGTCCCTTCATATCGGGCTTCAACTCAAGCACGCTCAGGTAATCCAGAATGCGATCCTTCACCTTGCGCAGTTCATAGTGGTCTTCGTCCAGAATCTCGCGCGCCACATTGATGTCGATCTTTGAGCCCGAGCTCTTCGACCACGGCAGCGCAGCAAGCCACTCAATATAGTTCCGTGTGAGCGAGTAGTCGGCGGCCATGGGAGACATGCGTCCAAGGCGGTTCAGTTCCTTGGTCGCTTCTTTCTGCACTTCCTCCGGCATGCCGGCTGCTTCAATCTTCTGGCGTAGCTCGTCGATATCGCGCTGACTCTCGTCCTGCTCGCCCAGCTCCTTCTGGATCGCCTTCATTTGCTCGCGCAGATAGTAGTCGCGTTGCGACTGCTGCACTTGGTCCTGCACTTCACTCTGGATCTTTGAGCGCAATTGCTGCACTTCATTTTCGCGTGCCAGATGCTTGTTCAACTGCTCCAGCCGCTGGCGTACACCACTTGCCTCAAGCAACTGCTGCTTGTCTGTAGTGGTCAAAAATGGCAGCGATGAGGCAACGAAATCGACCAGACGAGACGGCTCTTCAATATTCGCGGCGATCGTGCGCAGTTCGTCGGAAAGGGTTGGTGACTCGGAGACAATCTGCTGGAACTGCGTCACAACGTTCCGCACCAGCGCCTGCATATTGATGTCTTCTTCCGGCTCAGCGTCCTCGAGAACCTCCACCTCAGCCACCAGAAAGGGTTCCGTCTGCACGAAGTTCAGGATGCGCACCCGGCTCACGCCTTCAGTAAAAACAAAGCGGCTCTCGTTGGGCATACGTACGATCTTATGGACGGTGGCCAGAGTACCCACTTGGTGCAAATCACTGGGCTTGGGGGTGTCAAGACGCGGATCAAGCTGGGCTGCTACAACAATGGACCGCTGGTCACCCAACGATTCGATCAACTGAATCGAGCTCTCACGGCCAACCGTAAGCGGTAGAACAGCATGCGGGAACAACACGGTGTCACGTACAGGCAGAACCGCAAGACGGCGAGGAGCAGAATTCCCTTCCTGAGAAGGATCTTGTGGAGATAAAGATGGGGAAAGATTCGACATTGAGTGTCCTTTTATCAACTTTCCTTATATTAGACAACGAAGAAAGATAAAAGTTTCAGGAACGTCTCAAAAGCGGCTTCCTTCCATCTCGCATCGGACTCAGTTGCCCTTCCTCAAATACGCCGCACGCGAAATCCTGGTTCCCCATGCGCCAGAATCGACCGACTAAGTAACTTATATTCAATCACTTAATCAGAACCATGTGCGTTCTGCGGCCATGGGGGAGCTGCGGCAATGTCGCTTCAAGTTCCTTATCGGCTGAGATGCCAATAGAGTGAGCAAGGATTTGGAGTGAAAAAGGAGCTGCAAATACTCTTGAAAAGCCAGGTTATTCCCGCTGGCTACCCTTTGCGGATGCGCCTTCTTCGGCCTTGATGGCCGAGTCAATACGCTCCCAAAGACCGTCACCGGAGGATTCTTCCTGCTCGCTCTCTTCTGTCTGGAGCAGTTGCCGAGCGGCCTCAGCAATGGTCTCAAGATCGCGAATCAGGGCCCGGCAGTTCTCGCAGGTCTGTACGTGAGGGTGGTCTCCCAGTGGCTGTCCGGAGCCAATCAGCTCGGGCAGTTGGTCCTGAAACTCATGGCAGGCCTGTGGATCAGGTTGTGTATGTTCAGTGGTCATCTCCGGGCCTCAAGTCGAACAACGGAGTGCAGCGATTCACGCAGCCTGAGCCGTGCCTTGTGGAGTTGGGACTTGCTGTTTCCGATGGAGCACTCAAGCATGGTGGCGATTTCGTTGTGTTCGTATCCTTCCACGTCGTGCAAGATGAACACCAGCCGGTAGCCTGCGGGCAAATCTGCCACTGCCTTTTCCAGTGTTAACCGGTCGATTGAACCGATCAGCGAAAGATCGGGCGCTCCAAAGCTCTTGCCTGGCCCGTCCTCATGTGTCGGCTCCATCGCCTCGTCCAGCGAAGTGACCGGAATTCCCTTCTTGCGCAGGTGCATCAGCACCACATTCACCGCCAGCCGGTGCAGCCAGGTGGAGAAGGCCGAATCTCCACGGAACGTCGCAATCTTGCGGTGCAATTGCAGGAAGGCTTCCTGCGTTAAGTCTTCTGCCTCGGCCACATTGTTCACCATGCGCAGGCACAGCGAATAAATACGCCGTTTATGCAGCGAATAAAGATACGCAAAAGCCTGATGATCGCCCTGCTGTGCTCGTGTCAGAGCTTCCTGCTCCGCAAGGTTAGCCGGCAGTGTACGCCCGACATTGCGATGCGGTGTCGCTGTCTTGCCTGATTCACCCGGATTGGAAGTGGCCGTGGCATCAGCGGCATTGGGTTGAGGCATTCGATTCCCTTTAACGAAAGACCAGCGGAACAGTCTCCCGCGCTGATGCGCGAGGCCTTCGTTCCTCGTTAGTATAAAGGGCAGCACTACCCGGTTCGGAGCACAAGGGTCGAAAAGAATCCTGGCGCCGATTGCCAATCGGTTCTTGATTCGTCTTTTTCCGTGCGTGGCATGGAACTGCCTTGTATTGTTCAGGAGACATGGATTTGAGGGTTAATCCGGCAAGGCGGCCTTGCATTCAATTCGAAAGAGACGCCCTGCCGTTCGCCGTAGTAGTCCTATTCTTGTGGATGAGCGCGACGGCAGCCTTCGGGCAAATCCATGAAAAAGTTCGATCACAGAACCATCTCGATGCCGAGATGCGGCTTGCGGCTACCCAGCAGCAGACTGCAACACCGTTGCCCCTTGGCAGACGCCGTGCCCGGCGCAATCCATTGCCCCCCACAGAGACCACGCAAACAGTTCCCAGTCCATACTCCTCGTGGGAGGGCAAAACTGTCCGTGCAATTTCTATTGAGGGCGTTGCTGAAAACTGGCTGAAGCCGCTGCCCGGTGATTTACCGCAAAAGACTGGTGCCCCACTTTCACGTGACCATGTCACTTCCAGCCTGCGCGTACTGTTCGCCACAGGGCTTTTCGACACAATCGAAGCAGAAGTTCGAGCAGATGGCAATGAAGTGGATTTGATCTTTCATGGAACGCCGCGCACTTTTATTGGAACCGTCACGGTAACAGGAGCCAAAGGCGCTACTCTCAACACCCAGGTGGATCGCGCCGCACGCCTGAATCCGGGAACCCGATTTACGCAAGCGCGGCTGAACAATGCCATTGAGCAAATGAAGCAGGCCATGGCGGACAACGGGTTTCATGAGCCAACCATAACCTGCAAGCAAACGCCGCATCCCAGTGAGCAACTCGTGGACTTGCTCTTTACTGTGACCAATGGCCCGCAGGCGCGCGTCGGTAATGTCAAAGTCACAGGCGACTCGGGCATGTCGGTCAGCGATTTCAAGCGACATGCACATTTGCATGCCGGGAAAAAGGTTGATCACGACACCACCAGTCGCGCGCTAAGCGGCGTGTTGAAGTATTACCAGAAGCATGACCGGCTCGAGGCTGAAATTAAGCAGGAGGCTGCGGACTATATACCTGCAACCGACCGCACCAACTTCCAATTCTCCGCCAACCGCGGCCCCAGAGTGCAGTTGCGCGTTGAGGGAGCCAAGGTTAGCGGCGACCGCCTGAAACGCCTGGTGCCGGTCTACGAGGAAGGCACTGTCGATGATGACCTCTTGAATGAAGGCAACCGCCGCCTGCGCGACTACTTCCAGCGGCTGGGCTATTTCGACGTGAAAGTGGAACACCGCCGCGAAACACCGCAAGCTAATGATGTCGTAATTGTCTTCACCGTCACTTTAGGTACGCGGCGCAAAGTGGGAACGGTGAAGGTAGAGGGCAACCATTACTTTGATGCCTCAACTCTTGAGCAGTTGTTAAGCGTTCATGCCGCTGATGTTATCGATCGCCATGGCGCTTACAGCCAGGCGCTGGTATCCAGCGACGTGGATTCATTACGCGCGGTATATCAGAACAACGGCTTCTCTGCGATCAAAATAAGACCTGAAATCAGCACGGGCGACTCCGGGGGGAAAGGAACCGCGGGTAAAACCTCAAAGAAATCCGCGCCGTTGAATGTGACGTATCACATCGATGAAGGCCCGCAGCAGCATGTTGGCCAACTCACGATCGACGGCAACGAACACATTCCGTTTGAGCAGTTGCAGCAACTGATGAACACCGCTACCGGTCAATTGTTCTCGCCGCAGAGTTTGGCCGGCGACCGGGACGCCATTCTTACCTACTATCTGAGCAAAGGTTTTGACCAGGCACAGGTCACAGTAGACCAGCAAGCTGAGAAAGTTAATCCCAATCAGGTAGACGTCATGATTCATGTCGTCGAAGGGCCGCAAATCTTTGTCCGCAAAGTCTTGGTGACAGGTCTGCATTACACTCGGCCCGATACCGTGGCGCGTGCCATCACACTCCACCCTGGAGATCCGCTGAGCCAGAGTGCATTACAGCAGATGCAGCGTAACCTCTACGATTTTTCGCTGTTTAATGAGGTTGACACGGCTGTGGAGAATCCTACCGGCAACGAAACCAACAAGACTGTTCTGGTGCAGATGCAGGAAGCCAGGCGCTGGACACTCACCTACGGCCTTGGATTCGAAGTGCAGACCGGCTCACCGCAAAACAGCAGCACTCCCAATGGCTCCACGGGAATCAGCCCCCGCGTGCTGCTGGATATTACACGCAACAATCTTTTCGGCCGCGAACAATCCGCATCTGCCCAGGGCACCTACGGACTGCTTGAGCAAAGAATCCGTCTTCTCTTCCAGAATCCTCACTTCCACGGCAATCGCAACTTCGGACTCACCATCTCAGCCGGCTACGCCAATAGCCGCGACGTAACAACGTATGTCTCGTCCAAATTGGAAGGCGGTATGCGATGGACGGAGAACTTCAATACGCCGGGCAGCTTTTTATCGAAAGCAAACACGTTTGTCTATGAGGCGAATTTCCGGCGTGTGAAAGTGGCGCAGGACAGCCTGCAGGTGGGACCGAACGCACTGGATATCCTCTCTACTGCTGTGCGCGTGGCTGGCCCCGCCTTCACATGGATTCATGACACGCGGGACTCGGCGCTCGACGCGCATCGCGGCTCTTACTGGAGCTTCCAGGAGTTTTTCTCGACAAGTAAATTGGGCGCAGAAGCGGAGTTCAGTCGGCTCGATATGTCCTACTCCAGCTTTTACAGCTTTAACAAAGGCAGATTCGTACTGGCGCGCAATACCCGTTACGGACAGGAACGCGCCTACGGCTCTCCGTTCAACGAGTTGATTCCTCTACCCGAACGTTTATACGCGGGTGGTTCCACGTCCCTGCGCGGCTTCTCCATCAATGCCGCAGGTCCGCGCGATGTTTTCACTGGCTTCCCCATCGGCGGCGCAGGAGCATTGGTCAATAATCTGGAACTGCGACTGCCGCCCCCCATGCTTCCCTTCTTTGGGCAGCAGTTGAGCTTTGTACTTTTTCACGACATGGGCAATGTCTTTGCCAACGCTGGCGATATTTGGAAAAGCGCTCTGCGTTTTCATCAGCCTGATCGCGATGCCTGCAAAGACTTGACGCCTCCAGACCTGAATGGACAGTGGAATTCCACCGGACAAAAAGGATCCTGCAGCTTCAACTACTTTTCGCACGCGCTTGGCTTGGGTCTGCGTTACCATACGCCCGTTGGTCCCATACGCCTGGATTTCAGCTACAACCTGAATCCGCCGATCTACCCGGTCACGTATGAAAGATCTACTCCGCTGGCGACCCCATACGTCGGCTCGGCGAGCCACTTCAACTTCTTCTTCAGCCTGGGGCAGACATTCTGATGCACGCACATGCTCCAATTCGAATGTTGAGCAGATGGGCGCGGTATGCATCCCTCTTGGCAACCGCGTGTCTCTTGCCCTTCTCTGTGGCAGGTGCGCAATCCAGCTCGCCCACCGTACTCGACAGCGTAGTGGCTGTTGTAAATAATCAGGCCATTTTGCAAAGCGATTTAAACAATGAAATGCGGCTGTCCATCCTTGAACCGCGCTTTAACATCGCCGGCCCGGAGACACCCCAGTCCGCATTGCAAAGGCTGATTAGCAGGACCCTCATCGAACAGCAGATTGAAAATGAAGACGTGCAGGCAACCATTCCGGACCCTGCCGAGATACAACAGCGCATCCGGGAACTCCGCAGGCAATCTCCGGCATGCGTGCAGGCAAATTGCGTCACACAGGCTGGATGGGACAAGTTCCTGAAAGACCACGATCTGACCGAAGCAGAAGTGGAGACGTACATGAAGCGGCGAATTGAGATACTGCGGTTCATTGAGCGCCGGTTCCGTCAGGGAATTCAGATTCCTGAGAAGGACATCGAAACCTACTATCACGACAATCTCGTGCCGCAGTACACAAACCGGCAGGACGTTCCGCCACTCGATCAGGTGTCAAAGCGCATTCAGGAGATTTTGTTGCAGCAGCAGGTGAGCCAGCTTTTCAGTGGATGGCTGGAAAACCTCCGCAAGCAGGGCGAAATCGAAGTGCTCGATCCGAGACTCGAAACCGCGGGTCTCACGCCGGACGGAAGCGTGGGAGGCCCATGAGCGAAGCCAAGGAATCTCGTGTGCAACCGCGCCGCAGTTGGCTTTGGTGGGGTGGCGGCGGCGCTCTGTTGCTTGTGCTGCTTGCTGCGCTTGTCTTGTGGCTCACATCCGCCTCGTTTGAAAACCTGGTGCGCAAGGAGCTTGCCGCCAAACTGGCCACAGCCACAGGCGGACGCGTAGAAATCGGCACCTTCCTTTGGCATCCGTTCAACCTTGATGCCGAGGCCAGAGGCATCGTGATTCACGGCAAGGAAGCCGCGGATGAAGCACCTTATGCGCGCATCGGCCACATTCGCGTTGAAATCAGCATTCTGGGATTCTTCACTCCCAAAATTCGGCTTCGTTCTCTCGATATTGAACAACCGCAGATTCATTTGATTGTCTATCCCGATGGATCGACCAACCAGCCAAAGCCCCGCAAGCCGGCCAGCAAGGGCAAATCTGCACTGGATACCTTCTTTGACTTAAAGGCTGGCCTGCTCACGGTGGAAGACGGTCTGTTCGACTTTGAAAACCGCGCTGCTAAATTCGACTTTCAAAACAGGCTAGAGCAACTCAACTTCAAGGCGAATGATGTGTCGGTGCAATTGGCGTACGTGGCTGCGGCCGGTGCAAACCCTGAAAGTTTTCACGTGGAGTTGGGGGCACGAGATTTCATGCTTTCGCGTGGGGCGGCACACCCGCTGGCGAGGCCCGTGGAAGGCTACATGCAGGCCACATTGGACCTTACGCGCGATGCTGCATATCTCCGTTCCCTGCGCTTGACGGCGCGCAGCAAAGGGATTGAGGACAGAACCCTGGAAGTATCCGGAATGCTGGCCGACTTCACTCATCCGCGCTGGAACGCGACCGTGAAAGGCGATCTGGATATGCGGCTGCTTGAGCCGATCACCGGATATCCAAACACCCCCGAAGGGCTCGCACATCTGGACCTCACCGGAGAAGGCCACGGCGGCATCTTCCGCAGCGATGGCACGGTACACGCCGATGGGGCGGCTTACGTGGGTACCGGCGTGGATGCGCATGGCATTACCCTCGATGCAAAGGTTCACGCGGACGCTGAACAGTTGCGCATTACCTCTGTGGTGGCCAGAATGCACACAGGCGGCAATATAAGTGGCGATGTGCTGCTCCAAAACTGGCTCGGCCCGCTTCCTGGCGCCGACGTAATGCGCGCCGCGCCGCCTGAGCAAAAAAAGCCGCGCGGTTTCCTTCATCGTAAATTGAAAGTGCAGCCCATCAAGGAAAGCGCACTTGAACGCAAAAATCGAGACCACCACGTAAATGGACGCGTGGATGCGAATTTTAAGGACGTCAAACTCGACACCATTCTCGACATGGTCAGTACTCCGCCATTTCAGCGGCTTGGATTTGCCTCGCTCGTGAATGGGCCCACTGTTGCACAGTGGTCCAACGGCGACGTGAATACACTGAGCGTGAATGCGAAGCTGAATCTGAACGCGCCATCGCAGCCGCCGGCCGGTGAGGTACCTGCAAACGGAACTGTGGAAGCAACCTACAC
>JAGWSG010000082.1 GCA_028876335.1 Acidobacteriota bacterium
CCACCTTCGTCCTCAATCACCTGACGGATGCGGTTAACCTCTTCTTCGCCGAGATCCTGGACTTTCTTGAAGGCGTCTACATTTGCCTTCTCCAGAATGCTGAGCGCACGTGGGTTGCCGATCCCGAAAATGTATGTGAGCGCGATTCTTGCCTGCTTGTTGCGGGGCAGATCGACGCCAGCAATACGTGCCATTGAGTTTCCTTCTTCTTCAGAGTTCAGGATTCAGAGATCAGGGATCAGTTATTGTGCGGATTCCACCGCTTTGGCTAATCTCTACTCTCTATTTTCTGCCCTCTCGGTTGTTTGTGCCTCCGGCCTAGCGCCGGCTCGCACGGGTTATTGCGGTTTCTCCGGGGTTCATCGCAAGCCTTGACTTAAGCTAACTCGCCCCTGAATTGCAGGAGTCTCCGCTCCTTGCCAGAACTTGCTTATCCCTGGCGCTGCTTGTGCTTTGCGTTCTCGCAGATCACACGCACCACACCATTGCGGTGGATGACCTTGCATTTCACGCAAATTTTCTTTACTGATGCACGAACCTTCATTGCTCAACTGCCCTTCTTCCGCTCCAGCTCCCCAATAGGAGACAGCGGCTGGTTAAGAACCTATTTGTAGCGGTAAACGATGCGTCCGCGATTCAGATCGTACGGACTGAGTTCGACCGCCACGCGATCGCCCGGAAGAATGCGGATGAAGTTCTTGCGCATTCTGCCCGAGACATGCGTCAGCACTTCATGATCATTCTCGAGCTTTACCTTGAACATGGCGTTGGGCAGTGTTTCCACCACCGTGGCCATTACCTCAATCGCATCTTCCTTCGACAAACCGTCTCCCGCTTGAGGCGCTAGCGCGCCCTTGCATTTTGGACCGCGTATCTCTACTCGGTCAGAATTCTCGCTCCGGTGTCTGTTACAGCCACCGTGTGCTCAAAGTGAGCACTCATACTTCCGTCGTTGGTCACTGCCGTCCAGCCATCCTTGAGCACCTTCACATCGGGCTTGCCGACGTTCACCATTGGCTCGATGGCAATTACCATGCCGGCGCGCAGCTTCATGCCACGTCCGGCTTCACCAAAATTCGGCACTTGCGGTTCCTCGTGCATGTTGGAGCCAATGCCATGCCCCACAAAGTCGCGAACCACTGAAAATCCTTCTGCTTCAACTACTGTCTGCACTGCAGCACCGATGTCGCCCAGCGTCGCGCCCGGCTTCACAACGGCAATCGCCTTGTGCAGCGAGTCCTCGGTCACTTTCAGCAGCCGAGCTGTATCCGGCGCAATCTTCTGGCCTACCGGGACAGTAATTGCCGAGTCACCGAAGTAGCCATCGACGATGGCACCGCAATCCACGGAAACGATATCGCCCTCTTTCAATACGCGCTTGGCAGAGGGGATGCCATGTACAACTTCAGAATTCACCGAGGTGCAGAGCACGCAGGGAAAACCGTGATAGCCCTTGAAGGCGGGCTTGGCGCCGAGCTCCTTGATGCGGGCTTCGGCAGCCTTTTCGAGATCAAGTGTGGTGGCACCGGGCTTCACCAGTCCGCGCACGAGTTCGAGCACCTCGCGAACCACCTGGCCCGCACGGCGCATCTTCTCGATTTCCTGCGACGACTTGATCACGACTGCCAAAACCTTCTTTACCTCACCGGCCGTACTTCAGATCGTTCCTTCAAAATTCCGGCGCATGCTCTTAAACATGCGCAAGCCACCGTCTACGGCTGTCTGCGTTCTCCGGGGCGCCTTGGCTTCCCCGTTCAGCTACGCAGCCGTTCAACGGCGGCGACTATGCCTGCCGCAATCGCGGCAATGGGCCCGTCCGCGCTGACTTCCACAAACCGGCCGAGATTTCGGTAGTGGTCTACAACTGGCGCAGTTTGTGCGTTATACGCAGTCATGCGCGCGGCAAAAACCCTCTCGGTATCGTCGGCTCGCTGGACCAGAGCAGCACCTTCCACATCACAAAATCCGTCCCGCTTGGGCGGGTTCGAATAGATGTTATAGATGGTCTGGCAGACTGGACAGTTCCTGCGCCCCGTAATTCGGCGCAGTAACTGATTATAGTCCACTTGCAGGCTGACAGCAACCAGCGGCAAAGCGCTTTGAACACCCCCCAGACGCTCATCGAGCCAGGTGGCCTGCGCCAGGGTTCTGGGAAAGCCGTCGAGGATATAACCGCGCTTCGTGTCAGGCTGCTTCAGCCGAGCCTCCACCATGTCGTTCACCAGGGAATCCGGCACGAGCTGGCCCCTTTGCATAATCTCTTTGGCAGCTTTTCCGAGTGCGGTTCCCTGCGCAACGTTGGATCGCAGCAAGTCGCCTGTGGAGACCTGAGGAACACCCCAGTACTTTACTAACTCCTTGGCTTGCGTTCCCTTGCCTACACCAGGAGCTCCCATTAACAGGACCGGGCCTGGAGTCTGTGGCGACCGAATCTCCGATTCGGTCGCCACAGATGTTGCAGAAGAGGACATTACCAGGTTTTCCTTCCGCGAATGCGACCTGAGCGCGGGGAAAAGCCGTCGTAGTGGCGCATGATCAGTTGCGACTCGACTTGGTTAATGGTGTCCATGGCAACGCCGACAACAATCAGGAGTGACGTGCCGCCGAAGTAGAAGTTGACATTTAGACCGTGCGTGACCCAAGTGGGCAGAGACTCAAAGAAATGCCCCACCAGCCAGAGTTGATCGAAACGAAGACCCGAGATCAGGAAGGTTGGAATGAGCGAGATGACGATCAGATAGAGTGCGCCAACCAGGGTGATGCGGGTAAGAATGTCGTTAATAAAGTCCGAAGTGCGCTTACCGGGGCGAATGCCAGGGATGAACGAGCCCGACTTGCGGAAGTTGTCGGCAATATCGTCCGGCTTCATGACGATGGACACGTAGAAGTACGCGAAGAAGACGATGCCCACCATGTACAGGAATTCGTACCAGGGATAGCCCGGCTGAATTGCGCGCAGCAAAGGCTCGAAGAACTTGCTGTTCTGCACCGACTCCATCTGGCCCAGCATGAGCGGAACTGAGAGCAGTGACTGCGCGAAGATGACGGGCATCACGCCGCCTGAGTTGACCTTAAGCGGCAAATGGCTGGAAGCTCCACCCATCATGCGGCGGCCCACGATGCGTCGCGCACTCTGAATGGGAATGCGACGTTCGCTTCGCTCCACCCATACGATGAAGGCGACGACAGCGATCATGCCGGCGAGCAGCAGGATGATGACGAAGATGGTAAAGGAACCCCACGCTTGCGTCTGAACCTTCTGAAAGAGTTCGGCCACGCCGTGCGGCAGACCCGCGACAATTCCGGCAAAGATCAGCAAGCTCATGCCATTGCCGATGCCGCGGTCCGTAATCTGCTCACCCAGCCACATGATGAAGGCTGTGCCTGCCGTGAGCGTTATGACGGTCAGCACATCAAAACCGAAGCCGGGATGGAGAACGAGTCCTGGCGTACGAGTCAGAATGGCCGCAATTCCGATGGACTGGAGCAGACCAAGAACGACGGTCACATAACGGGTCCATTGTGTGATCTTGCGCTGCCCAATCGCGCCTTCCTTCTGGATGCGCGCCAGCGGTTCATACACAACGGTAAGCAGCTGGAAAATAATTGACGCCGTAATGTACGGCATGATGCCGAGGGCGAAGATGGTCATACGGCGCAGATTGCCGCCGCCAAACAGATCCATCAGGCCGAGCGCGGAACCCGCCTGGCCGGCGAAGAGCAGTTCAAGCTGCTTGAAGTTGACGCCGGGCGTGGGAATCCACGCGCCCAGGCGATAGACCGCCAGGATGCCGAGTGTAAAGAACACGCGCTTGCGCAGGTCAGGAATGCGGAAGATGTTTAGAAACTTTTCAACCATCGTTGCTCGTCCCAATCAGGCGTTGCCGCCGGTGGAAACTACCCCCAATTTCCATTGTAGGCTCCGGACGGTAACGGATCAGCGGCTCGAAGGACTCCGGTACGCTATTCTTTCCGTCCAGTGCAGGCCGTGCGGTGACGACCGGCACAGCCGCTCAGTTACGCCTGCGCTGCTGCGGCCTCGCCGGCCACTACTGCCTTGCCGCCGGCCTTGGTGATCTTTTCGACAGCCGACTTGGAAAACTTGTGCGCGTGAATGGTGACGGCCTTGACCAGTTCGCCCGAGCCGAGAACCTTGATAAGCGCCTTGGAGGAGGAAGCCAGCCCGAGTTTCTTATAGTCCTCGAGGGCAATTTCCTTCACGTCCAGCTCGGCGATGCGGTCCAGGTTCACAACCGTGTACTCGGTGCGGAAGATGTTGGTGAATCCGCGCTTGGGCAGGCGGCGGTGCAGCGGCATCTGGCCGCCTTCAAATCCGCGCATCATGCTGGAGCCTGAGCGGGAACGCTGGCCCTTATGGCCGCGGGTCGAGGTTTTGCCCATGCCGGATCCCATACCGCGACCGACACGCTTGCGCCCGATGTTTGCCTTCTTGGGGGCGCGTAGATTGGAGAGATTCTTTGCCATGTTTTCCTCGCTAATAGCGCCGTGCGGTGAGGGCCGCGCGACTCGCGTTACTTAAAGATTTGAGTTCGGAATTCAAAGTTCAAAGTTGCGTTGACAACTTTGGACCATGGACTTTGAACTCTGAACTAATTCTCAAGAATGCGAACCAGGTGCGGAATCGTCTTGACCATGCCCCGGATCGATTCATTGTCGACGCGCTCAACGATCTGGTTGAGGCGCGTAAAGCCCAGTCCTTTGACCACCAGCTTGTGCTTGACAGGCGTGGCGATGGCGGAACGGTAGTACTGAATGCGGATCTTCTTTTGCTCAGCCATGGTTTAGAGCTCCTCCACCTGCTTGCCGCGCGTTGAGGCCACTTCAGCCCTGTCACGCAGCTGGGTCAGCGCATCAAACGTGGCCTTGATCACGTTGTGCGGGTTGGCCGTGCCCAGGCTCTTGGTCAGGACGTTTTGTACTCCCGCCGAGGTCATGACCGCACGCACCGCGCCGCCGGCAATGACACCGGTACCTTCCGGCGCCGGCTTGAGGAGCACCTGGCCAGAACCAAAGCGGCCCAGCACCTGGTGCGGAATTGTGGTCTCGGTGAGATTCACCTGAACCAGGTTCTTCTTGGCCGACTCAATTCCCTTGCGGATGGCCTGCGGAACTTCCTTGGCTTTGCCGGAGCCGTAGCCCACTACGCCCGAAGCCGCATCGCCCACCACAACCAGCGCGGCGAATGACATGTTTTTGCCGCCCTTGACCACCTTCGTCACACGATTGATGGATACCACCTGATCCTTCAGGTTGTATTGGTTGGCGTCCAGTTTCTTCTTCAAAGTCGTCATGCTTTTGCTTGTCCTTCCGGGCTGCCGCCCGCCAGTGACCACCGATCACTGTTCACTGATCACTGTTTAGAACTCCAGACCTGCCTCGCGCGCCGCATCGGCAAGAGCCTTGATGCGCCCGTGATACAGATAGCCGCCGCGGTCGAAGACTACCTTGGTTACGCCCTTTTCCTTGGCCAGTTCGGCAATGGTCTTGCCAATTTCCTTGGCCGCAGCAACATTCCCGCCGGTCTTCTGTTTGATGGTCGAAGCCGACACGATCGTTACGCCCTTCACATCGTCGATGACCTGCGCGTAGATGTGATTCATGGAACGGTATACGTTGAGGCGGGGACGCTCCGTGGTACCGGAAAGCTTCTGGCGGATGCGCTTGTGAATGCGCTTGCGAATTTCGTTTCTCTTGGTCTGCGTAATCATGGTCTTCTCTTCCTATCAGCGGAGCCGCCCTGCGGACCCGTTCGGGTTAATTTGAGATCCTTTCCCTTTACTGCTTTTCGGGTCAGGATAACTGCGCGAAGCTTAGACGCCTCGCAATCGCAATTACTTGGCGCCCGTCTTGCCGGCCTTCTTCTTAAGCTTCTCGTCGGAGTAGCGCACGCCCTTGTTCTTGTACGGATCCGGCTTACGCAGCGAGCGCATTTCTGCGGCCACCTGGCCAACCTTCTGGCGGTCAATACCGCTCACGGTCAGGTGCGTCTGCTTGGGATCGATCGCGACTTCGATGCCGGTCGGCAGCGGATACTCGATCGGATGCGAGTAGCCGAGTGTAAACACCACCATGCCTTTGCCCTTCATTTCAGCGCGGTAACCGATGCCGACAATGTCGAGTTCCTTGCTCCAGCCTTTGGTTACACCGGTGACGGCGTTGTACACAAGAGCGCGGGTCAGTCCATGCATCGCAGCGTACTTGTCGCTCTCGCGATTGACATGCAAGACGCCATCCTTGGTCTCAAGCTGGATGCCCTTGGCGACCAGAGCCGTTACCTTGCCCTTGGGGCCTTCGACCAGGACCGTGTTGCCCTCAACTGTGTACTTCACACCCGCCGGCAGCGGGATAGGCTTCTTTCCAATACGCGACATCGAATCAATCCTTCATATGGCTTGCGAGTCCCGAAAGACAGGGGTCAGGGATCAGGGGTCAGGGATCAGGAACTACAAAAAACGCCTGAATGGAAAATGACCTGCTGTTGAACCGCCCTCTCTCCTCGTTCCACTGCAGCCCGGAGCAACTATCTCTGCGCTCCGTCTAACTAATTCATGCTCTCCAACGGCATTCAGCTGAAACACGCCGCAGGCAGTTGCCTGGACGGCAAGTCCCTACCAGACTTCGCAGAGCACTTCACCGCCGACGCCTTCGCGCCGTGCCTGGCGGCCGGTCATCACGCCCTTCGGCGTGGTCATAATTGAAATGCCAAGACCACCCTGCACGCGCTTGATCTCGTCGCGGCCGACATACACACGGCAACCGGGGCGCGAGACACGGGACAGGTCACGGATGGCCGCTTCGCTTCCGCCGTACTTCAGGTACACGCGGAGGACGAGCTTACCCTCTTCTTCCTGGGTCTTGTAGTTCGAGATATAGCCCTCTTCCTTGAGAATGCGGGCAATCTCGGTCTTCAGCTTGGAAGCCGGCACATCCAGCTTCTGGTGGCGCGCACGGATCGCGTTGCGGATGCGCGTCAGAAAATCAGCTACGGGGTCGGTCAGACTCATTCCTTCTCCTTCATTTCCCGTTCGCTCCTCCCTCAAGAGGAGAACCTGCGGAAATGTCTTCAGAGTTCAAAGTTCACGGTTCGGAGTTCAAAGTTTTCATTGGGGCTTCGAGCGCCTCATCAACCTTGAACTCAGAGCTTTGAACTGTCGTAATTACCAGCTCGACTTCACAACGCCGGGGATCTCGCCCTTCAGGGCCAGTCCACGGAAGCACAGACGGCAGATGCCAAACTTGCGCAGGTAGGCGCGGGGCCTGCCGCACAGCTTGCACCGGTTGTGCTTGCGGCAGCTAAACTTCGGCTTCCGCGCGTCCTTCACACTCTTTGCAGTTGTTGACATAAATCCTCTCTTGCCTTACGCGCCCTGGCGGAACGGCATGCCGAAGGCTGCCAGCAGCGCACGCGCGCCCTTGTCGTCCTTGGCGGTGGTCACAATCGTGATGTTCATGCCCTTCAGCTTCTCCACCTTGGAGTAATCGATCTCAGGGAAGATCAGCTGATCGCGCAGGCCGAGCGTGTAATTGCCACGCCCATCAAAGCTCTTGGTTGATACGCCGCGGAAGTCACGCACGCGAGGCAGAGCGGTCGAAATCAAACGGTCCAGAAACTCGTATGCCTTGTCGCTTCGCAGGGTCACCATGGCGCCAATTGACATACCTTCGCGCACCTTGAAGGCCGCGATTGACTTCTTCGCCTTGGTCGTCACAGGCTTCTGTCCCGTGATGTTGCCGAGATCGGCCACCAGAGGGTCGAGCAGCTTGTTGTTCTGCGTTGCCTCGCCCAGACCCATGTTGACCACGATCTTTTCGATCTTCGGCACAGCCATGGGGTTCTCGATACCCAGTTCCTTCTGGAGGGCCTGCTTGATTTCCTTGTTGTACTTCTCTTTCAACCGTGCTGCCATTTCTCGTTTGCTCTCTTTCTTCCGGTTCCCGGAGTGGAACTAGAGTTCCGTATACCGCTGCGGAAGGTATTCAATTTGGCCTTAGGCCTTACTTCTTCTTCGCCGGCAGTTCGCTGCCGCACTTCTTGCAGATGCGCACCTTGGCGTCTCCGTCAATCTTGAATCCGATCTTGGCTACACCGCATGTGGGGCACACCAGCGCGACATTCGATACATTGATCGGCGACTCGTGTTCGGCAATACCGCCCTGGGTGCGCTGACCAGACTTGGACGAGACCGTCTTCTTGACCACGCGGACATGCTCCACCAGCACTGTACCTTTGTCGGGAATAGCGCGCAGCACACGGCCAGTCTTACCCTTGTCGGCGCCCGTGATCACCTTGACTTCGTCGTTACGATAAATACTCAAACTCGGCATTTCTTCTCCCTGCCCGTGCCCTGTCCGTTAAACAACTTCAGGGGCCAGTGAAACGATCTTCAAAAACTTCTTCTCGCGCAGTTCGCGCGCCACCGGTCCGAACACGCGGGTTCCCACCGGCTCATGCGAATCGTCAATCACGACGGCTGCATTCTCGTCGAAGCGGATATAGGTTCCGTCGCGGCGGCGATGTTCCTTGCGCGTACGCACGATCACGGCCTTTACGACCTTGCCCTTTTTCACTGTTCCGTCGGGCGAGGCTTCCTTGACGGCCGCCGTGACGATATCGCCGAGGCCGGCCTTCTTGCCCAATCCTCCGCCCAGCGGAAGAATCACCTGAAGCTTGCGCGCGCCGGAGTTATCGGCCACCGCGAGCATGGTTCTCATCTGCACTGCCATGGTTTCTTCTCCTTGCCCGCCTTAGCTGGCTGTCACGGTCTGAGCCGTGTCTTCAATCTGCGCCAGGTTTGAGCGCCGCACTATCTCTTCCAGGTTCCAGCGCTTCAGCTTGCTCAGCGGACGGGTCTCGCGGATGCGAACCACATCGCCCACACGCGCTGAGTTCTGCTCGTCGTGCGCGTAGAACTTCTTCGTCGAGCGGATAATCCTCTTGTACTTCGGGTGCGCTTTGCGCATTTCGACCGCGACCACGATGGTCTTCTGCATCTTGGTCGAAACCACGTTACCCACCTTCTCATTGCGCCGATTGGTCGCCGGCGCCTGTTCCGTTGCCTTCTGCTCCGTCATTTGCGGGCTCCCTTCTTTGCCTTCGCCGCCGGAGCGTTCTCCGCCGCCGCATCTTTCTTCGCGCCGCCAATTCCGAGCTCGCGCTCACGGGCCACGGTCTTGGCCTGCGCGATCTCCTTGCGGAGCTGGCGCAGCTTCTTTACACCGTCCGTCTGGCCCAGAGACACCTGGAAACGCAGCCGGAACAGTTGCTCGGCCGACGTCTTCTCATGGCTCTTCAGCTCTTCGTCGCTCAAATTGCGCATCTTCTCGAGTTCCATCTTCTTCTCTCCTGCGCCTGGAATGCTTCCCTTGAGAAGCGCTCCGCGCAAACCTTCCTCAGCCTTCGGGGCTTACTTGGCCGCAACAACTGCGGTCTTTTCCACTCCCGGACGCTGGACAAACTTGGTCTTCAGGGGCAACTTGTTCGCAGCCAGACGCATGGCTTCCTGCGCAATTGCCGGCGCCACGCCTTCCATCTCGAACAGGATCTTGCCCGGCCGCACCACGGCAACCCAGTGGTCCAGCGCGCCCTTGCCCGAGCCCATTCGGACTTCGGCAGGCTTCTTGGTGATCGGCTTATCCGGGAACAGGCGGAGCCAGATTTTGCCGCCGCGCTTGATGAAGCGCGTCATGGCAATACGGCTGGCTTCAATCTGGCGGTCGGTAATGTAACCGCATTCCATAACCTTGAGCCCGTATTCACCGAAAGCGAGCGAGGAGCCGCGCCACGCCTTGCCACGGCGCTTGCCCTTCTGCTGCTTGCGATACTTCACTTTCTTTGGCATCAACATAACGAAAACCCTCAACAACAGTTCAAAGTTCCGAGTTCATCGTTCATCGTTCAACCAGTTCATCGACACTGCTCCAGTCTCTGAACCATGAACTCTGAACTGCTCTTAAAACACTCCCGACGCGGTGGCAGCCGGCGCCTGACGGCGCTTCTGCTCATAAATGTCACCGCGGTAGATCCACGTCTTCACGCCGATCACGCCGTAGGTCGTGTGCGCTTCGGCAAAGCCGTAGTCAATATCCGCACGCAGCGTGTGCAGTGGCAGACGGCCCTGCAGATACCACTCCGAGCGGGCGATTTCATTGCCGTTCAGGCGGCCGGAAACACGGACCTTGATACCCTTGCAGCCGAAACGCAGCGCAGAGTCTACACTCTTGCGCATGGCGCGGCGGAAGCTGACGCGCTTCTCCAGCTGCAGCGCGATATTCTCGGCCACCAGCTGCGCATCAAGCTCAGGCTTGTTCACCTCAATAATGTCGATGAACACGTCTCGATTGGTGCGCTTGCCAAGCTCGGTCTTGAGCTTTTCAATCTCGGCGCCCTTGCGGCCGATCACGATGCCCGGACGCGCGGTGCGGATCAGGAAGCGCAGCTTGTTGCCCGGACGCTCGATCTCAACCGAGCTCACACCGGCAGCCTTCAGCTTATCGCGCAGCTCAGCCTTCAGCTTCACGTCCTCTACCAGCAGCTTCGAATAGTCGCGCTCCGAGTACCAGCGCGAACGCCACGGCTTGTTCACTCCGAGCCTGAATCCGTAAGGATGGACTTTCTGTCCCATAATGCTTCCTCTCAAAAACCTTCCGGCCTGCTTAGCGGCCTACTTCGCGGACTTCTTGGCAGCCTTCTTTGCTGCCGGTTTGGCCGCGGCCTTCTTCGCCGGAGCCTTCTTGGCAGCGGTCTTCTTCGCCGCCTTCTTGGCCGGTGCAGCTTCAACCACCGCCGGCTCATCCACCGTTGTCACCACGCCCGCAGCCGCATTGCGCTCGGCCACCGACACGATGATGTGCGCGAGTCTGCGCTGATAGCGATAGGCGCGACCCATGGGCGCAGGGCGGATGCGCTTCATGCGCGGTCCGTCATTGGCCAGAGCCTGCTTTACGTACAGGTTGTCGACATCCAGGTCGTGGCCCTGCTCCTCGGACACATACTTCGCGTTGTCCAGGGCGGAAACCAGCAACTTGTGAATCACTGGAGCAATGCGCTTCTTGGTGAACTGCGCCGTTTCCAGCGCCTCCTGCACTCCCCGGCCCTTGATCAGGTCCAGCACCAGGCGCGCCTTCTGCGGCGACACGCGCTGGAACCTTGCTTCGGCCCGGTATTCTCTTGTCTCGACTGCCATCGTCTCTTCCTCAATCTTTGAAGCGGCCCGCAAGCGGGCGACCTATTTACCGTGCCTTGGCGCCGGCCTCAGCCTTGCCGCCCGTATGTCCCTTGAAGGTGCGTGTCGGAGCAAATTCACCCAGCTTGTGACCCACCATGTTTTCGGTCACATACACCGGAACGAACTTCTTTCCGTTGTGCACGGCGATCGTGTGGCCCACAAACTCGGGAAAGATCGTCGAGCGGCGCGACCAGGTCTTGACCACCTTCTTGTCGTTGGCCTTATTGAGCACTTCCACCTTCACCATCAGGTGCGAGTCAATAAATGGGCCTTTCTTCGTCGAACGTGCCATAAAATCCTGCTCCTCTACTTCGTCCTGCGGTTCACGATGAACGTATCCGTGCGCTTGTTGTTGCGCGTCTTGTAGCCGCGTGTCGGCTGGCCCCACGGCGTCACAGGGTGACGTCCGCCCGAGGTCTTGCCTTCACCACCGCCGTGCGGGTGGTCGACCGGGTTCATGGTCACGCCGCGATTGGTGGGGCGAATGCCCTTCCAGCGGTTGCGGCCCGCCTTGCCGATCGTCACGTTCTCGTGATCGGTGTTGCCCACCTGTCCCACTGTTGCCATGCACTCCACGAGCACCTTGCGGGTTTCGCCGGAAGGCAGTTTCAACAGCGCATAGTCGCCTTCCTTGGCCACCAACTGCGCCTGCGCTCCGGCCGAACGCGCCATTTGTGCGCCCTTGCCCGGCTTCAGCTCAATAGCATGCACCGTGGTACCGGCAGGGATGTTCTTGAGCGGCAGTGCGTTGCCTACCAGAATGTCGGCCTCGGGACCGGACGTAATCGTCGCGCCCACCTTCAGGCCCACCGGCTGCAGAATGTAACGCTTGTCGCCGTCCAGGTAGTGAATCAGCGCAATGCGTGCCGAGCGATTGGGATCGTACTCAACCGTGGCTACTTTGCCCGGAACACCGAACTTGTCGCGTTTGAAATCGATCAGGCGGATCTTCTGCTTGTGCCCGCCGCCGTGATGACGGATCGTCAGGTCGCCCGAGTTGCGGCGGCCGCCGGTGCGCTTGCGCGTGGTGAGCAGTGGCTTGTGCGGCTTGGCCGTCGTCAGCTCGTCATTGCTCAGCGTCGTCTTGTAGCGCAGCGTCGGCGTTACCGGTCTGTATGTTTTGATTGCCATCGTCTTCTCGCTTGAAGAGCCGGCGTTCCTGCTGCCGCTCTCCCCGTTTTCTCCGGAAGGTTACGCGCCTTCCGATAATCCTTCTCGCCTGCTTTAAACGGTGGTCACAGATCTTTGTTCTCCGATCCCTGACCCCTGTTGCTACAGGTTGCTCACGTACTCCGGCAGCTTCTCGCCAGCCTTCAAACGGACGTAAGCCTTCTTCCAGTCCGGCCGATAGCCCGCGTACTTGCCGCGGCGGCGTTCCTTGCCAGCCACGTTCGCTGTACGCACCGCAGCCACCTTCACCTTGAACAGCGCCTCAACGGCCTGCTTCACTTCGGTTTTGGTCGCCTCCGGAGCCACGTCGAACACCAGCGTGCTTTCGGTTTCCTTCACGCCCAGACCCTTTTCAGTAATCAGCGGGCGGCGAATCGTTGTATACAGAGTCGGCATTACGCAGCCTCCTTCTGGGCCTTGCGCTTGGACACGGACTTGGCCAGCGCTTCGCCGAGCTGCTCAATGGCAGCCTTGGAGAAGATGGCACGCTCGTAGCGCAGCAGGTCGTAGGGGTGAACCTCGTTGTTGAGCACCAGCTCCACGCCCTTCAGGTTGCGCGCGCCGAGAAGCAGCGACTGTGTCAGCGTCTTGCCGTTTTCAACCAGCAAGGTGGTGCGCTTGGCGTCGAGCTTGTCGAGCGCGGCGCGATAGAGCTTGGTCTTCGCTTCCTTGATCTCCAGCGAATCCACAACCGTCAGCTTGCCGTCAGCCAGCTTTGCAGCAAGCGCCGAACGCAGCGCGCCCATCAGCTTCTTGCGGGGAAACGCATAGTCATAGCTGCGGGGCTGAGGTCCGTGCACCGTACCGCCATGGCGCCACAGTGGCGAACGCACTGAGCCGATACGTGCGCGGCCCGTGCCCTTCTGCTTCCACAGCTTCTTGCCGGAACCGGCAACCAGCTTACGATTCTTGGTGGCATGGGTGCCCTGGCGCAGCGAGGCGCGGTAGTGCTTCACCGCCTCCCACAGCAGCGCTTCGTTGACCTGCTCGGGCGCAAACACCGCGTCCGACAGCTCCACCGAGCCCACCTTCTTGCCTTCGAGATTGACTACATCTACCTTTGCCATCGTCTTCTTCTTCTGGCGGGCTCGCGGCCCGCCTTTCAAACTGTTGCGCCCGCCAGGGCGCGTCTGCGTACGCAGTACTTACTTGCGCTTGCCGCCGGCCTTCTTTGAAGCCTTCAGCGGATCGACCGTGCCGGAACCGGCAAAGCCACGGCGCTCACGCGGAGGAGCCACTGCCTTGCGGATATACACATACCCATCACGGGGACCCGGAACAGCGCCTTCCACCATTAGCAGATTCTCGTCCAGATCGATGCCGCGGATACGCAGGTTGCGCACCGTCACCTTGTCCACACCGAAGTGGCCCGGCATGCGCTGGCCGGGAAATACGCGCGAGGGGAAGCTCGATGCACCGATCGAGCCCTGCACCTGGAACATGTGACCGTGCGACTTCGGTCCGCCGCCGAACTTGTGACGACGCACAACGCCGG
>JAGWSG010000083.1 GCA_028876335.1 Acidobacteriota bacterium
CTTTCCCGCGCATGACCAGCACCGCCATGGGTATCGTCATCACCTTCGGATGGATCGGCCTCGCTGTCAGCTCGCGCATCATCGGCTCGATCGCCGGAGGCGATGCCAAGCGCCTGCGCACCGCGCTCCTGGTCATTCCCGCCGCATCAATTTTGATGATTGGCCTCAACATCGCACTGCGCTTCGTGCTGCCCTGAGGCCCAGGGAGCACCTGAGGCTCGCTCTTACTTCGACGGTGCCGCGCCGCTCGTCCGCACAAATATCACGGACCGCTTACCTTCATATACCTGCTTCCAGTTCGGCAGCAGTCTCAGCGCGTTGACGACCGGAGTCCAGCGATGCAACAGACAAAAGTTCACGTGATATTGGTCAAGCAGCGTATTGGGATTGTCCCCAACCGTTTCCCAGCGGAAGAATTTACCCATCACTCCCGACCACTCATAAATGTCTGCGCGCCCGTCAATAAAAACGGGGTGCTCCGGCAGCGCCCAAATCAGGTAGCCCCCGTCTCCATAATCGTTCAACATCGGCCCGGACAGATGGCTGCTCTTAATGAACTGCACCGCTTTGACAGGACTCTTTTCCTCGACCTGCCCTTCAAGATTCTTCCTGTTCGGAAATGCCAGCACTACCACCAGCAAAGATAGTCCGATGAGCGCTGCATTGGGCCAGATGCGGTCCTTTTCTGCATCATAGCCTTCCCACAAAGCGGAGAGTTGGCGGGACAGAATTGGCGCGGACAGTATGCCGAAGACAATCAGCATGCGTTCATGACTGATTGCCATCCACGTGCCAAGCATCAAAAGAAGAAGCTCATCGAAATACAACTCAGCTTTGCGGACGATTACCAGCAGAAAACTGCAAAGAAGAATTGCAAGCAGCGCTATTCCGCGCGGTTCGGTCATTGCGGTCGGCCGCCATTCTTCCACATTCTTGAGTTGAATGGACTGATGCAGGATCGTGTTCAGGGGGTATAGAACCTGCTTTAACCCATCGGGATTGAGTAACAGCGCAACACTCGAGAGCGCGAGTGCCAGCAAAAGCATACGGCGGCAATGAGGGGCCCAGGCCGGTGACACCAGTGATCCCGACTTGAAACTAAAAAAAGAAGAAAACAAAAATAGACTTACGACAAGAAATCCGAAAAAGAAAGAACCATGGCAGTTTATCCAGAGTGCAAACAGAGCAGGTAACCACAGGAACCACCTGGGATTTCGGGTTCGGCCCAGGTGAATCAAAACCAATTCAATGATCAATAGTAAGTAACCGACCAACTGAGGCCGCACAGCAAATGCAATAGTGCCAAAGAGCCATACAGTCATTGCTCCAATGAATGCAGTTTTGGCATTCCGTGCATAAAGAGAGCAAAGGAAATATGTGGCGAGAACAAGAGCCGATGAGAGGATACATAGCCAAAGCATCAGACCGGAATAGCCGTTCCACATGTATGCCGCATAAATGAGTGCCTGTGAAAGCCATTCCTGCGGTATGAAAGCGTGATGGTTCGTCGTATAGGAAAAGACATCTGTGACCGGAATGGTGTGAGTTGTCCAAATAATCTGGCCTGTCTTGAGGTGCCACCACATATCCGGGTCGTCAAACCGCGATCGCACTGTCAGCACAGTGAGCACAACTAGAAGGCCAGCCAGCATGGTAGGGAAAGAGAAAGTCCTCTGAAGCCACAGGACTCTGCCGCGAGAGGGAAGATTCCTGTCTTGCTGGACGGCGGTATTGCTAATGTCTTTCATGGTCTTCTCCGATTCCCTCTAAGCAGTTAGTCTTTTCAACAACTTCAAACAGTCTATAGCCCGACCAAAGAGACTTTTCGAAAATGCGAGAGTCTCATCTTCTCTTGTGCTCTCAAAGAAACTTCCAGCAGTTTCTAACGAGTTCAAGCGTAAATTGATTCTCCTGGAGAACCATCAATTGGAAGCCACAGCTGCGCTATGCAGGCTTCCTTCTCTAAAAGCCAGCAACCCGGTGGAACGCCCAGTTCTTCCCGGATTTGTAAGACAGGGCGCATGCCGCGTAATCCAGTTTCAACGTGCTATGTGATCGGTATATTGGAACATGTGTAATTTCCTTGGACCGCCAGTCGGAGGACGCCACACGTCCAAGGCAAAGGCGTGACTTCTCTGCCAGTTTTCGATTTCGTCCTTCGCGAGACAGATTCCGCAGGAAGGCACGACTGCACTACACTGAGTAGCAATCATGAATCGTAAAATGCCTTATCTGGCGTTACTAGCATTTGCATGCCTGAATGTGGCTCAGGCGCGCCCCGTGGAATCGGCGACAGCGTCGACTTTAAATTACGTCGGCTCAGAGGCACGTGCAGCGCGAGCCTATGCAGCGGCACTGCGCGAAGGAAAGCCCGCACTACGCATATTTCTGGATCAGTTTCCCAAAGGGGCCGACCTGCATGTTCACTTAAGCGGTGCCGTTTATGCGGAGTCGTTTATTCGTGATGCAGTAGAGGATGGATTGTGCGTCAATTCGTCAGCCCTGAATTTTGTTGGGCCACCCTGCACTGCGCCGCTCATCCCCGCATCGGACGCGGTGAAGAATCAGAAGCTTTACGACGATCTGGTGGACTCATTCTCACTGCGTAGCTTTGTGCCTCATGCCAGCGTGAGCGGTCACGATCAGTTTTTTGCCACGTTTGCACGCTTCGGGGCACTCTCGAAGAAGCATATTGGCGAATGGGTGGATGAAGTAGCCAGCCGCGCCGCCGACCAGAATCAGCAGTATCTGGAACTGATGGAAACGCCCATCTTTACACGCGCTGCGGACCTTGGCCGCTCGAATCCGCTCACTACCGACTTTGCCGCCTACCGCAAGAAGCTACTCGCTCTCGGCATTAAGGGAGAAGTTTTCGCCGATCGCGAAGACGTGCGCACCGCAGAAGTTCTTCGCAAGCAAATCGAACACTGTGGCACGCCGCAGGCAACACCGGCTTGCAAGGTTGAGGTTCGTTACATCTACCAGATTCTGCGTGGCAACGAACCAGGACAGGTTTTTGCCCAGACTCTCCTCGGCTTTGAAACCGTGCAGGCGGCTATGGAAGCCCATGACAATACTTGGGTCGGCATTAATTTTGTGATGCCGGAGGACGGATACATCTCCATGCGCGATTACACACTGCAAATGAAGATGGTGGAGTATCTGCACTCGGTCTATCCCAAAGTGCATATCACTCTGCACGCTGGAGAACTCACGATGGGGCTGGTTCCTCCTGAGGGGTTACGCTTTCACATTCGCCAGGCTGTTGAACTGGGTCACGCCGAGCGCATCGGCCACGGCGTCGACATTGCCTATGAGACGGACGCGCAAGGCCTGCTGAAAGAAATGGCCCACAAGCACGTAATGGTGGAGATCAACCGCACATCGAATGAAGGAATTCTTGGCGTGAAAGGAGACGAGCATCCCTTCATGCTGTATCGCGCCAATCACGTGCCCGTCGCGCTTTCAACGGACGACGAAGGCGTGAGCCGCATTGACCTGACGCATGAATATGTGCGTGCCGCGCACGACTATCACTTGAGTTACGAAGACCTGAAGCAATTGGCTCGTACTGGCATGGAGCACAACTTCCTGCCCGGTGAGAGTCTTTGGGCTTCACCGGATGTGTTTACGATGCCGGTAAGTTCATGCCGCGGCCAAAGGTTGGGCTCTGAAACGCCTTCTTCCGCTTGCAAGGCGTTTCTGGCTTCCAGCCAGAAGGCCGCAGCGCAGTGGGAGCTGGAGCGGCGTTTCAATGCGTTTGAGGCAAAGTTCTGATGAGCGGCTCATATCGAGCTGCTCATCGAAACCTGGCATTTCGCCACTAGGCATTCTGGCGGTCACGAACAGACTTAACAATTTCCCATGCCAGTTGCAAAGCAGCTATGGCTACTAGTAACGACAGGCCCAGATGAACGCCCCTGTTAATGCCATCGAGTGTGTCGCCATATTTGGCAAGATCGGCAACAGGATTTTTCAGTACAACATAAACCCTGTTGCTGGTGGCTAGCATGACCGCGAAAGCAACAACAGAAAGGCTTTTCGCGACGATGTGTTGCAGCGGATTTACGCGCTGCCAGGAGTCACGCAGCAGGTCGATGCAGTTCCATGCCAGCTGCATTGAGTTGATCACAATGATGATCCAGTAAAAGGTCCACCAGGATTGCGCAAGCGTATACGGAAGCGCATTGATAGCAATGACGCCCGGCCCAAACATCACGATTGGATACTTCGGCACAAGAAGAAGCCATGCCAGAAAAATAAAGCCAAAAACAACTTCGGCAACTGCCTTCGCATACGAGCGTCGCACGCCACCTGGAGCAATGTGTTTCTCAAGGGCGGGCAGGGAATCGACGGACCAATTGCCTCCAAGCCACACGTTTGATTTCCACACATTGGGATAGTGCTCGGCCACATACTCAATGCCCGCAAAAGCCAGCGTGATCCATGCTGCCACAGTCAGCAAAGTGAAAGGCGCTTGGAACAATGCCTGTGCAATCGCAGTTGCAACATGCTGTCCCATCTGGCCTGCTCCAATCTGTACCGCATTCACAATCGCGAAGACAAGCAGGCTCCACATCATTGCAAGCCGCAGCACATACCAGTACATCGGGAAGAACTTAGGCCCGATCACATAACGCTGCGGCTGATAGTGCATCGCAACAAATACTGGGGAGCCCATCTTCTTCAGCAGCTCTTCAAGCTCAGCCTTGCTGAGTGCGCGTCCGCACTCTCTCTCTTCATCCTCAATCTGCGCTTCAAGATTTGCACGCAACTCCGCGATGATGTCGTCCTGGCGATTGCCCGGGAGAAACTTCCTAACTGCCTGCAGATACCTTTCAAGAATTTCCATGACGTAGTCCTTCTCTTGCTACTGAATCCGTTCAATTGAGTCGTTAAGCGACTTCCACTCGTCGAGCAGCTTGCCTAGAATCTGCTCGCCGTCGGCTGCAAGGCGATAGAAGCGTTTGTTGCGCTTCTCCTCCTCGCGCCACTCGCTGACCAGCAGACCTTGCGTCTCAAGCCGACGCAAGAGTGGATAAAGCGTGCTCTCGTCAATCTCAAGTCCATGAGCTGCCAGACTCTTGCGCAGCGTGTAACCGTAATGCTCTTGGCGAAGCTGTTTCAGCACCGCCAACGTCAGGCACCCTCGTCGCAATTCCAGCCGAAGGTTTTCGAAGAGGTTCTCTGAAAGTGTCATCCTGTGCCTCGTACACTGTATGAAATATACTGTATGATAACTAGTGTATGCCGTCAAGTAAAAGCTGCGAATTCTGAAAGCCCCGAATGGAAGTAGACTGGCTCCCATGGACAACGAGCTCATCCGCGAGCTCTGTCTGGCTCTTCCGCATGTGGTGGAATCGGTTAACTGGGGTCATCACCTGGTCTATTGGGCGGGTGATCGGGACATCGGGGGCAAAATGTTCGCGATGACGGACCTAGATGGTGTGGGAACAGGAGTTCTGTGGTTCCATGCCGGGCCTGAGCGGTTTCACGAACTGCTTGAAATTGAGGGAATTATTCCTGCACCCTATATGGCGCGGGCTTTCTGGGTAGCAGTTTTACGATGGGACGTTTTGCGGCCTCGTGAGATTGCGGATGAGCTCAAGCGAGCGCATGCGCTGATCTATGACAAGCTGTCAAAGCGAACAAAGAGCATTCTTGCCCTGTCGGAAAAGGAACGCACCAGTCAGATTCGAGAGAGGAAGGAAGAGTTGAAGGGAAAAGCGGTGAAGCGGTAAGTAAACGGAACAACTCGTTTCACGCGTTCGTATCTTGAAAGTGTTACAGCCTGATGAGGTGCCGTTGCGATGGTTAAATTTCTCCTGTTCTGCATTCTTCTGGTGTTGTGCTGGCCGCTGGCTTTGCTTGCGCTCCTGCTCTATCCCCTTGTTTGGCTCGCTCTCATTCCATTCCGCCTTGTCGGAATCGCCGTCGGCGGTGTTCTTGAGCTGGTGGGTGCTCTCTTCACCCTGCCGGCACGGGCGCTGCGCGCTATTTAGCTTCCACTGAAATTTACACAGGTGATAGCAGCGCCCCTTCATGAAGCGGGCCAGTTCCGCTTCGCGCCAACTCGACAGCCCTGAAGGCCTTGCAGTAGCGTGGCAATATGGCTGGAGTCTCTCTCTCTCTCGAAGGAAAAGTAGCTCTCATCTCAGGCGGCTCGCGCGGCATCGGTGCGGAAACGGTGCGCCTGTTCATACAAGCGGGTGCCCGTGTCGCCTTTGGTTATCGTCAGGCAAGCGCACAGGCAGACGCTTTGATGCAGGAGTGCGGCGGCCCGGACCGCTGCCTCGCCTTCAGGCAGGAACTGGCTTCGCCCGCCGACGGTCGAGCCCTGGTCGCCGCCGCCGTCGAAGCCTTTGGCCGCCTCGATATTCTCGTTGTCAATCATGGCGTATGGCCTCCGCATGATGCGCCAATTTCATCCATGAGCGAAGCGCAATGGAGCAATACACTCGCCATCAATCTTGATTCGGTATTCGGCCTTGTGCAGGCCACGGTAGCACAGATGGAATTGCAACGCCCACCCGAGTTTCCGGACGAAGCACGAGGCCATATCGTCCTTATCAGTTCCACTGCCGGGCAGCGAGGTGAGGCCAATCACGCCGATTACGCCGTGACCAAAGGTGCGCTCATCAGTCTTACCAAGAGCCTCTCAAGTGAGCTGGCGCGCAGGGGAATTCGTGTGAATTGCGTTGCTCCGGGTTGGGTTGTGACCGAAATGTCAGCCGCAACACTTCAACATCCGGAACTCGGCCCGAAAGTCGCCGACAGCATTCCCCTTGGTCGGGCTGCCACGCCTCTTGAGATTGCTGGACCAGTGCTGTTCTTGTGCACTCCCTACGCAGGCTTTATCAGTGGCGAAGTACTGAATGTGAACGGCGGTGCGGTCCTGGTCGGTTAGGCAGAGTAGCGACATGTGCGGAGGATTCAAAACGGATGAAGAAGGTTGGATTTAGGTTGTGGGCGTTCGTCATTGCATTGACGATGCCCATCTTCGTTCAAGCGCAGAATGCGGGCATGAATGACGCCGCAAAAAATGCCGACCAGGCACGCACCCTTCTCAACCAGATGGTGCAGGCCCTGGGCGGCCAGGCCTGGCTCAACCAGAAGAATGTAATGCAGCGGGGCCAGATCGCAGCCTTCTTTCACAATGAGCCGAATCTGGGAACAACCGAAATTTGGATGTTCCATCAGTGGCCCGATAAGGACCGCATTGAGGTTACTAAACATCGTGATGTCGTCGATTTCTTCCTTGGCAACGAAGGCTGGGAGGTTACCTATCGCGGCAAGAAGCCGATGGTAAAAGAACAGCTTGACGACTTCCTTCGTCGACGCGACCATTCCATTGAAACCGTGGTGAAGGTATGGATGAAAGATCCAAAGACAATCCTGCTGTATGAAGGCAAGAAGATGGCTGAACGCCACCTCGCCGATCAGGTCACTCTCATCAATGCCGAAAATGACGCCACCACAATTCTCCTCGACTCCGACTCGCACCTGCCCTTGCAACGCAGTTTCCAATGGCGCGACCCTGTGTACAAGGACAAAAACACAGACAGGGAAGACTACGATGGCTACCACGTCGTCGATGGATTCCCCACTCCCTACACCATCACGCGCTACAAGAATGACGAGTTGGTGCGCCAGTTCTACGTCACCAAGGTCGAATATAACCGCGATCTGCCTCCGGATTTCTGGGATGTGGATGCAACGGCGCACCGGATCAAGAAGAGATAGATAAGGCTGTTCAAGAAGAAGGGCGCGCCATTTGGTGCGCCCTTCGCTGTTTCTGGATTTGCTATTGAACCTGAAGGGCTGTGAATTGGCTTCCCTGAAAGCTGCTGACGCTATTACCGGGGCCAGCAACCACCCCACAAGCAACAGCGACGGTTGTGGCGCTGTTAGCTGAGTAGTAGCCAGTGAGGGGGACAAAGCCGATTCCATTTGCGGGAATAACAAGTGCAACGGGAGTGCCCACCAGTTGTAGTGTGTTCGTGTCGAAAATGTTGCATTGAACTTCATCCGCGGATGAGTCATTTGAGAAGATTTCGATTCCTCCGCCAAAAAAGTAGGTCCCAGAGTTGGCCAATGTGAGAGGCAAAAGTACTGGACAGCCCGCAGGAATGGAAGTGCACGGAGTGATATTGCCTCCATTTGTGAGGGTAGAAGTGGCAAATGACAACACACCTCCCGCGGGCCCCTGGGGTCCCGCCGGTCCTTGAGGGCCAGCGGGTCCAGGATTACCCATTGCGCCGGTCAGTCCCTGCGGCCCTTCTGGCCCAACTGGTCCAGCCACGCCTGCAGGTCCAACTGGCCCTGCGGGTCCTATCGCGCCTGTCGGTCCCGTCGGCCCTGCCGGTCCCGCCACACCAGCTGGTCCCATGGGCCCCACCGGCCCCGCTACTCCTGCCGGCCCAGCGGGTCCAACCGGTCCAGCCACTCCTGCTGGCCCCACGGGCCCTGCCGGTCCAATTGCGCCGGTTGGTCCAGCCGGCCCTGCTGGTCCAGTTAGTCCCATGGGTCCCATCGGCCCCATCGCCCCAACTGGTCCTGCCGGCCCTTGTGGGCCAACAGCGCCGTAGGTTACTCCAAAGACCACGCTGCTGCCTGCTCCGCTGGTAACAGTCAGGTTGAAAGTGCCGGGAATAACCGACGGCGGCAAGTTCGCCACGATCTGTGTATTGGTATAGGTTGAGATCCCCAGAGTGACATCATTGAAGACTACGGTCGGTCCAATCTTCCCACTAACAAAGTTTGATCCTGTCAGTGTGATTTGGTTGTTGGAATAATCAATAATGGCGCTGCTGATTGATGGTGTGGTGGGAGCCGACCTCGCCAACAGCGGCGTGAGGAAAAGAACCAGTACTGCCAGATTCCTGCGCATTTCGGGAACTCCTTATCAAAACAAGATTTGCCGGAGTGACATAGCAAGCCCTGTACCTCCGACCCGGTTGGAGCCATTCTTTGCCCGTTGCGCACATTTGGAACTGAACAAAAGCTGTAGTCCGGCTGAACTCTTTCTGTAGAGGCCCGTAAGTCGCAAAACGCGGTGCGTTTCTTGCGCTTCAGTGCCCATCCACATGTGAGCGGGAGGTTTTGCCGCAAGGGAGTTCCACGTGTGCTTCGATATAATCCATTGTCAGCAGAAGCTTTGCAGTCTACCGCTTACCAATCGGAGATCGGAATGACGTTTGACATCCAGGAGATCCTGGACATTCTTCCCCATCGTTACCCTTTTCTGCTGCTCGACCGCATCGTCGAGTTTGAGCCGAAAACTCGTCTTGTTGCCATCAAGAATGTGACCATCAATGAGCCGTTCTTCCAGGGACACTTTCCCGGTGCACCCATCATGCCCGGCGTGCTTGTGATTGAGGCCATGGCCCAGGCTGGCGCAGTATTGATGTTGAACGAGATCCCCGACCGGAAGAAGAAGCTGGCCGTGTTCACCGGCATTGATGAGGCAAAGTTCCGTCGCCAGATCGTCCCAGGTGACCAATTACGCATTGAAGTGGAAGTTCAGAGCTTTCGCTCGCGCGCAGGACGTATGGCGGGGAAAGCCTACGTCGGAGACAAGGTCGCCTGCGAGGCTATCCTTACCTGCATGATTGTTTCGCGTACTGTTGAGAACAAGCCATCTGAGGCTGCCCAGTGAGCATTCATCCCAGTGCGATTGTGGCCGAGGGTGCAGTCATTCCAGACTCGTGCACTATCGGACCATTTTGCACGGTAGGCGCAAATGTCGTGCTCGGCGCGGGATGCTCGCTCATTTCGCATGTTGTCATCGACGGCCATACCAGAATCGGAGACCGCAATACTTTCTATCCGTTTTCCTCCATCGGCATCTCACCCCAGGATTTGAAATATCACGGCGAACCCACTGAAACAGAAATCGGCGATGACAACACGGTTCGCGAATGCGTCACAATCAGCCGCGGCACGGAGAAGGGTGGAGGAATCACGCGGATCGGTTCGCACAATCTGCTCATGGCATACGTGCATGTCGGACATGACAGCGTTGTAGGTAACCACTGCATCTTGGCGAACGCGGCGACACTCGCCGGCCATGTCATTGTCGAGGACTACGCGAGTGTGGGTGCTTTCTCACCTGTGCATCAGTTCTGTGTTGTTGGCAAATATGCATTCATAGGTGGCGGCACAATCGTTACACAGGATGTGTTGCCATTTTCCAAGACATCTGCACGAAGAGAAAACAAGGCTTTCGGTGTGAACAGTATTGGCCTTGAACGCAAGGGATTCAGCCCCGAACGAATTAAGACTCTACAGAAGGCCTTCCGCCTGCTGCTTGTGTCGAAGATGAATACATCGCAGGCTGTCGAGAAGATGCGTGAACTCGAAGGCGAAGATGTTGCGCTGCTTGTCGACTTCATCCAACGCAGTGAGCGCGGAGTCATTAAATAGCGATGAAGCTCGGTCTCATCGCCGGTAACGGCCGCTTCCCATTCCTGCTTCTGGACGCCGCGCGTGCAGAAGGCGCGGAGGTTGTTGTAGCGGCCATCAAAGAAGAGACTGACGTTGAAATCGATCAACGCGCAAAAAGCGACGCTGGTATCAAGGTCTATTGGCTTTCTCTCGGTGAGCTCTCGCGTCTCATTGACACATTCCACAAAGAAGGTGTGCGCCGCGCCGTGATGGCAGGCCAGGTAAAGCACAAGCAAATCTTCAGTTCCATAAGGCCAGACTGGCGGCTCGCAAAGCTTTTGATGAATCTACGCACGCGCAACACTGACATGTTGCTTGGCGCTGTCGCGAAAGTATTGGGCGATGAAGGTATCGAACTTGTCAGCTCGACATCATTTCTCGAACCACTTCTTGCATGCGAGGGTGTCCTCACCGTACGACCGCCCGACGAGGTGGAGCAGAAGAACATTGACTACGGTCTCGAGGTTGCTCGTTCAGTCGCGGGATTTGATATTGGACAAACGGTAGTCGTAGCAGCGCAGGCATGTGTTGCTGTTGAAGCCATGGAAGGAACCGATGCCGCCATTGAACGCGCCGGGCGTGTCCTGCAATCTCTGGAAGATGAAGCCTCAACGCTCGAGCGGCACCTCACTGTAGTGAAGGTCGCCAAACCAAATCAAGACATGCGCTTCGATGTGCCCGTCATCGGTATCCGCACGATTGATGTGATGATTGCAGCAGGGGCGACATGCCTTTCTGTGGAAGCACAGCGCACATTGCTCTTTGATCGGGACGCGCTGATCGACCGAGCCAACGTTGCAGGCATTTCCATCGTTGCAGTGCCGCGGGGAAAATGAATTTTAGTTAATGTCTCAGTGGCGTCCATGCAGTGCTTGCTAATCTGATGAAGAAATGACAGAGCTTGCAAACACCTTCCAGGCGGAAATTGACGCTATGCGAACGGAACTCGGTTCTATCCCACAAGAATGGGCAGACGTGCCATGGCGTAATGGCGGCTGGACGCGGAAGCAGATTCTCGGACATCTGCTTGATTCGGCGGCGAACAACCGCCAGCGGTTTGTTCGTTGTGCGATAGATGGCAAATACGCGGGGCCAGGATACGCGCAGGACCATTGGGTGAATGCCCACGGATACGTAGACCAGAGTTGGGTAACTCTACTCAAGTGGTGGGATGTGGAGCACGATATCCTTGCAGCTGTGGTCAAGCGCATTCCTGAAAGCAGATTGAAGGCGAAATGTGTTGTGGGCGATGCTGATCCGGTTACGTTGCGCTATCTGATTGAGGACTATCTCCATCATCAGCGTTGGCATTTGTCACAGATGTTTGGAAAAAGTCCTAAAGCGTAATCCGAGTACAGACGCAAAAAAGCCCGGTGCTTGACCGGGCCTTTTTGCTTGCCTGTGAAACTGCTGGTTGCCTGTTACTTCTTCTTTGCAGCTGCCTTCTTCTTCGCGGGAGCCTTCTTCTTTGCAACTGCCTTCTTTGCCGCCTTCTTGGCAGGAGCTTTCTTCTTCGCTACCTTCTTGGCAGGCGCCTTCTTTGCTGCTTTCTTAACGGCCAATTTATTACCTCGCTTGGTGGTTTTGGTGGCGCGCTTTTTCACTGTTGCCTTTTTCGCAGCAGTTTTTCCGCCTTTCGCGCCAGCTTTCTTCTTGGCGGCGGACTTCTTCGCGGCCTTCTTCACCGCAATCTTTTTCACAGCAGCCTTCTTGCTCGCAGGAGCTTTCTTCTTTGCCGGGGTCTTCTTTGCAACAGTCTTCTTCACCGGCTTCTTCTTGGCAGCCTTCTTCTTCATTTTTGGAACGCGGATCATGACCGGTACCTCTATGGGAGCGTCGGTCACAATGATCACAGCTTCTTCGATCACACCATCGTCATCATCGGAGGATGTGAGGATGGCTGCTGTCTCAATCTCTTCATCTTCAAATCCATCGTCGTGAAGAGAATCCATTTCGAGTGGCTCTGCATCGGGATAGCCTTCGCTCATCCCTTCGAACTTCAACTCGTCGTTCATCGTGTTCCCTCCAGCGGCTTGCCGCTGAATCGTATCTTCGTCTCGCGCAACTGTCACGAGTACAAGAAGCGCGCCAAATCATTCTAGCAATAGCTAACGTGCAATTGCTATGAAATTACAAGCATCGAATACATCAAGGAACAAAAATAATCGATGCTCTTCCTATTTCCGCACAGAGGGTTTTTTATGCGTCGTCTTCTTTCTTGACGCAGATTTCTTCTTCGTAGTGTGTTTTGTCGAGTGCGATTTACTTCCCGCATTCGTGCTCTTACGCGTAGAGCGTGTACGTGAAGAAGTTGATCGACGATGACGAGTGGTATGCGTGCGATAGTCAGGTGGCGCCACATGCAGGTGGCTTCCAGTACGGATCGCGGATCCACTCAGGTGGTTCCACAATCTCAACTGCTCAAGAGAAACACCAAACCGATCAGCAATGGAAATCAATGAGTCGCCGCGGCGTACCCGATAAAGTCCTCCTCGACTCGTCACTGATGCGGATGCTGGAACCGGAATCACAAGTGCTTCAATGCCAGACAGGCTCTGTCCTTCATCGAGCTGGTTAGCCTCTGCAAGATCCGATTCCTTGACGTGGAATGCACTTGCAACGGAGGCAAGTGTGTCGTCAGGAGCGACACGGTGGTAGCGCCACACATCTCGTTTTGTTTCCGGGACCAGAGCGATGCGCTGTTGGAACATTGCTGCAGTGCCAGCTGGCAAATGAAGGTCGAATGCCGTGTCAGGGGGTGTATCGAGTCGCAGCAGGCTCGGATTCAGCGCTTGCAATTCGTCGATCGGCGCGTCCACAAGTTCGGACACAAGACGCAAATCCACTGAGTAGTTAATTGTGACTGTGTCCGTCACCACTGGAGGATCAAGTGTAATGTCGTCGAAGCCATATTGCTTGGGATGGTTGGCGATGATAATGGCGGCAAGAATCTCGGGAACGTAGTTCTTTGTCTCTCCTGGAAGATTGTTGCGCTTGTAGAGCTCCCAGAAATCTGCATAGCCGGTTTTTTGTACCGCGCGCTGTACGTTTCCCGCACCCCAGTCGTAGGCTGCCATTGCCAGGTACCAGTCACCCAACTGGTTATAGAGAAACTTCATGTAGCGCGCGTAGGCTCGAGTGGATTTTTCCGGATCGAATCGTTCGTCAACATAAGAATTGCGTTCGAGGCCATAGTTGCCGCGAGGCATGAATTGCCACATACCGCCCGCGTGGGAGCGTCTGTTGAGCGCGCGTGGTTGAAATCCCGACTCCGCCACTGCAAGATAAATCAAATCCTGCGGCACTCCTTCTTCAGCCATCACCCGCTGAATCATTGCGCGATAGCGGCCAGAGCGCTGGAACGAATGCAACAGTGTATTGTGGCCTTTCTTGGTGTTGGAAAAGAAATTGATGAAGCCGGCCACGTAGTCGTTCACAACAAGCGGCAAATCGGACTTGGTCGTTGCAAGATCCGTACGAGCTTTTGCCACAAGATTTGGATCAACCGCGAAGGTTACATCTTCCGCCACGTCCGCAGGTGCCGGTTCAACATTTGGACTGAAACCATTTCCCTGCTTAAGCGCAGCCATCTCCATCGAGTTCACGGAATCGACCACTCGATCGAATTCATCTTGCAGCGCGGGCGTGGACTTGATGTCTATGCCAGAGGAAAGCATAAGATCGACCGCGCGATCAAAATCGACTTTTGCTTCAGGCAGCTTACCCTTGCGGTAATTTTCCTGCCCGGAAGCGAAAGCCTTTTCTACTTGTGCGATGAGAAGTGATAACCGTTTTTGCTCTCCGCTGTTGAGAGGATTTTGCGGCATCGTTGTTTCCCGTTCCTGAACTGCCGGCAGGGCGGGGGCTGTGGCCTGTGGAGGCGCAGCCGGTGCGGTTGCAGTGGGACCGGATGGTGCGCAGCCGGACATCAGGAAGGCGACTGCGATGCAGCCTGAGAAGAAAATCGACGTTCTGCTTGTTCGCAAAAGCAATACCACCGGATTCATTCATCATTCAGACGTAGCACGCAGGCACTTGGGAGCTCACAAGGCTTGCTCATCCACATTCGTCTGGCCAACCATGCACAGAATCACGGGACTCAGTCCGATGACTTTGACTGGTTGTGCAAAGACCGTCGCATGCAAGCAACAGCCCCCTACGCCGATGATAAGCTATGCCAAGGAGATATTGTGCGCCAACGCGCAAGCTTTTCCTATTGTGCAACAGGTATTTCTGCTCAGTTTGAGGCGTCGAATGCTTTCATCGGGCAACCTGCCCCGCAATTGATCTTGAACATTGAATCGAATCAGGCTGAGGCCTGATGGAAGGCCATATTCACCTGGCATGGACGCACGCTTCCTTCGCAATTTCGCCATTATTGCCCATATCGACCACGGCAAGTCGACTCTCAGTGACCGGCTTCTCGAGTTGACTGGCGCCGTTGCACAGCGCGAGATGCAGGCTCAGATACTTGACGCCATGGATCTTGAACGCGAGCGCGGCATTACCATCAAAGCGCATGCCGTTCGCATGATGTACAAGGCGAAGGACGGAAACGTCTATCAGCTCAATCTTATTGATACACCTGGCCACGTGGACTTCAGTTATGAAGTGTCGCGCTCACTTGCATCGTGCGAAGGGGCGCTACTGGTAGTAGATGCGAGTCAGGGCGTGGAGGCGCAGACCTTGGCCAACGCTTATCTGGCCATCAATCACGGACTCGAAATCATTCCCGTAATTAACAAAATTGATTTGCCCTCCGCCGATATCTTGCGTACGCAGGAAGCCATCGAGCAGGCCGTCGGCCTTGATGCGACAGACGCAATTCCGGTCAGCGCAAAAACGGGCCAGGGTGTGGAGGAAATGCTGGAAGCTATTGTGCATAGGCTCCCTCCTCCCAAAGGCGATCCGAACGCACCGCTACAGGCCCTCATATTTGATTCGTGGTTCGATGCTTATCGCGGCGTGATTGTTCTGGTGCGCGTGATGCAGGGAACGATGCGCAAAGGTCAGCGCATCCGTCTCATGTCGAATGGAAAGGGCTTTGAGATTGAATCCATGGGTGTACTGATGCCCAAACCCGTCGCCATCGACGAACTGTCCGCGGGTGAAGTAGGTTTCTTTGCAGCAACCATCAAGACCGTGGGAGATACGCGCATCGGCGACACAGTTACGGATGACGCACATCCTGCTCCCGCCGCTCTGCCGGGCTTTGAAGACATAAAGCCAATGGTTTTCAGCGGACTTTATACGGTCGATTCGCACGAGCATACGCTGTTGCGCGATGCGCTTGAAAAACTGCGTCTTAACGACTCCTCATTCTTCTTCGAGCCTGAGAGCTCAGCCGCGCTGGGCTTTGGATTCCGCTGCGGGTTTCTTGGTCTTCTCCACATGGAGATTATTCAGGAGCGGCTGGAGCGCGAATACGAATTGGACCTGATTACGACTGCGCCCGGCGTGCGCTACCAGATCAAGTTGACCGATGGAACTGAGCTGGAAGTTGATAACCCGTCTCGCTGGCCGGAAGTTACGAGCATCGAAACCATTCGCGAACCTGTTATCAATGCGAAGATCCTCACGAATGAAGAATATGTCGGCGGCATTCTCAAGCTGGTGGAAGAGAAGCGCGGCAGGCAAGTGAATTTTGAGTACGTTACTCCCACGCGTGTGCTGCTCACTTACGAGCTGCCTCTCAATGAAATTGTTCTCGATTTCTACGACCGGCTAAAGTCAGTGTCGCGCGGTTACGCATCACTTGATTATCAGCTTGCCGGTGAGTGGGAATCGCCCATGGTCAAGATGGACATCCTGGTATCGGGCGAGCCTGTCGACGCATTGTCGATTATTGTTCACCGAGACTTTGCCTACGAGCGCGGGAAAGCCTTGGTTTCCAAGATGCGTGAACTGATTCCACGCCAGCAGTTTGAGGTAGCGATTCAGGCTGCCATCGGGTCAAAAATCGTTGCGCGTGAGAGCGTCAGTGCATTGCGTAAAAATGTGCTTGCAAAGTGCTACGGCGGAGACATCTCACGTAAACGAAAATTGCTGGAAAAGCAGAAGGAAGGCAAGAAGCGTATGAAGCGGATTGGTAAAGTAGACATTCCGCAGGAGGCGTTCCTGGCAGTCCTTCGGGTGGGTGAAGACCAGCAGAAATAATTGCTTTGGCAACTTGTAACAAATCTGATTTGTTACAACGCTTTCATCGCAAATTGTGGAAACCTCGCTACATGGTTATTTTTAGGTCAACTCAGGTAGTTACCTGTACCGATCCGTGCCGATAGCAGCTTAATATAAGAAAAATAAGAAGTTATTCTTCCTAGCAGAAATTAGTTGTCATTTGCAAGAGATGATTTTGCCCAAATTCTGTGATAATCAGGAAAACAATCCACAAAAATTTCCACAGCTATCAATTAGGGTGTCCAAGGGGACTTCTCTGTTCAGGGAACTGGGAATGCTGTGGCAAATTGAGGCCGGCGAAGGGCTCATTCCGAGCCACTTCGCCGGAGTTACAGACTACTTTGCACCGCTCGGCTTTGGTGTCGGTGCGGAGGGGGTGCCAGCTGGCTCGGCTGCCGGCGCCGGAATACCCGACTTTGTATTGTAGGCATCAATGATGGCCTTCGTGATATTTGTCGAGTCGCTTGCATAAAGAACCGGCGTTTGCTGCTGAGCAATATCGAGAACTAGGGTGTAGCCGTGCTCCTTGGCATAGCCGGCAAGAGTGTCATATACCTTCGATGCCAGGCCGTTGTAGAGCTCCTGCATATCTTGCTGGAAATCATTCTGCGCATCTTCCGCGTCGCGCTGCAGTTGCTTTTGCTTGTCATCGATGGTCTTGGCGCGCGAAGCACGATCCGCGTCGCTCATCTTGTCTCCATCAGTCTGTAATTGCTTCTTCAAGTTGTCGATTTGGTCGTTCAGAGCCTTAAGCTGCGCCTGCTTCGGTGCATATTTCTTCTGCAGGTCTGCGAAGTTGCGTTGGCCTTCGTTGGTTTGAGCTACGGCCACCTGAAATGCGATAACCGCAATTTTGGTAGGACCGGCCGGTGTAGCGGCGCTTGCGGCGGGTGCCTGAGCTGCGGCGTTCAGAGCCATGCCCGACGCCAATGCAAGTGCAAATACGAACATACGCTTCATGTAAATCAAAAACTCCTTCGAAATTCCTAGATGGCATCTGCGCTATGCGCTGACATGCCGTGCCTTCTGAGAAACCTCTCTGTCGTTTCTTCATCCTGGGACACGTGATGCCGTTGAGTGCCCCTGATTTTGGGGGATTCGGCTCAGACATGAGCAGGCGCAGAATGGACGCGGACGGAGACGTCAGCGGGAACTAGATGGATTATAGGGGGGCGCCGGAACAGCGTCAATAAAGGGAGAATTAGGGGTTTCAAGGCTCGAAATAGGTGGATTTTAGGAATAAAAAAAGCGTGCGGGCCAAGCCCGCACGCTTCGGTTCAAGTGCCGTTCTTATTTCTTCGGCGCAGCCGATTTGGAGGCAGCCGGAGTTGGTGCTGCCGGCGGCGGTGCCGGAATTCCGGACTTCAGGTTGTAGGCATCGATGACTGCCTTTGTGATGTTGGTAGGCTCGCTCGCATAGAGTACTGGGCTACCTTGCTCACCTGCGTCAAGCACAAGAGTGTATCCATGCTCCTTTGCATAGGTAATCAGCGTGTCTCCCACCTTGGAAGCAACCGTGCTAAACTCCTGCTGCATTTCCTGTTGGAAGTCGCTCTGATCGTCCTGAGCGTCACGTTGCAACTGCTTCTGCTTGTCATCGATGGCACGGGCCCGGCTTGCCTTTTCGGCATCGGAAAGCGTGGCGGCCTTTTCCTGTAAATCCTTTTTGAGCGAGTCGATTTCCTTGCTCTGGGCGGTCAGCGCATCCTTTTTCGGGGTGAATTTCTTCTGGAGGTCGGCGAACTGACGCTGAAAGTCATTCGTCTGTGCCACTGCAGCTTGAAAGTTGATTACTGCGATCTTTTCGGGTCCAGCGGGCGCCTTAGCGGCGGATGTTTGTGCCGCTGCATGCAGGCCAAAGCCTGCAATAAGTGCAGCAGCAAATACGATCGAGGGTTTCATGTGTGATGTTGCTCCTTAGTAGATTCCGAGGAGCCCGCTCAGATGAGCAGGCTCCGAGAGTGTGTCTGCCTAGAAAGTGGTTGAGACCGTAAGGCGGAAAGTTTTGCGAGGTTCGCGGAACAAGTCCTGCGCGCCATAGCCCTGAATGGCCTCCTGGTACGTGAAATCTCCTGCGCCTCCTGGAGGGAACATATCGCGTGTGATCAGTTCGGCGGAGCAGCTGCGCACCTTCGAACCCGTCAACACGTCATTGCAATAGGGCCGTTCGAAGAGGCGAAGAGGGTTGTACGCATAATACAGGCGGAAGGGGGCATTGACGATCGGCATGATCACCGAAATTTCGCCGCCCAGCGACATGCGAGGTACCCAGTTGGTGCCCGCAATCGGGCGGATATTGCGCTGGAAGCCGACTTGCGATCCCGGAATACCGCCTTGGCAGGAGCCGTTGTTATAGACCGGGCAACCGTAGAGTGGTGCGGTAAGTGAAGCGAAGCCCTCGGGGCTCTGCTTCAACTGTCCCTTGTTAAGAACAACATCCAGGCCAAAGTCGTCGAACAGCGAGAACATGACGGGGCCCGCAATAGGAATTCGGTACTCGACGTTCGTCGTCAGGTTCGTGTCACCGCCGATTGAAGCTACGCCATACACGGGAATCGGCACCTGAATGCATTGGCCAAGCTGCGGATTATTTGAATCACGTGGAACGCAGCTGCCGTCAGGATTGGTCAACGTCACATTCACGCGGGTCGGAACGTAGCCGTACGGCGTCGCAGCGCGGACATCGAAGCCGCGAATGTCGTTTTCGCCGCCAGTGTAAAAGCGGTTCTGCGGCGGTACCACATCGCCACCGAATCCCTGAACATAGCCAAGCTGGGCACGCACACCCAAAATGTTGCGTCCGTTCGGGTCGTGCTTCAGATAGTGCATCGGAGTGAAGCTCTTGTAGGCAACAAATGGAGCGAAGTAGCGCAGGTTGCCCCAGATGCCGGAGAACTGGAATGCTGCGGTGTATTCATGGCCATTGCGCGGACGCAGCGGATCGCTGACAGTGTTGTAGCTGTATGTGAACGAAGCCGAACTGTTCACAATACCCTGCAGCGCGCTCGAGCCTTGAATGCCCGACCGGAAACTGATGGTCTGGAAAAAGGTCTGTGAGGCCGTCGAAAAGGCGGTAATGTTTGACCGGTTCCACGAATACGTGAAGCCAACGCGCTGGAAGGCATGTCGTTTCAGTGGGTAGCTGATCGAGAAATTCATACCGTTTTGCGACTGATTGTAGTTCTGCGTCAATGACTGCTGCGCAGCCGTCAGGTTGGCGCTCAAGCCGGTCGTAGATTCATAGTTCTTGGCTGCGTTGAAATCCTGCTTGTTGTTGTAAATCTGGAAGCCGATATTGATCGGCTTGTTTCGAATGTAGGGCTGTGTAAAGCCGAAGAGGAACTGACGGCTCAAGTTACCCAGGTTGCCTTGCAGGCTCAGCGTTTCGCCCAGTCCCAGGAAGTTGTTGGTCTGGTAGTTCACGCCAAGGAATGCGCCGGAGGAACCACTGACGCCGCCATTCAGGCCGATCGAGTTCTTGCCCTTTTCTTTTACCTTCAGCAGCAATTCAACTGTGCCCGCCTCGGGGTTCTGGTGGGCTTCGGTATCCTGGTCAACCTTCAATGGCTCAAAGTACTGCAGCTGGTTCAGACGAAGGAGGCTGTACTCCCACAACTGTGAGTTGTATACCTGGCCTTCCTGCAGAAGCAGTTCACGGCGGATGACGCGGTCGCGCGTAACCGTATTGCCCTGGAATTCGATACGCGAAACATAAAACGGCTTGCCTTCGTCGATATCGACTGTTAGCGATACAGTGTGGTTCTTGTCGTCGTACGTAGGGGTTGGAACCGCGCCAAAGTTGATGTAGCCCAGCGAGCCGTAGGCCTTCTTAAGGTTTTCAAGGCCCTTACCGATCAGGCTTGCGTTGAACCATTCGCCATCCTTGATGTTGAATGTTGCGCGTAATGCCTTTTCGTTTCGAATGGCCTTGTTGCCGGTGAATGTGATTTTGCCCAACCGGTAACGCGCCCCTTCTTCGATCGGAAGAAGAATGTCAATGCGCTTGCCGCGGCGTGGACGGAAAGTGAACCAGTTCAATCCGCCTTCATCGCGAATCTGCGTCTTCGGTTCCTCCACCGCCGCATTGGCATACCCCTTGTCACGGTAGGCATAGCGAACGCGCTCCGTGTCGATCTCAAGCTTCGAGGAGTCGAATGTGCGTGGAAACAGGTTCTCAAAGAAAATTGAGTAAGGAATGCCGATGGGACGGAGCTCCTTCATGGAGCGGCGCAAATCGCGGCTGCTTATATGCTGGTTGCCGGTGAACTTGATGCGCCCCACCTTCACCGTCGGGCCCTCTTTGACGTTGAAGTTCACCTGCACGGCCGCTGGCGGAATTGTCTTTACTTCCGTTTTGATCGTGGCAAACTGATGACCATGTTCCGAGAGAAGTTCCTTGATCACCGTCTCAGCGTGCTTGATCTTCGTCGGGTCGTACTGCCCTTCAACGGAAAGACCGACGTGCTCCTTCTTGAAGCGGTCCAGAACGTCGGAAACCGTAACAGAGCTTAGCCCCTTGTAGTTGATCTCGCGGATCGTGGGGCGCTCGCGCACAAAGACATTGAGGATGATCCCTTTCTCTGTGTCTTCGCGCTCAATCCGGACATCCTCAAAGTATCCCGTGTTCCAGAGCGAGTTGAAGTCGCGCTCAATGGAGATGGGATCATACGTATCCCCAGGATGTGTGAAGAGACGGGCAAGGATCGTCTCCTTGGGGATACGGCGATTGCCAATCACGCGGATAGATTCGATCGTGTTTGACTGCTGTCCACTAGACTGCTGACTATTTGCCTGCTGCGCCCAAACCGGTACTACGGGAGAGACACAAAGCGCGAGAAGCCCAACACTGAGCATGCGGACGGCAATCCGCGACGCGCGTACGGCCAAAGTGTGCTTAATCTTCACCGGGCCGGGGCCCTGCGCCGAGCACAAGTTCTGGTGCGATCCAAGGTTCCGATTCACGGGAAGAATATGCACACCCTCACTGCTGAAAATTCTGGTACATCTACGAGGAAAGACTGATTATATTGGACTGCGGTCCCCCCGCCCAAACCGCAGGCAGCGCGACAATCCTGCAACCGCACTTTCCTCAAAACACTACTGCCGCGCCGGCAAAGTTGAACCGCAAAGTTACCAGCACCGAGTGAGCCCCGGTTGCCAGTGACTCGGCAATAAAGGACCTTTACCAGTCTACCGGACCCGAGCGGGCCCAGGTGTTCCTTCAAACTCCTGAATGTGCCGCGGCATCCCTGTTAGACGCAGAGACTTGAGCCATGACATCCTGTCCAGCGAAAGGAATTTCTGAAATATGGCCGACAACGATAATTCGGTTCACCGGTTCTCGGCTATCCGGCTCGATGGGAAAGAGCAGAAATTGGCTGATTTTGCCGGAAACGTGCTTCTTGTTGTGAATACAGCTAGTCTGTGTGGCTTTACTTCGCAATACCAAGGGCTGGAGCAGCTTTATCGGACCTACAAGGACCGCGGACTGGTTGTTCTCGGCTTTCCCTCTAACCAATTTGGAAGCCAGGAACCAGGCTCAGCATCGGAAATTGGCGCGTTTTGCCAAATAAACTACAGCATCAGCTTTCCCATGTTCGCGAAAATAGACGTCAATGGGCCCACAGCGCATCCACTCTACCGCTACCTCACGGATGCCAAACCCGGCCTGCTGGGAACCAAAAGGATCAAATGGAATTTCACAAAGTTTCTGGTAGACCGCTCTGGACGCGTTGTTGCACGCTTTGCACCGTCCAGCAAGCCTACGAAGCTCGCCGCTCCCATTGAGCGGCTGCTTACAAGGGCTTGAATGCGGGGGTACATAGTGCGTTAGGCTATTGCCTTACATGTTCCCACGGTCCAATGTGCTCGCTGTGTACTGTAGCAAGTCGCAACGCGCGGCCGTACAACTCCCCAGGAGAGGAGCTTCATGCGCAAGAACATATCCAGCCTCCTTATCCGGGTCATTGTGGGCCTGGTGTTTTTTACAGAAGGGTTGCTCAAATTTCTTCGACCGACCGAGCTGGGGGCGGGCCGTTTTGAGCGTATAGGTTTGCCAATTCCTCATTTGCTCGGGCCGTTTGTCGGCGGAGTGGAAATGCTGGGAGGCGCACTGCTGATCTTCAACCTCTATGCCGGCGACGCTGCCATCGCCTTGGTTCTCGTCATATCCACGGCCATCGTCACCACCAAGCTGCCTATTCTCCTCGGTCACTCAATTTGGAAATTCGGACCGCCCAAGCTCGGCCATTACGGAATCCTGCCCTTCCTTCATGAGTCGCGAACAGACCTTTGCATGCTTTTCGGAACTGTCGCAATCTTCCTTGAAAACGGCTTCAAGCTCTTCAAAAAGAAGAAGTGGTACGCCCGCTGAACCTCATCCGTCAAAGCGGTATGCACTGATCGCCGCCCCCATGGGCTCATCGTTGAATACACGTTTACCTGGTGCGTTTCCTCCCGCTCCCGACGACACCATCAATGGCATCAAGTGTTCTTCGCGTGGATGCGCATAAGCTGCGTAGGGAGCTTCGCGCCAGTGTTGGAGCAGTTGTCCTCGTCTTTCGCCTTCTGTTTCAACGGCTTTTGTCAGCCACTCGTCAAAGGCTCGCGCCCGCCGCGGCGTTTCCGGTCTCATATAGCCGCGCAGATTGTGAAAGCTCATTCCGCTTCCAATCATCAGGACGCCCTCGTTGCGAAGCGGCCCCAGAGCCCTTCCCGCTGCTAGATGCAGCCCCGGATCCAGGGACTCCGCCAGCGACAGCGTGACCACTGGTATATCTGCCTCAGGAAAAGTCACTTTGAGTGGAACGAAGACGCCGTGATCGTAACCTCTTGTCGGGTCGGCACCCGCCGGCAAACCTGCCTGCTTCAGTAACTCTGCAACCCGCGCAGCCAGCAAAGGGTCGCCCGGAGCCGGCCAGGTCAACTTGTACGTATGCTCAGGGAAGCCCGAGTAGTCAAAAATCAGCTGCGGCGCCGCGCCCGAGCCCACGGTAAAGGCCTGTTCCTCCCAATGCCCACTGATCACGAGCAACGCCCTCGGCTTCTCTGGCAGAGACGCAGCCAAATTCTCCAGAAACGTCTGCGTTGCCTTCCATGTATCCGCCGGCCCCTAGGTCCAGTCCATGAAGAAGCAGGGGCCTCCTCCATGTGGCAGAAAAATAGAGGGTTGCCGTAGAGGTGATTGCATCGGAGACTCCTTCGCAGAGATCGTTATCCCAGTGGTTGCATATTAGTCGTTGCAACAAATACCGATTCGATGCGCCTCTCCTGCAATCAGATGCGAAGTATTCGCTGGGAAAGTGCAAAAAACCTGGTCCTGATCCCTCCTGTACAAGTTAATGACAGAGAGAGATACCATGCGGCAGAGGAGCCAATGGCTGACCGCTTCGAAACCGATTCCTTTCATCTAGCCCGCTTTGTTCGTGCCCAGGAGGCCATGTATCCGCAGGTCCTCACGGAACTGCGCAACGGCCGCAAACTCAGTCACTGGATCTGGTTCATCTTCCCGCAGATGAGGGGCCTTGGCCGCAGTCCTAACGCTGAGTTTTACGGTATCCGCTCATTAGATGAAGCCCGCGCCTATTACACCCATCCGCTGCTCGGTCCCCGGCTGGAAGAATGCACTATACTGGTGCTCGCCGTGCGCGGAACCCCCATTGATCGCATCCTGGGCCCACCCGACGACATGAAATTCCGCTCTTCAATGACGCTCTTCGCGCAAGCCGTACCTGAGAACACGCTCTTCCCCCAGGCCCTCGACAAATACTTCGGCGGTCGCCCCGATCAGCTCACGCTGGAACTGCTCGGCTAGCTACTCAAGCGCAAATACCGCAGACACCGTTGCCTGGCTCGTCACCTTCTGAGGCTCCACGGCCAAAGGTGCGGTATTGTCTGCCTTCATCGCAAAAGCGCGCGCCATCATCATCGGTCTCGGCCCGCCACCCGATTCCTGATTGCTCACGTAGATCAACTTGCCAAGCTCAACACCCATGCCCTTGGCCAGTGCGGCTGCATTCGCGCGTACGCGTGCCGCGGCCTTGTCCAGAGCCTTTTCTTGAAGGGCTTTTTCGTCCTTCACTTCCCAGTCAATTTGTCCGCTGCTCGTCGCACCGGCATCCACCGCAATGTCCAGGATCTCTGCGGCTCGCTCCGGGGCGCAGCGCACCGTCCACTGCTGCGTCAGCTTGTACTTGTGCTGCTTGGGATTCGTGTAGTCCGGTGCAAGATATTGTGACTGGCTGCGAATATCGCTCTCCGCAACGCCGGCTTGCTTCAATGCCGCAATCACTGCGTTTGAAGTGCGCGATCCCGCAGCATACGCTGACTTCGCATCTGTCGGTGCCGTCTCAAAGCCAATGTGGAGCACGGCAACTTCCGGCTCCACACTTACTTCATCGGTTGCAGAAACTGAAAGCGTGCGGTTCGCGGAATCAATCTTCACCTCAGGCTGCCCCGGCTGCTGTGCCGTAGCCATTCCACTCATCGCAATCAAGATCGCTGCTGCTATCGCAAGATTCTTCATTCAACTAACCTCTTTCGTGTTGGATGCGCGTCAGGTTCAGCCGTACTCAATTTGAGAGTGCATCAGCTGCTCTTGCCGTACTTCTCCCCAAACACGCGCAGCTTGGCCAATGTTGCGGCTGCCTGGCCGGAATCGATCGCCTCTTCTCCCAGCGCAACGCCCTCTTTCAAATCACCCGCCAGGCCTGACGCAACCAGAGCAGCAGCAGCATTCAGCAGCACAATATCGCGCCTTGCACCGGGAATCCCCGTGATGACGTCGTACAGCAGGGAAGCGTTCGTGGCCACATCACCACCCGTAAAATCCTCCAGCTTCGCGCGCTCCAAACCAGCCATCTCCGGAGTGATGCGGGCCGCTTTGAGAGCCGGCGTCTCCCCACCTTCTTGCATCTCCACACGCGCCACTACGGACTCGCTTGTCGTGGTCAGCTCATCGATTCCATCGGACCCGTGCACTACAAACGCCCGCGTCGCGCCCAGCTCAGCCAGCGCACGACCCACCAGCAGCACACGGCTCGGCGCCAGCACGCCTATTACCTGCGCTTTCGCTCCCGCCGGATTGGTCAACGGTCCACACAAATTGAAAATAGTCCTGAATCCCAGCGCCTTGCGCAGTGGCCCTACGGCCTTCATCGCCGGGTGATAGCTCGGTGCGAACAGAAACATGAAGCCCGTAGTGCGCAGGCATTCGGCGGCCAGTTCGGGCCCCAGCGTAATCGGCACACCCAGCGCCTCCAGAACATCAGCCGAACCCGCCTGCGAAGTCACTGCACGATTGCCATGTTTGGCAACCTTTGCGCCTGCCGCGGCTGCCACCAGCGCTGCGCCGGTCGAGATATTGAAGGTCAATGGCCCGCCACCGCCCGTCCCGCACGTATCCACCAGTGCCGCACGCTCTTCATCCGTCAACGGAACCGGCACCGCATGCTTGCGCATCGTCTCCACAAAACCGGCCAGCTCCGGTGCCTGTTCTCCACGCGTTGCCAGCACAGCCAGCAGCGCGGCAATCTCCACTTCAGGCACTTCGCCCGCAAGAATTGCTTCCAGCACGGCAGAGGCCTGCTCACGCGTCATCTGCGCGCCATCTTCAGCCAACGGTTTCAGGATTTCTTTCTTAATGTTCATCTCTCAATATGGTAATTGGCTTCTGTTACGCGTCTAGAAATGAGACTGCGCCCGCACCGTGCGTTGCCCCTCCCTTGCCGCGCAAGATACCATGGCCGTACCGCTGATTCGCTCGCGTTGGTCCGCTTCTGGACAAGTTCACTCTGCGATCTCAAATAATGCAGCGGACGGATCGGTCCCAAACCATCATGAAAATTCACGAGTATCAGGCGAAGGAAATCCTGGCGAAATACGGCGTGCCTGTGCCCAAGGGCGAAGTGGCCAACACGCTGGAAGAGGCCAATGACGTAGCGCGCAAGCTTTTTGCTGAAGGCGCTTCGGGCGTGGTCGTTAAAGCACAGATTCACGCTGGAGGCCGCGGCAAGGGCGGCGGCGTGAAGGTTGCAAAAACACGCGAAGACGCTGAGACGCATGCCAAGGCCATTCTCGGCATGCAGCTGGTCACGCACCAGACCGGGCCCCAGGGCCAGAAGGTACAACGCTTGCTGATTGAAGAGACAGCGGCCATTGATCGCGAGCTCTACCTCGGCATCGTGCTTGATCGCGCAGCGGGCAAGCTGGTCTTTATGGCATCGCAGGCCGGTGGCATGGAAATTGAAGAAGTCGCCGCCAAGACGCCGGAAGCCATTTTCAAGGAAAGCATCGACCCGGCTGTGGGCTTTGGTGCATGGCAGGCGCGCAAGCTTGCTTTCGCGCTTGGCCTTAAGCCCACGCAGATTAATCAGGCCGTCGGCTTCTTCCAGTCGCTCTATAAAGCCTTCGTTGAGACCGACGCATCGCTCGTCGAGATCAACCCTTTCATCACCACTAAGGACGACAAGCTCTTCGCGCTCGACGCCAAGATCAACTTCGACGACAACGCGCTCTTCCGCCATGCTGATATCAAGGCGCTGCGCGACGTCGCAGAAGAAGACCCGCTTGAAGTGGAAGCCAGCAAGTACGCGCTCAACTACATCAAGCTCGATGGATCCATCGCTTGCATGGTGAACGGCGCAGGCCTCGCAATGGCGACAATGGACATCATCCAGTACGCCGGCGGCTCACCTGCAAACTTCCTCGATGTAGGCGGCGGCGCAACCCAGGAGCAGATCGAACACGCCTTCGAAATTCTCCTCAGCGACAAGAATGTGAAGGCCATCTTCATCAACATCTTTGGCGGCATCCTCCGTGTCGACCGTCTGGCAACGGGCGTTGTCGCAGCAGCCAAGAACCTCAACGTGAAGGTGCCTATCGTGCTCAGGCTTGAAGGCACGAATGTAGAAGAAGGCCGCAAGATTCTGAAGGAGTCGGGCCTCAACTTCCAGGTAGGCGCAACCATGAAAGAAGCGGCAGAGCTGGTCGTCGCCGCGGCGAAAGGCGAGGTGAAGTAAATGGCAGTTCTCGTAAATAACGACACTCGTCTCATCGTGCAGGGTCTCACCGGCAAGGAAGGCACCTTCCACGCCAAAGGCTGCGCAGACTACGGCACCAACGTTGTCGGCGGTGTAACCCCCGGCAAGGGCGGCCAGATGCATGAGGGCTGGCCGGTCTTCAATACCGTTGCCGATGCAGTCAAGGAAACCGGTGCCAACGCGACCATGATCTTCGTTCCGCCGCCGTTTGCGGCCGACGCCATCCTTGAAGCCGAAGACGCGGGCATTCCGCTTATCGTCTGCATCACGGAAGGCATCCCCACGCTCGACATGGTGAAGGTCTGGGCCAAGATCAAGACCTCCACGTCGCGCCTTATCGGCCCCAACTGCCCCGGCGTCATCTCGCCCGGCATGGCGAAGATCGGTATCATGCCCGGCCGCATTCACAAGCAGGGAACAGTCGGCATCGTGTCGAAATCCGGCACGCTCACCTACGAAGCCGTGCATCAGCTCACTCAGCGCGGAATCGGCCAGTCCACTGCCATCGGCATCGGTGGCGACCCCATCATCGGCACCACGCACATCGACGCCCTGAAGCTGCTCAACGACGATCCCGATACCGAAGCCGTCATCATGATCGGCGAAATCGGCGGGTCTGCCGAGATTGAAGCTGCCGCATGGGTCAAGGCCAACATGAAGAAACCCGTCGTTGGATTCATCGCCGGGCAGACAGCGCCTCCGGGACGCCGCATGGGCCACGCCGGC
>JAGWSG010000084.1 GCA_028876335.1 Acidobacteriota bacterium
ATTTGATACATGTTCCACTGTTCATAGACAGTACCGCCCAGGGGGCTGGGCACGGACCTGGTGATATTGCGAACGAATTGCTTGAGTGAGGGAACGGCAGAGGCCCCGAAGTTGGGACCAGAGACGGCGACGTCTGTATTGAAGTAAGCGACGGTGTGTTGCATGAGGTCAGGGTGTTGTTCGACCCATTCAGTGGAGCCGATGAGGCCCTCTTCCTCGGCGTCCCATGAGCCGAAGATGAGAGTGCGGCGGGGACGCCAGCCTTCTTTAAGGAGCGCGCCTATGCCGTGGACTGCTTCAAGCATGGCAGCGGTGCCGGAGTTGGGATCGACGGCGCCATAGACCCATGCATCCCGATGGTTGCCAACGATGACGTTTTCATCTGGATACTCCGAGCCTTTGATTTTGCCGATGACATCCCAGATGATGCGGCGCTCGTAATCCTGCTGCGAGACGAGATGGACGCGAACAGCGCCCCGTCCGCCGATGTGGTAGCGGAATGGGAGAGCGCCCTGCCAGCCTTCCGGTACGCCGGGTCCTTTGAGGGCCTGGAGGATGGGAGCGGCGTCGTGATAACTGAGCGGGATGGAGATGATGTGCGGTTGCGAAATGCTGGCGCTGCCGCGAGCGGAGTCAGGCAGGTTGAGCGTGGAGGCAACGCCGGGGGTTTCAGGGTCACCGGGAAACTTGAAGAGATATTGCACGGAACCACGCTGGACGCCGGTGGCGGGACGCCAGGGGCCCATTGGGTAAGCATCGCCCTTGTAGTAGCCGTCGTCGTGCGGGTCGGAATAGATGAGGACGCCGGCTGCTCCGCGTTGCTCTGCGATGTAGACCTTGACGCCGCGGAAGTTTCCGCCGTAACGGCAGATGACGATTTTGCCGTGGAGATCGATGTGCTGTTTGGCAAGCTCATCGAAATCTTCAAGACGACCGTAGTTGGCGTATACGACGGGGGCAGTGACGTCTCCGGAGCCGGAGGAGCCGTTGAAGGGCATGACGACGCGGGGATCGTCCTGGCCGGGATCGTTGGAAACATGCTCGCGGGTGGGGCCGGTCATGAGCTGCTTTCCGGCAGCGTCATATGCGGTGACTTTAACGACTTTGGGCCAGTTGGTGAGCACGCGGTAGGGAACGATTTCAGTTTCTAGTCCAGCGGCACGGAATTTCTCAGCAACATAGAGCGCGGTCTTGTGGTCTTCCGGCGTGGCGGCCATGTGCGGCGCGATGGTGAGAGTCCTGAGCTCTTCACCGGCGAGTTTTGCGCTGGGCACGGCAAGGAACTTTTTCTCCCATGCGGCCTCTTTCTCTGAAGCGATTGCCTGGTGGGTGACACCATCGGATGCTGGAGCGGCGGTGTTGGGGCCGGCAGCGGCGAGGAAGGCCAGGGAAGCGGGCAGAAGCAATGAGACGCAGACGAGAAGAGAAGTACGGCGATTCCGCATGAGTAAAGTAAGACCCTCCGTGAGCGGGGTAGAGAGCTGAGATTTTCGGGAAAGGCTAAAGCGTGGCTCGTACAGGTGCCACGCCGAATTTCACTCAGCTTACACTAGGAGGATTCCTGTAAGGCGGATTGGAGCGGTTCGATGACGCCCGGCGGCGAGGCGGTAGAGAAGAAGAAGGTGGAGCGCGCGGACATGGTCCGCATGCTGGCCGCCGAGAAGAAGAGCAAGTACCCGCCCGCGGTGCGCGCGCTGCGCAACCGGAACTTTCGCATGTTCTGGAGCGGGAATTTTCTTTCAAATATCGGCTCATGGATGGAGAACGTGGCGCGCGGCTGGCTGGTGCTGCTGCTGACCAACTCGGCGTTCTGGCTGGGGTTTATCGGATTCGCCGGCAATATACCGTTTTTGTTTTTCACGCTGTTTGGCGGCGTGTATGCGGACCGCGTGGACAAGCGCCGGCTGCTGCTGGTGACACAGACGGTAATGATGGTGCTGGCATTTACGCTGGCGGCGCTGGCTTTCTTCAAGGGGCATGACGGGAAGCCGCTGATCCGCGTGTGGGAGGTGGCGCTGATTGCGTTTCTGAACGGCGTCACGATGTCAATGAATGCGCCGAGCTATCAGGCAATGGTGCCGAAGCTGGTGGAGCGCGAGGACCTGACGAATGCGATTGCGCTGAATTCGGCGCAGTTCAACATGTCACGCATACTGGGGCCGACGCTGGGCGGCTACGCAATGGCGATCTTTGGCGTGGCGGGAAATTTCTTCCTGAATGGGTTGAGCTTTCTGGCGGTGATTTTTGCGCTGACGAAGATTCGTTATCCCGAGCTGGAAAGAACAACCAGCGAGAGTGTGTGGACGAGTTTGCGCGCGGGATTCCGCTACCTGAACAACGACAAACAAATGCGCGTGTTGATGTGCATGACGGCGGTGGTGAGTTTTCTGGGGATTCCGTTCATCATGTTCATCCCCTACTTTGCGAAAGTGCAACTGCAGACGAATGCAAGCGGGCTGGGATGGCTGATGGCGTGCTCCGGGCTGGGCGCGGTGCTGGGAGCGATGACGGTGGCGGTGAAGGGCGTGATTCGCAGGCGCGGCAAGGTGCTGACTGTGTGCGGGATTGTGTTTTTCTGCGCGATTATCGGGATCTGTTACTCATACCACTTTGCGCTTTCAGCCGGGCTGGCGCTGGTGGAGGGCTACAACGGCATCCTGATGATTTCGTGTTTCAACGTGAGCATGCAGCATTTGTCATCCGACGAGATGCGCGGGCGGATGATGAGCATTTACGCGACGAGTTTTCTGGGACTGCCGCCGCTGGGGTCGCTGCTGGCGGGTGAGTTGTCACGGCATGCTGATACGGGTCATGTGCTGGCGGGAATGGCGGGCGTGGCGATTCTGTCGTTCGTTGGTTTCTATGCGGGGTCGCCGGCACTGCGGGGGCTGGATTAGTTTTTCAGGGGTCAGGGGTCAGGGGTCAGGTGCTGGTGAGACGTTTAGCGCTCGATTTGGATTGTGACGGTGTTGGCGGAGACGGTGGTTTTTGTTGCCGGGTCGTAGCGGCTTATGTGGAGCGTGTAGGTTCCCGGCTTGGTGATTTGGTAGAGGCGGGTCAGGTCGATGTTCATTTCAAACATTTTGCCGGGAGGTTTTGGCACCAGGACAGCGCTACCGCTAATAACCTTGAACGGGTCGTCAGGTCTCCCTCGACCGGTAATGTAGCGATCAAAATAAGTGGTCTCAACTTCCTTGCCACTCCGTTCGAGAAGAAAACGACAGGACATATAGGGTAGATCCTTGCTCATACTGAACCAAGACTCCCAAAGGATGTCGTGTTTTGTGACATTGGTGATCGATACATTGATCACCACAGGTTTCCCAAGCTTGAACGGTGCGCGAGGTTGTGTGACATGAATAGAGAATTCAGGCTTGCTGGATGGGCTGGGTGTTGTTTTTGGTAGTTGTGCGTGAACGCAATGCGCAACGAGCAAACCGAGAAGAGCGATTGTCGAGCAGCCGATTTTCATTGAGCCTCGCGCGGGTTTGAGCTATGAGGCGTGTCTTGAGTCTTATTGATGGTACGCCAAGAGTAATGAGGCGTGCGCGGGAAATATGGTGAGCGACAACGCACTTGCGGGTAGGATTGTTTCGATACGGAATTGTTCTTCAGGAGACTCCCCTTTGAGGCACTCGAGGATTTTGGCAGTGTGTGCAATTGTTGTTTGCGCGATGGGCGCGTGGGCGCAGAGCAGTGCGCCGGCGACGGTGACGACAGCGTGGAATGCGGGGTCGTTCCATGTGAATGAAGAAGGCGTGGTTGGCCGGTCAGACATTGTGCTGCTGCACGCGAACACGGAAGCGGCACAGGCGATGCCACTGGGGAACGGACGGTTAGGCGCGGCGGTGTGGTCGGCTGAGGGCATGACCGTGCAGTTAAACCGCGACGACACGATGCCGCGAAGATTGTCTGCGGGGCAACTGGTGATTCCGGGATTGATGAAGCTGACGCAGGCGAAGGATTATGCTGGGCGGCTGGATTTGTATAGCGGTACGTTTGTGGAGCGGGGCGGCGGAATGACGGCACTGGCCTATGTGGAGACCAAGGCCGATGCACTGGTGGTCGAAGTAACAGGCGCGGACCCGAAGGTGGAGCAGACGGTTGAGTTGAGACTATGGGAGCCGCGCACGCCGATGGCGGGAACTCTGCATGGCGCTGCATGGTTTGCTGAGAGCTGGCTGGATGACAAGGAGCCAGGCGCTTCTGGCGAGCATTTTGGTTCGCTTGCAGTGGTAACGGCGGACGGCACGAATGTGCAGGCGACGGTGACAAACAAGAGGATGCTGACGCTGCGTTTTATGCCGCGCGCGAATGGACGTTTTCGCGTGATGGTGGCGGCTCCGAACTTTGATGGAACGACGGAGCCACAGATGGCTGCGACGCGCGCGCTGACGGATGCGGGGACGGACTTGAGTGTGGCGGTGCATGCGGCGTGGTGGCGAGCCTTCTGGAAGAAGGCGGCGATGATTCGCGTAATGTCTGCGGATGGCGTGGGCGATTACATGGAGAATCTGCGGACGATCTATATGTATGTGGCTGCGTGCGAGCGGGGCGAGAAGTGGCCTGGCACTCAGGCGGGCGTGGCGGACATGATTTCCTCGGCGGGTGACACGCACAAATGGGATCCGGCGGCGTTCTGGCACTGGAACCTGCGCATGCAGGTGGCTGCGAACCTGGGCGCGGGTTTGTGGGATTTGAATGCGCCTTATTTCAATTTGTATCGGGACAATTTGCCGAACCTGTACCAGTGGACACGCGATCACATGCACAACATGGACGGTGTGTGTGTTCCGGAGACGATGCGCTTCAACGGACAGGGCATTGAATATGAGGGCGCGTGGAACCCGCCTGCGATAGGGATGAACTGCGACCTTGATTCAAAGCCGTATTACAACGCGCGTACACAGTCGACGGGTGCGGAAATTGGATTGTGGGTTTGGCGGCAATATCTGACGACGGACGACGACGATTTTCTGGAGAAGTATTTTCCGATTATGGATGCGTCGGCGCGGTTTTTGCTGGCCGCTCAGCACCAGGGCAAGGATGGCCTGCTGCATACATTCCCATCGAATGCACATGAGAACCAGTGGGACGTGGTGGATCCGACGACGGATCTGTCGGCGATCAAGGTGCTGTATCCGGTTGTGATTGAGGCAACGCAGATGCTGGATCAGGATCACAACCTTGCATTTGGATTGCAGACGGCGCTGAAGGATGTTCCGGCATTTCCTCGGGTGGCAATTGACGACAGGAAGAAGCTGGTTTCGAAGGCAGCAGATGCTGAAGGAAAAGACGTGATTGCGGACTCGTACCGGCCTGCAGCGGAGATCCACAACCAGGAAAATATTGGTTTGGAGCCGGTTTGGCCCTATGGGCTGATTGGGGATCGTTCGAACGAGTTTCCCCTGGCTGTGCGGACGTATGAGAACCGGCTGAACAAAATGTCGATTGACTGGAGCTACGACCCGGTGCAGGCGGCGCGGCTGGACATGGGAGGCCAGGTGGGCGAATCGCTGAAGATGCTGGCCCAGGTTTCACAGAATTATCCGAACGGCATGGCGAAGTGGGGTAAGACGGACACAGAGTTTTATGTGGAGCAGGCGGGCGTGACGGCGCTGGCTCTACAGGAAATGCTGGTGCAGGACTACGACGGTGTGTTGCGCATTGCGCCAGCGGTGCCGCCGGGATGGGATGTGGACGGCAGTGTATGGGTGCAGGGCAAGATGCGCGTGGACGTGCAGACGCGCAATGGACGTGCAACCACAGTGGTGCTGGAGCCGGGGCTCGATCAAGATGTGACGTTGCGAAACCCATGGCCGGGTGAAGGCGTAGCAGTGCTGGATGGCAAGACGGGAAAGACAGTAAAGACAAAGGTGAATTTCGATCTGCTGACCTTCAGCGTGAAGAAGAAGGTGAACTATCTTGTGCGTCCGTTGAAAGTGGAAGGAAGAAGGAAGTTTGAAGCGGTGACGGGGACGGCGGCGCAGTTGCCGAAGAGGCTGGGGCCGGTGGCGATAGGCGTCTTTTAGCGAACATCCGCCTGCGGTGCGGAGGGCCTTTGATCTTGTGTTCCCTAGGCGACGGGCTGGGCGCAGTGTGCGCAGCGCTTTGCAGCGAGAGGAATGTCACTGAGGCACTCTGGGCAGGGCTTGGTGGTGGGAGCGGCAGGGGCCTCGGGCTTCTTCATGCGGGCGGCGAGCGCATTGGCGGGGAGCACGATGAAGAAGTAGACGGCCAGGGCAACCAACAGAAATGCAATGACGGCGTTGAGGAAGTTGCCGATGAGGACGGGGCCGGCCTTAATGGCGCTGAAATCAGGCTTGCCGACCATTGCACCGATGAAGGGCGTGAACACATCTTTGACGAGAGAGGTGACGACGGTGCCGAATGCGCCGCCGATAATGACGCCAACTGCGAGGTCAATCACATTTCCGCGAAAAACAAAATCACGAAAGCCTTTCAACATATGTTCCTCCTGAAACAACGCACGACAAGGACGGACCCGGTGCGGTGGGGGTAATGTACCGGCAGCCTCCTTGGTGGGCTGGCGGGGATGTGGTTCTTGCAGCCCATGCTACACGGGGAACATGAAAGTTTGGGGAAAGATTTTCAAGGGTGAATGTTTGGCAGGTTATTGATAAAGCGCCAGGAATACGACGAGCATGAGAATCATAAGGTCGTTGTAGAGCATGAGGAGCGCGGCGGCGTGGTAAAGGGTCCATTTGCGCTGGAGGCAGCGCGCAGCTTCCGCCATTGCCCAGAAAGCAATGAGGAGGATGGCCCATTGCCAGCGCGAGCCGTGGAGATTCTGAATATACGGAAAGCCGGCGAGGCGAAGGCTGGAGAAGAAGGCGATGAGCGACAAAGCCATGGCGCGCACTAGCGAGCGCTGACGCAGGCGAAAGATGGCGAGGAGAGGAAGCACGGTCACTTCTAACTTTAGACCGCTTCGCTTGTGTAGCAACGGAAAGGGCATGGCCGCGTTACTTCGCGGCCAATTCCATTGTGCGCAGGGACTCGGCGTAGGGTGCGCGCAGGACTCCGCGTTCCGTGATGATGGCTGTGGTGTATTTGGCCGGTGTTACGTCGAAGGCCGGATTGCAGATGCCGACACCGTTGGGCGTGAGTTGCTTGCCGCCGTGGTGCGTGACTTCTTTCTGGTTGCGTTCTTCAATGGGAATGGCGTCGCCGGTGGGCGTTTCCATGTCGATGGTGGACCAGGGTGCGGCGCAGTAGAACGGGATGCCATGCTCTTTGGCGAGGATGGCGACGTTGTAGGTGCCAATCTTGTTGGCGAAGTCGCCGTTTGCGGCAATGCGATCAGCACCGACGACGACGGCCTTGATTTTTCCGGCGCGCATGAGACTGGCGGCCATGTTGTCGCAGATGACGGTGGTGGGAATGCCGTCAGCCATGAGCTCCCACGCGGTGAGGCGCGCGCCCTGCAGGAAGGGACGGGTCTCGTCGGCGTAGACATGGATGTTCTTGCCCATTTCAACAGCGGAGCGAATGACGCCTAGCGCGGTGCCATATCCGCAGGTTGCGAGAGCTCCGGCGTTGCAATGGGTGAGCACGCCACCTTCATCAGGAAGCAAAGCGCCGCCGTGGGCGCCCATGGCTTTGCAGGCGGCGATGTCTTCGTCGTACATGGCGTGGGCTTCATTCAGGATCTTTACTTTGATCTGATACAGCGGTGTGCCGGCGGCGAGTTCCGACGCGAACAGCTTCTTCATGCGGTCGATGGCCCAGAAAAGATTGACCGCTGTGGGGCGTGTGCCCGCCAGACGCGTGCAAATTTGCTCGAACTCAGGTGCGAATTCTGTGACAGTCGCGGCCCGGGTGTTGTGCGCGCCGAGGGCGACACCATAGGCTGCGGAGACGCCGATGGCCGGTGCGCCGCGGACGACCATGGTGACGATGACGTCTGCAACTTCATCGACGGTGGTGGCGAGTACGTAACTTTCTTCGAGGGGCAGCTTCGTTTGATCGATGAAGCGCACGCCCTCGTCGGTCCATGTGAGTGTGGGAATCATACAGATCTAGTTTATCTGCTGAAGGGGAGATGTTCGGAAGAGAAGACTTAGGGCATGCTCGGCGCGTGTATTGGAAAAGCACGCGCCGAGAAAGAATCAGGTGAAATGCGATTACTGGAGCATTGCCGTTGGAGCGGCGGGTTCTGCGTGCAGTTCGACGCTTGCTGATTTCAGGCCTGGTGCGGTGGCTTCAAGGTGAATGGCGCCGGTGCCGGTGGTGGTGCGGAGGATGACGAGTGCGCGTCCGTGGAAGAGTGCACGTTGATTGCCGCGATAGGATTCAGTGCTTTGGCCGTCGCCATTGCCGACGGCAGCGATGGTGGCCGGTCCCGACACGGTGAAATGAACTTCGGCTGAGTTGTTGGGATCAATTCGACCTTCTGCATCTACGGCTTCGACGGTGACGTAGGAGAGATCCTCGCCATCAGCGTGGAGGGTTGTGCGGTCAGCTGTGAGGTTGATGCCAGCGGGTGCGCCTGCGGTCTCAATGGCATTGGTTGCAACTTCCTGATCGCCATTGATGCCGACGGCCTTGAGCGTGCCGGGTGCGTAAGGAACGGTGAAGAGCGCGCGGCGCTGCTCGTTGACTCCGGTGGGCTGCTCGCCGATGAGTTTGCCGTTGAGGTAGAGACGGACTTTCTCTGTTCCGGCGTAGACCTCAACCTGCATGTCCTTGCCTTCCTGGCCGGGCCATGTCCAGCTATGCAGGGTAGGGTAGACGCTCCAGCCGATTTGTACATACTGCTCGCCTGCGGGCAGAGGAGTACGGACCGTGGCGTAGACCTGGTTGCCTCCCTTCCAGAGGATGTCGCGATAGTAGGACTGCGGCTTGCGGTGGCCCGTGATATCGATGTCACCGGAGTCTGCCGCGTGCCACGGGTAGCCGTGGAACATGAGGCTCATGAGATTGCCGGCTTCCTTCTTCTGCTGGGCGGCCTCTTCTTCGCTTTTCTTGCGTGCCTCTTCGTCCTGCTTTTTCTGTTGCTCTGCAAATCCGGCGAATGGATTCTTGCCGTCGGCGCCCATGTTGGCCATCGCGCTCTTCATCATTTCGACAACTTTGTCAGCCTGTTTTGCTTGTGCGTCAGGCAGGATGACGGGAGCTCCAATTCCGGATTCGCCGAGATAATCCATTGCGGTCCAAACGAATTCACCGATGGTATAGGGATGGTCGTGGATGGTCTTCCATTGAGCGAATGCGTTGGCGGGCATGGTCTCAGTGCTGACCATGATGCGTGAGGGAACCCGCTCGTGATCCTTCTGACTGTTCTGGACGAGGTTGTAGTTATAGCCGGCGATATCGAGCTGGGCCATTACGGCGTCAATGCTCTTTGTGTAGGTCGCACCGGGGAAGGCTTCCGTGATGGGTCGGGTGTTGTCGAGGGCGCGAATGCTGCCGGCCAGTTGCCTGGCGATGGGTGCGCCGGCAGGAGTCCAGGCCTCAGGAATTTCATTGCCGATGCCCCAGATGATGATGGAAGGGTGATTGCGATCGCGCAGGACCATGGAGTCAATATCTTTGCGCCACCACTGATCAAAGAGATGTGCATAGTCATACTCGACCTTCTTCGTCTTCCAGACGTCGAAGGGTTCATCGAGAACGAGAAGGCCGAGGCGGTCGCATGCGGCGAGGAATTCAGGGGAAGGCGGATTGTGTGCGGTGCGGACGGCGTTGAAGCCGGCGTCTTTGAGCAACTGCACACGGCGCTCTTCTGCGCGGTCGAGGGCTTCCGCGCCGAGTGGTCCGTTGGCGTGATGCACGCTGCCGCCCTGGAGCTTGATGGATTTGCCGTTGAGGAGAAGGCCTTCTTCGACAGACCACGCGATGGTCCGAATACCGAAAGTGGTTTCAGTATGGTCGATGGGCTTGCCGTTTTGCAGGACGGTCGTGACTGCGCGATAGAGATGAGGCGATGCGGGCGACCAGAGTTTAGGGTGTTCGACTGAAAGATCGGTGGTGGCCTCGGCGTTGGTTTTTTCATTTACGGTGAGCGGCGAAGATGCGTGCGCGACGGTTTCACCCGTGGGCGAGAGGATTTCGGTTTCAACGGAAACCTGTGCGGACTGTGACGTACTGTTGGCAACGGAGGTTTTGACTACGAGTTTGGCCGCGTCCTCTGTGACTTCAGGCGTGGTGACAAAGACGCCCCAAGGCGCGACGTGAACAGGATCGGTGACGATGACGTGGACGTGACGGTAGATGCCAGCGCCCATGTACCAGCGGCTGGCGGGCTGCTGGGAATCATCAACGCGAACGGCGAGTACGTTGGATTTGCCGATGTTGAGCCAGGGAGTGAGATCGAAGCGGAAGCTGGTGTACGCGTAGGGGTGAATGCCGAGTTCGTGGCCATTGAGGTAGATGGTGGCATTGGCCGCGACACCCTCAAAGTAGACGGTGATCTGTTTGCCGTTCCAAGAAGCGGGCGCGGTAAAGGTGCGGCGATACCAGCCGATGCCACCGGGGAAGTAGCCGCCACCGCCGGCGGAAGGGTTGTCCTTGCTTGGAGCACTTTCGATGCTCCAGTCATGCGGCAGAGTGACGCTGCGCCAGGATGAGTCACTGAACGATGGGGCTTGCGCATTTGCCGGATCTCCGAGAAAGAACTTCCAATGTGCGTCGGCAGTGAGCGCCTGTCTGGGCGAAGAGGAGTCTGCGGCTTGAGCGTTGAGGGCAGACTGCGCGAAGAGGGCTCCGAGAGTGAGCGCAGTGGCGAGGGCGAGGCTAAATGATTTGTGCATGGCTTATCTCTTTTTGGGCGAAGTAGCTTTGGAGCTTGAGAGCGGTTTGGATTTGTGCGCCTTGTTCATGGGCGCGCTGAGTCCGAGAAGGAGGATGCGTGTGGACTCGCGGAAGAGCTGGTGCACTGATTTGCCGTACTCTTTCTCTACGCGCGGGCCCAGTGAGGCGAGACGGCGCTGCGTGCCGACCAGCGTGTTCAGTACGGCGTGCATGGTGAGGCGTGGGTTGAGGTCGGGGCGGAGAGAACCGTCTGCTATGCCCTGGCGGATGATGGACTCGAGGCCCTTGAGTCGCCCGACAGAAACTCTGTCTTCGACGGCGAGCAGCTGCTCGACGGACCAGTCGTGCGCGTACATTGCGTCAAACTGAGCCATGAAACGGACGCGCTCGGGATGATGCAGGAGTTCGTCTTCAGCGGAATGAAAGAGAGCCGAGATCTTGTCGAGGGCAGTGCCCTTGACCGCGTCAAGGGCGGCGGAGGCGCGCACAGCTGATTCGCGCATGTGCTCCTCGACGAGGGCCCAGACGATTTCGTCCTTGCTGGAAAAGTATTCGTAGAGCGTGGAGGCGCGAATGCCGGCAGCAGCGACGATTTCAGAGACTGCGATCCGGTCGATACCTAGTCTGTCAAAAAGCTTGCGGGCAGCGTCAAGGATGCGATGGCGCTGGCGCTCACGGTGAGCGCGGTAGGGAGCGGAGGTAGGCGACGTGGACATGGAGAGATTAAACAAATTCGAATAGATTGTTCGAATTTGGAGAGTGTATAGGAGGGCAGGCGAGACTTGTCAATGAGAAATGCCGGGTGGTGGCGGCAAATATGTCAGGATTCTTTGCCTACCAAAGGGGAATTCCAGACGCGAACGAGCAATGATTTGAGCTGGGTGAATTGGGCAGAGCCGAGTTCACGGCTCCATTCCTTTTCAACCTGGCGCAAAATTTCAGAGATTCTGTTGTAGGCGTCCCGGCCGCGCTGGGTGAAGCGGACGACGCGCGAGCGGCCTTCCTCAGGAGCTTTGGTGCGGAGGAGGTAGCCGAAATCTTCAAGGCTGCCAAGGAGTTGATTCATGGCCTGTTTGCTCATGCCGGCGCGCTTGGCGAGGATGGACGGATTTTCGCCATCCGGGCCGGGGTATTGGAAGACGGCGATGTGGGGCAGACGAAGGTCAGAGAATCCGGTGGCATTGAGGTCAGCGATGATGCGGCGATGGATGGCCTGGGCAGGGAGCCGCAAGAGCGCGCCGATGAGGATGTGCTCCGAAGGAAGAGTTGCGGGAATCTTCTTTGACATAAATAGTAAATTCTGTTTACTATCCTAGCACGGTAAATGCGATTTACCAAAAGAGGCAGGTGTGCGATGCAGCAGACAGAACAATCTGGAGTAAATCCGGCCGAGGAACTGATCGGGCTAGGCGGGCTTTCCGTTCGGTTTTTAGTGACGGGGGCAGAATCGAACGGTAGTGTTGCGATGTTTGAGCTGACGGTGCTGGGTGGAGAGAAGCTGATGGCTCCAGCACACAGCCATGATCACTACGAAGAGACGATCTACGGTATTCAAGGATTTCTTCGATGGACAGTGGACGGAAGCACAGTCGAAGTGGGTCCGGGGCAGGCGCTATGCATTCCACGCGGCGCTGTGCATCGCTTTGATAATGACACGGAGCAAGATGTGAAGTGTCTTTGCGTCATCACGCCGGCGGCAATTGGGCCGGAGTATTTTCGCGAGGTGTCAGACGTGATGAAAGCTGCAGCCGGTGGACCGCCGGACAAGGGGAAACTGGTGGAGATCATGCTGCGGCACGGATTGACGCCGTCGGCACCGGCCGCGAAGTAGCCTGAGGCGACCAGTGAGGGTGGTTTAAAGCGGAGATTCCAGGATGGGCTTCGGCGGCTTTGAAAACATTTACAATTTTTGCTGGACGGAATCAAGGCCGTCTGCGTAGAGTTGTTTCCGTACCTGTATCTTCTTCCTCACTCCCAGGGTTGTGAACGCAAGGAGCCGTTTTGAAACTGACGCATGTCGATTGGATGATCATGCTGCTGTACTTCGTGTTTGTGCTGGGCATTGGCTTTGCCCTGAAGCGCTACATGAAGACAAGCAAGGACTTTTTTCAGGCGGGACGCTCGCTGCCTGCCTGGATTTGCGGGCTGGCATTTATCTCAGCCAATCTAGGCGCGCAGGAAGTGATTGGCATGGGAGCCAGCGGCGCCAAGTATGGCCTGGCGACGGCGCAGTTCTATGGATTGGGCGCAATTCCCGCGATGATTTTTGTGGGAATTTTTATGATGCCGTTCTACTACGGCTCAAAAGCACGCAGCGTGCCTGAGTTTTTGCGGCTGCGCTTTGACGAGAAGACACGTGCGCTGAATGCATGCTCTTTCGCGGTGATGACGGTGTTTTCCTCGGGTATTTCGATGTATGCGATGGCGCGTTTGATTCAAGCGCTACATATTTTTGACGGACTGTTCTTCGCGCTGGGCTGGCCGCAGGGCTGGATCTTCACCTTCTCAATTGTGCTGTCTGCCATCATTGTGCTGCTGTACATCTTCCTGGGTGGACTGACGAGCGCGATCTACAACGAGGTATTGCAGTTTTTCCTGATTGTGGCCGGCTTTCTTCCTCTGGTGCTACTGGGACTGAAGAACATTGGTGGCTGGGAAGGAATGAAGGCCGCGGTCTCGAATGTGGACCCGCGCATGGCGCACGAATGGCACGGAATGATGCATGCCAGCACCAATACGCTGGGAGTGGACATTATTGGTCTTGGCATGGGCCTGGGATTTGTGCTGGGCGCCGGCTACTGGTGCACAGACTTTCTGGTGATCCAGACGGCGATGGCCTCCGACAATATGGAGTCGGCGCGGAAAGTGCCTTTGATTGCCGCAGTGCCCAAAATGCTCTTTCCTTTTCTTGTGATTGTTCCGGGCCTGATCGCAATTGGCTTGCCTACACCACACACGACGACAACCGTGACGGAACGGAACGGCGTGATTATCCATGAAACGACTGTGGTGTCACAGACGGCGAGCGAAGGGCAGGGTCTGATTCCGGCGAAGGTAAACCCGGTGACGGGTAAAGTGATGTATGACGCAAGCGGGAAGCCGCTGCTGGACTACGACATGGCCACGCCGAATATGCTGCTTCACTATTTCCCGACGGGCATTCTGGGTCTGGGACTGACGGCGCTGATGGCCAGCTTTATGAGCGGTATGGCAGGCAACGTGACGGCATTCAATACTGTGTTCACGTATGACCTGTATCAGTCTTACATTCACAAGAACGCAAGCGACAAGCACTACCTGGCGGTGGGACGATGGGCCACTGTGGGTGGAATATTGTTATCGATTGGCACTGCATTTGCGGCAATCGCTTTTAACAACATTATGGACACGCTGCAGCTTGTATTCAGCTTTGTGAATGCTCCGCTGTTTGCGACATTTCTGCTGGGCATGTTCTGGAAGAGGACGACGGGGCATGGCGCATTCACGGGCCTGGTGGCAGGTACTTTGGCGGCTGTACTGCATCACGGCCTGACACTACCGGCGGAAGCACATGCGGGCATTCATGGCGGATGGATTACGGTACTGCACTACTATCCGAGCGACATGGCGCAGAACTTCTATGGGGCGATTGTTGCGTTCAGCGTGAATTTTATTTTGGCCATGGTGGTGAGCCTGTTTACCAAGCCGAAGCCAGATTCAGAATTGGTAGGACTGGTGAAGTCACTCACCAAGATGCCTTCACATGCACACCTTCCGTGGTGGAAGCGGCCTGAGGCACTTGGAGTGGCCGTGCTGCTGGGCGCAATTGCACTGAATATATTCTTTGCCTAGAGAGGAAGCGGACGAATGAATCTCGATTTACGACTGCCGATGGGACTGATGTTCACGCTGACGGGCGTGATCATGTCGCTGTATGGAATGGCGACTAACGGCGATGCCGCACTTTATGCGAAGAGCCTGGGAATTAATGCGAACTTGTGGTGGGGACTGGTGCTTCTGGTTTTTGGACTAACGATGACGATTTTTGGATTTCGCGGCCAAAGACGAATTGCGAACGAACCACCGACACCGGTTGCAGAGGGTCAGGTACGGCGAGGACATTGATGGACGTCGCCAGAGAATAGTTAAAGGATATTGAAAGAAAATAGTGGTGTAGAGAGCGTCGGTACTCGACGCTCTTTGTTTTTTACCTCCAGAAAACCCAATTCTGAGACGAGTAAATCATCTGACCGATACACTTAATTAAGACTTATGAAGCGCAGGATGATTGAACACTACGAGATACAGCGTCGCCTGGGTGCAGGCGGGAGTGGCGTGGTGTATCTGGCAAACGATACGCTGTTGGAGCGACCAGTGGTGTTAAAGATTCTGCGTGCCGGATTGCTGAGTGCACAGCAGATGCGCACGACTGTTTTGCGGGAGGCGCGACTGGCTTCCGCAATTGAGCATCCGAATGTTTGCGGAATTTACGAAGTAGGTGAAGCCGGCGACGAAGGCTACATAGTGATGCAGTACGTTCCGGGCAAGAGCCTGGACAAACTGATTGAGCGCGGGCCAGGGACACCGCAACTTGTTCTCAGTGTAGGCATCCAGGTTGCGGATGGTCTGCAGGCGGCCCATGCTTTAGGGATCTTTCATCGTGACCTGAAGCCACAGAACGTGATGCTGACCGACGGCGGGCAAGTTAAAATCCTCGACTTCGGCTTGGCGCGGCGCCTTCGGCCAGAGGATACGAGTTTCGATCCATCGAAACCCGCACTGGCGAAAGATGCCAGCCTGGCGGCCACCTATACCGCTCGTGGTGGAACGATTCGCTATATGGCTCCGGAACAATTCGTTACAGGGCATTCAAGCGTGCAGTCGGACGTGTGGGCGCTTGGAGTGATTCTGTATGAACTTGTAAGCGGCCGGCATCCCTTCGCGCGGCCCGACGCGGAAGATTTTCAGGCGATCCGGTCGATTCAGTTTTCCGATCCGGTGGACTTAAGCGAGATTGTGCCGGGAATTTCTGCGGAGCTGAAAAGTGTCATCGAGAAATGTCTCGAGAAGAATCCGGCAATGCGCTATACGAGCGCAGGTGAAGTGCGCGATGCGTTGAAGACAATTATGCGCACACAGCAGATTGAGACGGGAATTATTCCCGGCGATGCGGCGGCGCAGCTGCCGATAGAAGATGCGGAGTCAGAAAAGCGCGCCACGGGTATTTTGTCAATGCTTGCGGAGCGATTCCGAGAATCTGCGGGCGAACACGTTCACCAGAATTCGCTGGTTGTGGTTCCGTTTACCAATCTTGGCGCGAAGGATGTTTCTCCACTGTATGGTTACGCCCTGGCCGATGCGATTGCGACAAGGCTGGCGCGGATTCCGGCACTCATTGTTCGGCCGTCAAGTTCGCTCATGTCGTTGCCGATTAGCCAGATGGATCCGCTTGCAGTGGGACAGAAACTTATGGTGGCGTACGTGCTAGCGGGGAGTTTTGCACGCACGGACCAGGGCTTCGACATGAATTGGCAACTGCTGGATGTGGCTGGGCAGAGTGTGAAATCGGGCGGTGCCATGCAGGTAGATTCCCTGGATCTGATTGCCGTACAGTCGGAGATTTCCAGCGAGGTGTTTGCCTCACTGCATGGGCTGAGTGCAGGCGATAAGTTTGAGACATCGCGGATGAGCGGCGTACGCGAAGCACCGCTGCCCGCGACGGTGAGTGAGACTTATTTGCAGGCGCGAGCGATGCTGAGCGCGTTCATGGTGCGCACTGGTGCGCGAGCCGACCTGGACCGGGCGCAGAAGCTTTTCACAGAAGTGACGGAGAAAGATGCTGAGTTCGCTCTGGGATGGAGTGGACTGGGACTTTCTGAACTGCAGTACGCGCGCCATGGATTTGGCGGGCAGACGCATGTGATGCGCGCACGACGCGCATTCGACGAAGCGCTGAGGATAGATCCGGCGGCGCGTGAGCCTAATCTGTATCGCGTCTACATGTTGCTCTCGCGCGGCGAGAAAGAGAGCGCACGCCACGGAATTGCAAACCTTCTGGCGACGGCAGTGAACGACTGGAATGTACACATGGTTGCCGGGATAGCCCTGCGCGGCGACGGCATGTATGAGGAGGCGCTGAGCGAGTTCAGCCGGGCGCTGAAGCTGAATCCGGCGAACGCGGCGATTCTCTACAATCATCGCGCGCGTGTGTACCACTATCAGAACCAGATTGAGCTGGCGGGCGACGAGCTGGAAAAGGGACTGGTGCTGGAACCACGACATCCGCTTTTACGCACTTCGGCCGGTTATCAGCAGATGCGCATGGGGAATCTGGAGAAGGCGATCGAGATTCTGGAGGCTGTGATTCGCGACGACGAACTGCTGCGGATCGCAGTGCCGACGCTGGCTATGTGCTACGCGCAGGTGGGCGAGCGCGAACGTGCCGCCGCGCTGCTGAAGGACGATACGCTGACAGCCGCCGAAGCTGACGGCGAAATGGCGTACCGGCTGGCAACGTATTTTGCGGTGGACGGCGACTCAACGGAAGCGCTGCACTGGCTGCGACGCGCAATCTACCTGGGCAACGAGAACTATCCGTGGTTCCAGAAGAATCCGGCGTGGAAGAATTTGAAGACGAATGCGGATTTCGAGCGGATTCTGGAAGACCTTAAAAAGAGTTTCAGGAAGAACCAGAAGACGTGGAAGCGCCTGCTGGAGGAAGTGCCGAAAGAAGACTAGACACTATCATGCGAACGCCCCGGTTCCTTGTGGAGCCGGGGCGTTTGTTTTTTTGCAACTGTTCTATTTGAGCGAGATGGTCGCTTTGAGCGGTGTGTCCTGCGAGGAGCCGCCGACGAGGATGGTGTAATCGCCGGGGAGGAGCGACCAGCCGTTCTTCTGTTCGTCGAAGATGGACAGGTATTTGCGGTCGATGTCGACGGTGACGGTCTTCTTCTCTTTGGAAGCGAGTGGGATTTTGGTGAATCCGACGAGGCGCTTATAGGGCTCGCCTGCGGCGGAAGGAAGCATGGCGTAGACCTCGGCGATCTCTTTGCCCTCACGGCCGCCGGTATTAGCGACAGTGAATGAGGCTTTGACCATGTCGCCGTCAGAGACTTTCAGACCGGAGTAAGCGAAGGTTGTGTAGGAAAGTCCAAATCCGAAGGGGAATAAGACGGGCTTGTGTTTCGCTTCATACCACTTGTAGCCAACCATGGCGCCTTCATCGTAGTGAACGTCGAAGGGTGGAAGACCGGCGTGACGCTGTTCGGCTGTTGCAGATTCAGGAAAGCGCTGCGAGGCAGGCGGTGGCGTGGTGAGATGCGGATGGGGCAGATCGGCTTCACTGAGCGGGAAGGTGTTGGGCAATTTACCCGAGGGGTTCACGCTGCCGAAGAGGATGTTGGCCACGGCATCCGCACCGTCACTGCCGCCGAACCAGGCTTCGAGAATGGCCGCGGGAGCGGCGACCCAGGGCATGGTGACAGGGTTGCCGGTTTCAAGCACAACGATGGTGTGCGGATTGGCCTTCGCAACCGCGGCGATAATTTCATCCTGATGATGCGGAAGCGAAAGGTTGGGCATGTCCATGGCTTCACTGGCCCAGCGATAGGCGAAGACAATGGCCACGTCGGCCTTCTTAGCAGCCTCAGCAGCAGCCGCGGGATCGGTGCCCGGATCATAAGTAACATTTGCTTGCGGTGTGCGGGCCTTAATGGCTTTGAGAGGCGAGGTAGGGAACCAGATTTCTTCCATCCAATGCGTTGCGCCTTTGTCGGGAGGCATGATGGCGTTGCCTTCGATGGGATCCACCTGCGCGGAGCCGCCACCGGAGATCATGCCAACGTCAGAGTGAGCGCCGATTACGGCGATGGAGTGAATGGAAGATGCGTTGAGCGGCAATGCCTTCTTCTCGTTCTTGAGAAGAACGATGCCGCCTTCTTCCTCTTTACGAGCAATTTCAAAGCCCTTGAAGGGGTCGACGACAAAGCGCTGGCGCGGATGATCGATGACGCCGGCAGCGAACATGGAGCGAAGTATGCGATGGACGTGCTCGTCGAGCTCGGCCTGTGAGATTTCACCGGATTCGACGGCGGCCTTGAATTTCGCGCTGTAGTAAAAGTCGCCGGGCTCTTCGTTATCGAGGCCTGCATGTGAGGCTTTGACGGTGGAGTGCGTTCCGCCCCAGTCAGAGAGTACAAAGCCGGGGAATTTCCAGTCATCCTTGAGAACGTCCGTGAGGAGCCACTTATTCTCGCAGGAGTAGTCGCCGTTGACGCGGTTGTAGCTGCACATTACGGCGGCAGGATGGCCCTTGGTGACACCGATTTCGAACGCGAGCAAGTCGCTTTCGCGCGCGGCGCGCTTGCTGATGTGGATATTAACGGAATCGCGGCCGCTTTCCTGGTCATTGAAAGCGTAGTGCTTAATGTCTCCGATGACGTGAGCGGATTGCGTGCCTTTGATGAGCTGGGCGACGAGAGTGCCGGCGAGTACGGGATCTTCACCGAGATATTCGAAAGTGCGACCATTGCGAGGATCGCGGGTAATATCGACGCCACCGCCGAGCGACATGTTGTAGCCCTGAGCGCGGAGTTCGTGGCCGATTAGTGCACCGTACTGATAGGCAGCATCGACGTCCCAACTGGCAGCGGCGGCTACGTTGGCGGGCAGTGCAGTGGAGTAACGTCCGTTGACGCCGCTGGAACGAACGCCGTAGGCGGCATCGCTCATATCAATGCCAGGAATGCCGAGGCGGGGAACGCCGACGGCGTAGCCGACACCACGATTGGAAGCGGCATTCTCAGGGGTCACGGGTTCGTCTGTGGGCATGCCTACACCGTGAAGGAGAGCGATTTTCTCGTCGAGGGTCATTTGTTGGATGACGAGGTCAGCGCGCTGGTCTGGTGAGAGAGCGGTGTTCATCCACGGGTGGTCACTATTGGAGGCCGGTTGCTGATTTTGCGCGAATGCCGGACCGACGAAGAGAAAGACGACAGCAAACAGAGCAACTGGGCCCCGCCCAAAAAAGAACATTGGACGCTTCATTGAATACCCTCACTTAAACGATTTTGCAGGACACATCATCCTATCCCAGGAAGGGGATTATGTGCATCTGCAAGTGGGAGGGCCACCCGAAGGTGGCCCCGAAACACAGAAGCGATTGAGGTTAGTCGACGCGCTCGTACGGCTGGTACACCGGATCCCACATATAGTCGCGGATGTCGTCTACGAGGGTATCGGGATTGTCGATGTTTGCCAGGCCTTCCTTGATGGCCTGACGCCCCACCGCCATAGCGACCATGAAACTGACTTTGCGCGAGTCGCTAATGGGTGGGAGCAAGGGGGCGCTCTTATCTACGCGCGATGGCGAAAGCGATGCGAGTGCCTTGGCCGCAGCCATGATCATGGCGTCCGAGACTCGTCGCGCACGGCTTACGAGAATGCCGAGAGCGAGTCCCGGAAAGATGTAGGAGTTGTTGACCTGCGAGATGGGTACGAGACGGCCGTTCACTTCGACGGGCGCGAACGGGCTGCCGGTACCGATGAGCGCCCGGCCATCGGTCCATCGCATGATGTCTGGTGCAATGGCTTCCGATTTTGATGTGGGATTGGAAAGCGGGAAGATGATGGGCCGTTCAGTGTTGCGTGCGACGGTGCGGACAATCTCCTCAGTGAACGTTCCGGGCTGCGCAGAGACGCCGACCAGAACGGAAACGGGTGCATTGCGCACAACATCAAGCAATGTGATGTCTTCGCCACCTTCAAGCTTCCAGTTGGCAATTTCACAGCGCTTGCGCATGAGCGGTTGTTGACTGAGTCTGCCGCCGCGGCAGCCTTCGACGAGGAGTCCGTAGCGATTGAAGGCGTAGATGCGATTTCGCGCCTGCTCCTCGGTGAGGCCTTCCTCCATCATTTCAGCGATAAGCAAATTAATGATGCCGATGCCTGCCGAGCCGGAACCGAACATGACGATGGTCTGCTCTTTGAGCGGAACTCCGGTGGCATTGATGGCGGCAAGCAGCGTTGCGGTGGTGACAGCAGCCGTGCCCTGAATGTCGTCATTGAAGGTGCAGAGGCGATCGCGATAGCGTCCGAGCAGGGTGAGCGCATTTTCGCCGGCGAAGTCTTCCCACTGGAGGAGGATGTGGGGCCAGCGGCGCTCGACTGCCTGGACAAACTGCTCGACGAAGTCGTTGTACTCCTGGCCACGAATGCGGTGATGTTGCCAGCCAATGTAGATGGGATCGTGGAGCAGGGCTTCATTGTCCGTGCCGACGTCCAGCAGGACCGGGAGGCAGTGCTCTGGCGGGATGCCACCGAGGGCGGTGTAGAGCGCCATTTTGCCGATGGGAATACCCATGCCTCCGGCACCCTGATCGCCGAGTCCGAGGATGCGCTCGCCATCGCTGACGACGATGCAGCGGATATCGTCGAAGCGTGGATCCGCAAGGATCTGATCGATGCGGTTGCGATTGGGATAGCTGATGAAGAGTCCGCGTGGCTTGCGCCAGATCTCACTAAAACGCTGGCAGCCTTCGCCGACAGCTGGTGTGTAAACGATCGGCAGCATCTCTTCCATGTTGTGCGCGATGAGGGAGTAGAAGAGGGTTTCAGTGGCGTCCTGAAGATTACGCATAAAGCTGTACTTGGCAAAGTCGTTTGGCAATGCCCGGAATGCCTTCATGCGGCGGTCGCGCTGCTCCTCCAGCGTGCCGATGTGTGGAGGCAGCATGCCGTGAAGTGCGAAGGTATCTCGCTCTTCCTCAGTGAATGCGGTGCCTTTGTTGAGTCTTGGATTTAATAGGAGCTGATAACCAGAGAGCCGGGTGCGTATGCCCCGGCTCTCATGAATGTGCGTGTCTTGAGTTATGGTGCCCACGAGGGAGTTCTCCTTTAATCGACCTCGCCGTAAAACCGTGGGGAAGAAACCACTACCATTCTATTCCTCAATAATGGCCAGGTCCCAAGGAGCGAGAGTGAGCTTTTGTCCGTGGGTAACCGACTTGTCATCGAGGAGGTTCGTGCCCGCAGCATAGTCGTACGACACAATCTGCGGATCCGAGGAGTAGTTGAAGTAATAATGCACCTTCTTGCCCATGCGGTTAACTCCATGGGAAATGTGAACCTTGGAGGGTAGCTGCTGGTCACCTGAGGCAAGGCCCGCCTCTGTGATGGCGCGCTTCATGATGGCCAATTGAAGCGGATCAGAGAGGAATGTGCCCTCATAGGTGAGCGTGCCCGAGCCGTAGTGGTTTTCAGTGATTGCCGGCCATTTGCCGAAGAATGGGTGGTCATAATAGGCAACTGCCTGCGCATGTTCCGGCATAAGGAACTCTGCCCAGTACTTGACCTTGTTGCCTTCCGCGCCGACGTGGAAGGGATCACCTTTGAGCGAGAGAGGCTTTTCGAGGTTGGAGAACTCCTGATAGCTGAAGCCCGTGGCTTCGCGAAGCGGCCCGGGTGCCCGGACCCAGCGTACGGCGGAGTTTTCATTGGCAAACCCGCTTTTGAAGGTCATCAGGACGTGGCCGCCGTTTTTTACGTAGTTGGAGATGCGCTGGAGCAGGGCATCGTCTGAGATGTAAAGTACGGGGACGATGAGCAGCTTGTACTGCGAGAAGTCCGTTGTTTCAGGGAATACGAAGTCGCTGCCGATGTTGAGATCGTAGAGGGCCTTGTGCATCTGTTGCAGGACGGAGAGATAGCCATCGGGCTCGCCGGTCCAACTGCGAGATGGAGCGTCACCTCCATAGGGCATGAAGCTGATGGCGTTGGCCGAGTCGCGGCTGTAAAGGATGGCGACATCGTTGTGAATTTTGAGACCGACGAGATGGGGGCCGATCTTCTTAAGCTCATGCGCGGTCTTGCTCATCTCAGCGTATTCGCGGTTGGGCTCGAGATCGTGCGAGAGGATGCCTTTCCAGTAGGTTTCCTGATTGGCGGCGATGGAGGCCCAGTGCCAGTACTCGACCATGTTGGCTCCGTCGGCGAGATAGGTGTAGACGTCTTCGCGGAGTTGACCGTCGTAGGGCGGGAACTGTGACTCGGAACTCCATCCGATGGTCTGCGCGTTGGTTTCGGTTACCAGGAAATTAGAGTGTTTGAGCGAACGCGCAAAATCAGACTGCAAGGATTGATAGGAACCGTCGTAATTGTCCTGTGTGGCGTGGTAGATGTTGTTGGCCACGATGTCGAGTGACTTTGCGATGTCTTCTTCGTTTACGTCGCGCTTCAACATACCGCCGTAGTCGGTGGTGATGAACTGGCGGGGACCGGCGCACTCGCGCACAAGCTCAGCCTGCCAGTGGAGGAAGTCGGTGACGCGCATTTGCGACCAGCGGGTCCACTCGAGCTTGTATCCGGTAGAGATAGTTCCGTCGCGCTTAGGCAGGTCTTCCCAGGTGTGGATGTTCTCGCCCCAGTAATTGAGGAACCAGGCCTGAGAGAGCGCTTCGGGGGTCTTGAACTTCTTTTCAAGGTAGTGCTGGAAGCCGATGAAGACGTCAGGATTGGCGGCACCGTAACTGGACGTTTCGTTGTCGAGCTGCCAGCCAATTACGGTCGGATTGTCTTTGTAGTGCGCGACGATGTGGCGGATCAGACGCTCGGCATAGAAGCGATAGGCCGGCGAGTCGGTGTCCATGTTCTGGCGAATGCCATAGGCGACAGGCTGAGCTGGACCGCCGAAGGGGCCCGGTGGAATGCGATCGGCGAGGATCTCCGGATGCTGGTGCGCCATCCATGCGGGGATTGAATAAGTGGGTGTGCCGAGAATGACCTTGATTCCGGCCTTGCCCATTGCGTCCACAATGCGATCCATCCAGGCGTATTCAAAGTGACCGTCTTCCGGCTCCCAGAGGCTCCATGTGGATTCACCCATACGGACCACAGAAATGTCGGCGGCCTTCATGAGAGCAATGTCTTTTTCCAGACGTGCAGCCTTGGCCGCATCGTCGCCGGGCATGTACTCGTTGTAATAAGCCGCGCCGTAGAGGACGTTGGGGAAGGACAGGTCAGGATTGCGTCTGGGCGTGGAGTCCTGTGCCTGGGCAACCTGTGCGATGGCGAAGGCTACAACGAGGAGTGATAGGAGGAGTAGGTGAAAGCGTTTTCTGGAGAGCGCCATAAATCTTCCTTGATTGGAGTCGAAGGAAGTCTATCGCAATGAAGTGGGTATGAGGAGTGGCTAAGGTTCGAAAGTGAAGAGGACGATTTCCGGAGCGGAGCCCAAGCGCATGGGTGGTCCCCAGGTTCCAGCGCCGGAGGAAGTGTAAACCTTCAGACTGTCGAGTTGCTGAAGGCCATATGTGAAACGGCCGAAGGCACGCCGTGCGAGGTAGTTGAAGGGAAACATCTGGCCGCCGTGAGTGTGGCCGGAAAGTTGGAGGCTGACGTTGTTTTCAGCCACAATGGGCAATCCATGAGGCACATGATTCAGGAGGATGCTGGGCTGGTCGGGTGCGAGGTTCAGGTCCTGAAGATAGGTACGGAAGGATATGGGCGAAGTGGATAGCTCATAGGAAACACCGATGATGTGCAAACCGTCGAGATTCACGGAGCGGTTATCGAGAACGTGAATGGGTGTAGGTTCGAAGGCATCATTGTAACGAGACGTTCCGCCAAACTGTTCATGATTGCCCGAGACAAAATAGGTGCCAATCGAGTTTGCGAGGTCGATGAGCGGCGCGGCTAGATCAAGAGGTTTGTCGGCGAGGCCGTCAAAAAGATCGCCTGAGATAAGGATTACATGCGGATTGAGTGTGCGTGCCATACGGGCGATGCGGCTCGCAAAGCCCTGGCTGTTGACGTTGCCCAAATGCAGGTCGGTGAGAAGCAGCGCGGTGCGTCCACGCCAGGCTTCAGGTAGATTAGGGAGTCGAACGCTGATGCGGCGGGTGCGGATGATGCGTGCATTGGCAAGGGAATAGAGCGCAAGAATGAGAACCGTGAGCAGGAGAACCGCTGCCAAATGAGCTCGGATGGCCAAGCGATCCGGCTTGGAAAGCAACAGTGTAACGGGATCGATGACCCATGCTGTGACGGCCGCGAGAAAGAACAGATGAAGAAAGCCAAGCCATAGAACCGCGAGTTTATACGCGAGTGCGACGAACGGATGAACGACGCGAAAGGCAAAGATGCACGCACCAATAAAGGAGAAAGAAAGCAGAGCGAGCGCAATGCGGAGTGTGTTCAGCCCAATGGGTGACAGGGACCAGCCAAAGTGCCTCCACGTCAGGTAAAGGAAAAGGTGGGCAAGGCACAAGATGGTTTGAATGACTAGGGCTGCGCGGATAGGCCAGACTTTCAAGCAAATGAGCTCCTGCCTCTATGATTCCACGCCGGGGCGGGAAGATGGCAGGATACGAATTTCAGGGTGAACCACGCATGAAACAATGGGTGTATGGCAGTTGAAACGGGCTCCGCTCTGGGGCTGTATATTTCTGTACCGTTCTGCCGGTCGAAATGCACGTATTGCAACTTCGCTTCAGGCGTGTATCCGGCGAGCGAGCATGCGCGTTATGTGGAAAGACTGATTGAAGAAATGCGCGCGGCCGGGAGCTGGACGCAACGCACAGGCGTGGAATTACCGCGGCGTGTGGACACGATCTACCTTGGCGGCGGAACGCCAAGTCTGCTCGAAGCCAAATTGATCAAAAAGCTCTTCAATGCAATCCATGCGGAGTTCGAAGTGGAACGCAACGCGGAGATTACGGTGGAATGTGCCCCGGCCCAGATTGGCGATGATTCGCTGGAGGCAATGGCGGCGGCCGGCGTAACGCGCGCGAGCCTGGGTGTGCAATCGTTTGTGGACCGAGAGGCGAAGAGCAGCGGACGACTACATACGGCTGACGATGTACGCAAGGATCTAGTGCGATTACGCGCAGCGGGCATTGCAAATATTAATCTGGATTTGATCGCGGGACTTTCCGGGCAGACACAGAGTTCATGGGATGCATCACTTGATGCGCTGGTTGAGGCAGACGTGCCGCATGCGAGCGTGTACATGCTGGAAGTGGATGAGGAATCGCGGCTGGGCCGCGAAATTCTGGCGGGTGGCGCGCGCTATGGAGCGGAACTAGTGCCCACCGACGAAGCAATTGCGCAGATGTATGAGCGAGGTTTGGAGCGGCTGACGGAAGCGGGATATACGCAGTATGAGATTTCTAATATGAGCCGGCATGGATATTACTCGCGGCACAATCTGCGGTATTGGGAGCGCCGGCCCTATCTGGGGCTCGGTGTGGATGCTTCGAGCATGTTGCTGACCGAGGGCGAAGATCGCTATGCATTACGCGCGACGACGACAGACGAATTGAAGCTATTTCTTGAAGGGACAGGTGGCATCGTCAACGCCGAGACTGCCTGGTTGAACGCGGATCGGCAACATGAAGAAGCGTGGTTCCTGGGACTGAGGCTCAATGAAGGAGTGGATGCGGCGGTTTTACGAACGGAGTTTGGCGAGGAACGCGTGGGACAGGCGCTGAATGCGGCAAGACATCTGGAAGAAGACGGTCTTGTGGAGATTGATGGTGAGCGTGTGCGCCTGACCGTACGCGGGCGCCTGCTTTCAAATGAAGTTTTTCAGGAATTTCTTGTGACAGTTTAAGAAAAGCAAGGTTGAATACATCCTGTTGAGCTGACTACCAGGTGAGAATTTCTTCGCTATTTCCGCATGAAAGAAAGTCCGCTGTGGGATTGTCAATGTTCCGGTTGTCGGCACCTTTGATTATTGAGTATCCCGCATCTTTGGCATCGGCGAGCGCCTCTTCGGCAGCGCGCAGCACAACGATCGGTGAGCGGCCCCGGCTTTGTGCAATGCCGAAGCAGGCCGAGATGCTGACGGATTCCCGATTCATTGTGAAGGGCTTACCGAAAACTTCTGTCTGAATTCGCTCACAGAGCATGTGCGCATCGGCTGTTCCACAGCCTGGAAGAATAAGAAGAAACTGGTCACTGCCGGTACGTCCGAAGAGGTCATAGCTGCGTAGCAGGCGCATTGCTCGGCCGACAATCTGGCAAAGCACATCATCACATGTCTGACAGCCTAGTTTTGCATTGAGGTTGCCGAAGTCGTCGAGATCAAAAAGTATGAGTGACAGAGCCGTCTTCATGCGTTGAACGCGATCAGTTTCCCGAAAGAGCGCGGACAGCATGGAATTGCGATTGTAAATACCTGTCAAGCGATCCATCTGTGCGTCGATGGCGGTGCTTTCGCGTAGGCGGTCCAGCTCGCGCATTCGATGAAAATCACGCAACACAATGGAGATCCGAAGACGCCAGAATGCTGAGTCAATGGAACGTGGGATGAGATCGTCGAGCGATCCGTCGTTTAGACAGGTAGTCCAATCTTCGCGGGCGGAATCGGAAATAAGAACGACTGGAATGCGGTGGCCGTTGGAAGCGGTGCGTACTTCATGAAGCCACTGACAAAAGCTCGATTCACCATCCAAGTGTGCTGCCTCCGCGTCATACAAAACAAGACTGGGCGGTTGCGGGGCGGCGAGGATTGCGAGGGCCGAAGTTGGAGAAAAGGAAATCGTGATACGCGCTCCAGAATCGCGCAGCAGAGGTTCGAATGCAGCAATCAGCGCAGGATCACGCGAAATGAGGAGAATTCCAGATTGATTGCCGAGAAACATGCCCGCCAAACCTCTTGCGGTCTTATCGGCGATTGTTAGAGGGAGTTTAGAAAGATTTTTTGAGGATTTAAATGTGTAGCGATGCAGTACTGCGCCAGCAGAAAACGCTTGGAGATCCGAGGTTTTTGGAGCTCCAAGCATCCTCTAAGAAAGCGGTCAGTCGACGAAATCGACCTTGGGTTCGATAGGAATGATACCCCTCTCATGCCCCATTTCGAGCAGTTTGCCGATGGCCTTGCGACCGTCTAGACCGTAGTCGAGGGTTCGGTCATTGACGTACATGGAAACAAAGCGTGAGGCCAGGTTCGTGTCAAGGTCGCGCGCGAATTGCATAGCGTACTCGAGTGCCTGTTCGCGATGTTCAAGTGCATGGCGGATGCTGTTCCGCAAGGCATCGGAAACGATCTTGTGAACTTCAGGTCCGAGCGAGCGGCGAATGGCATTTCCGCCGAGGGGAAGAACGAGGCCGGTCATTTCGCGCCACCAGACACCGAGATCGATTGCTTTATACAACCCGTTTGAACTGTATGTGAGCTGTCCCTCATGAATAATGAGGCCTGCGTCGTATTTGCCGGCTACGACGGCTGGAATGATCTGGTCGAACGGGACAACCTCGGTTTCGATGTCGGGATTAAATATCTTGAGCGCAAGATAAGCCGTGGTCATTGTGCCAGGAACGGCGATCTTGATGCTTGAGAGCTCCGCAGGCGTGTATTGACGCAGAGCCACAACCATGGGGCCGTAGCCCTCGCCTACGGATCCTCCGCAGCCCATAAGTGTGTAGCTGTCCTGCACGTAAGGATAGGCATGAAAACTGATGGCGCTTACATCAAAGAAAGCCTCGTTTTGCGCACGTCGATTCAGTGTTTCAATGTCGCAGAGCGTATGCGTGAATTTATAGCCTGGTACGCGGACCTTGTTCGTTGCAAGGCCATAAAACATGAAGGCGTCGTCAGAGTCGGGGCTATGCGCAATCGTGATCTCTCTAACAGCATTTGGTGCTTCCGTGTTTGAACTTGTTGTGCTCACAGCAGAATTAGTCCTTTCAATGCTCTCGATATGAATAGTTTCGGCATCGGGTGCCGAGGGCTTAGACATCAAAATCGTATTCAGTTCTTATCGCGCAATCGCACCCATCCGGTGGCAAGGGCCGCCGCCACGGCGATCTTGAGCGCATCACCGGGAAGAAATGGAATGACTGCAAGGGCGACTGCGGTTTTGACTGTCGCATGGGTCAGTGCGGACAACCATAGAGCGCCGCCAGCCAAGATAAGAAGATTACCGGAAGCAGCGCTGAAGAGTGCGGACCAATAGGTGCGGGCACCACGACGCCACAAGACGGCGACCAGAAATGCAGCCGCTGGATAGACCAGCAGATAGCCGCCCGTTGGTCCAAAAAGATGAGCGAAGCCAGTGGAGAAAGCCAGGCCAGGGGCGAAGACGGGCAGTCCGGCTACACCTTCAGCCAGGTATGCAAACAAGGTGGTCGCGGCGAGTCGCGGAGTAAGCAACATGCCAATGACCAAAACAGCCAATGGCTGCAACGTGAGCGGTACTGGTGTGAACCAAAGCGGAAGGGCAATGTGCGAACAGATTGCAACGAAGACACTTCCCAGAAAGACGATGAATGTCGCACGGATTATTTCGGTAGTTCGCGACTTATCGAGAGAGGGCGCAAGTTTGGTGCAGGCAAGCGAAGCTTGCGGCGAAACGGATGATTTGTTCACTTAGCTTCCCCTACAATTCCGATTCTGTTTCTACCTCGTCGCCGGCTTCAAGAGGAATCCGCGAGCCGTTGGACTGGTTGGATCGAATTTGAGCGCGGCTACGCCAAATGTGACGCGCCATTCCCGCCGCTGCAATAAGCAGCGCCCCCAAGGAAACGAGAAGGGCGATCATGAGCCAACGCATCACGGTAGAACAACCGTTAGGATACCAGACCAAGGAGCTGAAAGAGGGAGCGAAAAGGTGCACGGAATATCGCGTTGAATAGAATGGATTTGCCCGCTTGTTGAGTTGTACTTAAAGCTATTGAAGAGAGGCCTGGAGCCAAGCAAGGTAGGTTTGGCTGCCGAAGTCGACGTTCAGCACGAGGAATTCTGGCACGTCATAGCTGTGAAGCGCGTGCAGGCGTTCTTCTAGTGCGGCGAGGCGCTCATTCGATGTTTTGATGAGGATAAGTGATTCGTGCGCGGATTCGATCTCTCCATGCCAGCGATAAATCGACAGCGCGGCGGGAAGGATTGTGGTGCAGGCGGCGAGCCGCTCTTCGACAAGTGTGCGCGCGATGCGTTGCGCTTCTTCGGCGGAAGATGCAGTGGTGAGCACGATGCGAACTGTGCAGGCGGAGTCAGGCATGGTACAAACCTCAGCAGACAGTGTACGAGCGGGTTCTTGAGGAACTGCAGAAATCTGTGTCGAGGGCGATACTTTCGATGTTCACCGCTTGCTCCACCCGGCTTGCTGTTGCAGTATGGACATTCGGGTACAGCCCAATTTTTGAGGAGATGAAGCAATGGCGACGGCGATTAAGTTTGGCACTTCCGGTTGGCGAGCGATTGTGGCTGATGAGTTTACGGTGGCGAATATTCGCCGGGCAGTGGCGGGGATTGCCGCCTATGTTAAGACACAGCCGGAGCCGCATCGTGTTTTGGTGGGGCGTGACCCGCGCTTTTTAGGTGAGAGCTTTGTGGACGAGACAGCACGTGTGCTTGCTGCGCACAATGTAACGCCGATTGTGATTCCCGATGCTGCTCCGACGCCAGCGATTGCATATGCTGTGCGGCAGTTGAAAACCTCCGGCGCTATCAACTTTACAGCGTCGCATAATCCACCGGAGTACAACGGCATCAAGTTCTCGACGCATGATGGTGCTCCGGCCCTACCCGAAGTGACAAAGCAGATTGAAGCAGCGATTGCTGCACTGGGAGATACGCCAGTTCCTGCGGGACCTGTTCCTGCCAAACCGTTTGAGACAGTCGATGTGAAGACTGATTTTATGAAGCGCTTGAAAGAACTGGTAGATCTGAAGGTAATCGCAAAGTCTGGCATCAAGGTGGTGTACGACGCATTCTGGGGCGCTGGTGCGGGGTATTCGAGCGATTTGCTGCGCGAATCTGGCGTGACCGTGGAAACGGTCCATGAGTATCGCGACGTATTGTTCGGCGGCCATGCTCCGGAGCCGGACGATCACCTACTGGGCGACGCAAAGAAGAAGATGATGGAAATTGGCGCGGCGATTGGCATTGCGACGGACGGCGATGCGGACAGGTTCGGCATTGTGGACGGTGATGGGACATTCATCCAGCCAAACTACATCATCGCGTTGCTGTTCGATTACCTTGTCGAGACACGCGGATGGAAGAGCGGAGTGGCCAAGAGCGTTGCGACAACGAACCTTATCAACGCGTTAGCCGAGTACCATGACGTTCCGCTTTATGAGACCCCAGTGGGATTCAAGTACATTGGCGAGCTGATTATCGCGGACAAGATTGCGATTGGCGGCGAGGAGTCAGCGGGACTGACGATTCGTGGGCATGTACCGGAGAAAGATGGTGTAGTGGCCGGACTGCTGGTTGCGGAGATGGTTGCCCGACGTGGCAAAAGTCTGGGAGTGCAATTAAAGGAACTCTTTGGCAAGGTTGGTTCCTATTATCCGGTTCGTGAGAACTTCCACTTGACCCCGGAGCGGAAGGCCGCGTTCACTGAGAAATTGAAGAGCGATCCAACGGAGTTGAGCGGCCGTAAGGTTGTTGAAGTAGTGCGGACGGACGGCCTGAAGCTGATTCTGGATGATGGATCGTGGGTATGCTACCGGCTGAGCGGAACCGAGCCCGTGGTGCGCGCCTATACGGAAGCACGCAGCGAAGCCGACATGGAAGCGCTGAGTGCGGCGGCCAAGGAATTTGTAGTGCAGTAGCAGGAAAGGCTGCTGCGGTTGAGGTGGAATGCAGGAGCAGCAGAAACAAAAAGGAACGACAACGCCAGTGGAACCGCTGGAAGTGCGTGTCCAAGCGTGGGCGAAGAAGATGTGGCAACCGGCAGGCACAGTGGCTGCTGTGCTTTTGGCATTACTGCTGGGGTGGAGTGTGGTGAACGGCAAGCATGGATTGTCTGCCTGGCAGAAGCAGCGCACGGAACACAAGCAACTGGATAAAGAGATAGAGGAACTGAAGCAGGAAAACTCCAAGCTCAAGGATCACATTGACAGGCTGAAGAATGACCCGGACGCTATCGCACACGAGGCGCGCGAACAACTGCATTATGCAAAGCCGGGCGAAGTGATTGTTGCGCTGCCGACGGATCCAAAGTCGGATGGGCAAGGTGGTGCCAAATAGGAATTGAGTGTGTCCCGAACGAAGATTTGGGAACGATGGGTTGCAACTAGATGGCTCTCTCAAAGTTTTGAGAGAGCCAGTTTTTGCGGATGAACTGACCTTGCCCCCGCCAAACGTATCCCTTAGCAAGCTGTTTTAATGGCGAAAGGGACACGAAGATGACGAAGGCAACGCGTGGTCGTTACACGCTTGAGTTCAAGCAGGAGGCGGTTCGACTTGTGGAGTCG
>JAGWSG010000085.1 GCA_028876335.1 Acidobacteriota bacterium
CGCACGGAGCCGGTGACGCGCGCGATGGGATTGGTTTCATGCATGCGGTTGAGGCAGCGCACGAAGGTGCTTTTGCCACAGCCTGAGGGGCCGATGAGCGCGGTGGCGTGATTGGCAGGGATGTTGAGATTGATGTCCTGCAGTGTGTGGTTGGTGCCGTACCACGCATTCAGGTTGGAGACTTCAATACCGACGCCCACGTTAGCTTGCCCCTTTCAAAACGCCGCGGCTGGTGACGATGCGGACCAGCGAGACGGCCAAAACGATCAGCACGATCAGCACCAGCGAGCCGGCCCAGGCAAGCCTGTGCCACTCGTCATAGGGCGAAAGCGCGTAGATGTAAATCTGCAAAGGTAGAGCCGCAATCGGCTGATTGATGTTGGTGCTCCAGAACTGGTTGCCAAGCGCCGTGAAGATGAGCGGCGCGGTTTCTCCGGCGACACGGGCAAAAGCGAGCATACAGCCGGTGATGACTCCGGGGGAGGCTGTTTTGAGCGTAATGGAGAGAACGGAGCGCCAGTTTGGCAGGCCGAGGCCGAGAGCCGCTTCGCGCACGGCGTGCGGCACCATGAGGAGCATTTCCTCGGTGGTGCGGCTGACGGTGGGAATCATCATGATGGCCAGCGCAACACCGCCGGAGAGGGCGGAAAAGTGCTTCTGCCGGCTGACAATGAGCGCGTAGGCTGCCAGGCCCATCACGATGGAGGGGACGCCGTTGAGCACATCTGCAGTGAAACGGACGGCGTTGGCGAGTTTTGACTTGCGGCCGAACTCGGCGAGGTAAATTCCGGCGCCGATGCCGATGGGCACACCGATGATGCTGGCGATAGCGAGAAGAATGGCCGATCCGACAATGGCGTTGGCCATGCCGCCGCCGAGTTCTCCGACGGGCCTGGGCACGTGCGTGAAGAAGGCCAGGTTGAGAGAGCTGCCGCCCTTAATGATGAGGTAGGCGAAGATGGCGACCAGCGGAGCGACGACGAGGAGAGTTGCCAATAGGGCAAGAATGGTGACCAGGTGGTCAGTGAAACTCCGGACCATGGTGCGCATTTTGAATTCCTGTCTGGGCACTCGGGTCTCCTTAATGCACCTGTGAAGGCGTGCCCCGCGTGACGGCCCACATGAGCAGGCGCGCGAGCGCATTGACGATGATGGTGACGACAAACAGCGCGAGGCCGATTTCCGTGAGGGCGCTTAAGTGCATGTCGCCGACGGCTTCAGCGTATTCATTGGCGATGACGGCGGCCATGGAGCTGCCATTGGAGAGCAGCGAGCGATGAATCTCCGGCGAGTTGCCGATCACCATGGCCACCGCCATGGTTTCACCGAGGGCGCGGCCAAGGCCGAGAATGATGGCGCCGACGATGCCGATGCGGGCATTGCGCAGAACGCCGGTGCGGATCATTTCCCAGCGGGTGGCGCCGAGGGCGAGAACCGCTTCACGCTGCGAATGGGGGACGGCGGACATCACGTCGCGTGTGAGCGAGGAAATGATGGGCAGGATCATGACGGCGAGGATGATGCCTGCGGTGGTAAAGCCGAGACCGGTGGGGTTTGAGTCCGTGAACAGGCCGGTCCAGCCGAAGTACTGCTCGAGGAGCGGGTTGACGTGTGCCCGCATGATGGGAACGAGGACGAAGACAGCCCACAAGCCGTAAATGACGCTGGGAATTGCGGCGAGAAGCTCAGAGAGAAAGGAGAGCGGGCCGCGAATCCTGCGGGGGCACATTTCCGTAAGAAAGATGGCAAGGCCGATGGCCATGGGAACGGAGATGGCCAGCGCAATCAAAGAAGACAAGAGCGTGCCGTAAAGAAAAGGCAGGGCGCTGAACTGGTTGTTTACCGGGTCCCAGAAATTGGGAAGATTTGTGTAGGGATCGATGGGGATCTGGTAGAAGAACTTCATCCCGAATGCGTGCCAGGACATCTGGGAGCGTGCGACGAGCTGCCACGCAATCAGAAATACGATGAAGAAGATGCTCAAGGCGCAGAGCGTCATCAGCCATTGGAAGCCGCGATCTGCAATAGCTGAGTTGCCGAGGGAAAGAAGGTATTTGCGCACCTCGGAGACTTCCGCGACGGGCGCTTGAACCGAGGTTGCCTCCGGTTCTACTGCAGGAGGTTGTTGAGAGATCCGAATCTCGGGCACGTGGACACTCACCTTGAACAGGCTACCGAGGAAATGTGAATGGGAGGTTACAGCGTTGCAAAATCAGATGCATAGGTGGCGATTTTAAGCTTTTTGGGCCCGCTAAACTGAGCTGAAAGAGCTGTGGAAGTTATGGTGAGGGCGGAAGTGACAGATTTATGGCCTTTTGCGCATTAAAGAGCAGCCAAATTGGCGCCGAGCCGAAATTTATTCCCAATTGGATTGGCGATCTTTTATGCTTTGTAGGCCAAATTTGAAAAGGTCCAATCGATGCGCCAATTTCTTTCTCTTACCCTGACTCTCTGTCTCTCGACCTTAGCAGCAGCACAAACTTCAAGCGTGGACCCGCCAAATCACCAATGGCATGCGGCATGGGTGACGCACCCGACGGCTCCACTGCGGGAGCCGGTCATGCTGCACTTCCGACGGGAGCTCACTTTGAGCGCCACGCCTGCCAGCTACGTTGTGCGGGTAAGCGCGGACAACCGGTTCGTGCTGTATGTGAACGGCAAGCGTGTGGGCGATGGACCGGCGCGCGGCGACCTGACCCACTGGCGCTATGAAAAGTTTGACCTGGCTCCGTATTTGAAGGCGGGCGACAATCTGATTTCTGCCACGGTTTGGAACTTTGGCGTGTTGAGCGCGATTGCGCAGTTCACTGACCGGACGGCATTCCTGCTGGAGAGCGAAGAGGAAGGCGCCGACGGCATTTCCACGCCGAAGGGCTGGATGGTGGAGGAAGACCCGGGTCAGAGCCCGCTGCCACGCAGCACGGTGACGATCCAGACCTATATGGCATCGGGACCGGGCGAGGTGCGCGATGCCGCGAAGTACGACTGGAACTGGGATGCGGCGAAGGTGGAAAGCGGGAACTGGGTTCCGGTGGCTTCTCCGATGCGGGACAGCATTTTCGAGGGCGTGAATCATGCGCACTCGGCAGGGACGACGGGGGACAATCCGTGGGGGCTGGTTCCGGATACGCTGCCGCATATGACGTACGTTGCAATGAGCCCCGGTGAAGTGGTGCGGGTGCTGCCGGCAAAGGATAGTTCGGAAGGGCTTGCGAAGTTTCCGCAATCGGCGGTTACGGTGCCGGCGCATGAGCATGTGCATCTGATGCTGGATCGCAAGACGCTGCTTACGGCGTATCCGTATCTGACGGTGTCCGGCGGCAAGGGCGCGCATATCTGGCTCACCTACTCCGAGGCGCTCTACGACAACAAGGAACACAAAGCCGACCGTGATGCGCTGAGCTATACGGATGCGCAAGGCGAGGAGCATCCGCGCGTGGCTTTGGGATTGCGCGATGAGTTTTTGCCCGATGGCGGCGATCACCGCACGTTTGAGCCTTTGTGGTGGAGGACGTGGCGTTATCTGGATCTGGACATCACAACCGGCTCCGAGCCGCTGACACTGGACTCGCTGAAGGCAAATTTTTCTGCGTATCCATTTGATGTGCGGGCGAAGTTTTCGTCGACCAGTCCGGCTGCGGATCCTAATCTTTCAGAGGATTTGAGCAAGATCTGGGATGTGTCCTGGCGGACGGCGCAGATGGATGCGCACGAGACCTACATGGATACGCCGTACTACGAGCAGTTGCAGTACGTGGGCGATACGCGGATACAGGCGCTGATTTCGTACGCAGTGACGGGCGATGACCGGTTGCCGCTGCAGGCGCTGCATGCGTTCGATGAGTCGCGCATTCCTGAGGGCATTACGCGCAGCCGTTATCCGAGTTCCCTGCCCCAGAACATTCCCACCTTCTCTCTGCTTTACGTGAGCATGTTGCACGACTACTGGATGTACCGGCCCGATCCTGCGCCGGTGAAGGAGCTGGTGCCGGGCACGCGCGGCATTCTGCACTGGTTCCACGGATATGAGCAGCCCAACGGCCTTCTGCACGAAGTGCCATGGTGGAGCTTTATCGACTGGGTTCTGAAAGGCGAGATTCCGACGTATTCGAAGAGCGGCGAGTCCTGCATGACGACGCTTGAATATCTGGGCGCGCTGAACGATGCAGCGCAGATGGAGAGGGCCGAAGGCGATCCGATGCTGGCGGATCGTTA
>JAGWSG010000011.1 GCA_028876335.1 Acidobacteriota bacterium
CAATTCGTATCCACGACGGCTACCACAGGAATCCCCAGCTTGCGAGCTTCCTTCACCGCAATGGTCTCGTTGTTTGAATCCACAACAAACAGCGCATCCGGCAAGCGACGCATGTTTTTGATGCCGGCCAGATTTGCCTGCAGATGCTTGCGCTCGCGTTCCAGCTTGATGACTTCTTTCTTCGTCATCAGGTCGTAGCGGCCGTCGGTGGCCATCTCATCCAGTTCCTGAAGGCGCTTCACAGACTTCTGCACGGTCGCCCAGTTCGTCAACAGACCGCCCAGCCAACGCTGGTTGATATAGAACATGCCGCAACGTGTGGCTTCCTCGGCGATGGCATCCTGCGCCTGCCGCTTGGTGCCCACAAACAAGATCGTCTTGCCGCTGGCGCAAAGCTCCGTCACATACTTCGACGCATCCTTGAACAGCTTCAACGTCTTTTGCAGATCGATGATGTAGATTCCGTTGCGCTCGCCAAAGATATACTCCTTCATCTTGGGATTCCAGCGCTTCGTCTGATGCCCGAAGTGAACACCCGCCTCGAGCAACTCCTTCATGGTAATCGTGGCCATTGGCCTCCTTCGTGGATTGCATCCGGGCTAGCCTTCGCCTGGCCCGAATTGAACCCGCATTTGCGGGAGATTGAACTACCGCGTGGTCAGTGCCCAGTTGCTGACACTGACCACGAAACACTGCAAACGACTAACGCTTGCTGAACTGGAACCGCTTGCGCGCGCCCTTCTGGCCGTACTTCTTGCGCTCCTTCACGCGTGCATCGCGTGTCAGAAGTCCTTCAGCCTTCAGCGCCTTGCGCAACTCGGGGTTGAACTCGATCAATGCGCGGGCAACGCCCATCTTCACGGCATCGGCCTGCGCAGCCACGCCGCCTGAAGCCACCGTGGTCACCACGTCAAAGCTCGAAGACATCTCGACAATCGCCAGCGACCGCTTGGCTGAGGCACGCTGCTGCTCGGTGACAAAGTACTCGTCGAAACCCTTGCCGTTGACCTTCCACTCACCCGTGCCGGGACGCAGAAAGACGCGGGCAATCGCAGACTTGCGCCGCCCCGTCCCGTAATACTGAACCAGATCTGCCATTCTTCGCTCTCTCCGCCAGGCATGCCGCCCGGCTAATCTTCAAATCTCTCTAAGCAACTTCCAGCGCCGTCGGCTGCTGTGCCGCGTGCGGATGCTTGTCGTCACGGTAGACCTTCAACTTCGAGCCCATTGCGCGGCCCAGCTTGGTCTTCGGCAGCATGCCCTTAATTGCTTCTTCCAGAATCTTTTCCGGCTTGCGGGCCAACAGGCGAGTGAACGACTCTTCGCGCAGTCCGCCCGGGAAACCCGTGTAACGGCGATACAGCTTCGTCTGCGACTTCAGACCCGTCAGGCGAATCTTCGCCGCATTGATGACAATCACGTGATCGCCCATATCGATATAGGGCGTGTACTGCGGATTCAGCTTGCCACTGAGCACGCTCGCAGCCTTGGTTGCCAAACGGCCCAAAGTCTGGCCATCGGCATCCACCACAAACCACTTGCGGTCAATATTCTTTCCGCTCGGAACAAAGGTCGACATCGCTCTCCTGCCTTCTAACGCCCGGCTCTCAACTCTCGCCGGTCCAAAAATTCTTGCGCCACGCGCGTACTTTGCCCACGCTTATAGCGCGGGCTTCAAAACTCCACCCACTTCCAAACAATCCTTGTTCGGGTGAGGACTGCGCGCGTTGACCCATCCCTCGGGCTCTCACCGCGCCGGAATGCTGCACTCGCTCAATGCGATTCAACACTTTTTCCGACTGTCGGCTGCCTGTTCCGGCCCCTCCCAACCATGGGACTCGTCCGGTGGGCCGCTTCAGTGGACTCTTCTTCGCCTCAGTTTCTTCCGGCGAGGACCTACCCACAGGCCCCAGGCGCAACTCCGCGCAAGGACTTCAGGATACTTGATTTCGGTGGGCCAGTCAACGAATTGCCGGCCCACCGAAACGTCAATTTCCTGCTCAATCTGTTCAATAAACAGCTCTCTGGCTCCTAGGCGGCGTTTTGCCTGGATTTCTGCCCGCTTTTCGACCTTTCGCGCTGCCCCTGAAAGCGGCCGAAGCGGCGCGATGGATTCCTCGAAGCCATTGGCTTGGAAGCACGCGGACGCACTCCATTGTCGCCTTCCTGAACCTGCTCACTACATGCAGACGGTGAAGTGCCCTCCTGCATCTGGCTCTCCGGATTCACCTTCACCCGAAACCGCTTCATCTGGATCGAAAGCGCGCGCTCAATCTTCTTCAGCTCGCCGCGCTCTGCCGGCGCCGCAAAGGTTGACGCAACGCCCCGCGCCGAAGCACGACCCGTCCGACCCACGCGGTGCACAAAATCCTCCGCCATCTTGGGCAGGTCGAAGTTCACCACATGCGCCACATGCGCCACATCGATGCCCCGCGCGGCCACATCCGTCGCCACCAGCACGCGATGCCGCCCCTCGCTGAAGCTGCGCAGCGCCGTGTTGCGTTGTGACTGGCTCCTGTCTCCATGAATCTGCGTCGCCGCATGCCCGCCGCGCGTCAGTCTGTGCGCCACGCGATCGGCCCCGTGCTTGGTCCGCACAAACACCAGAAAGCTGCCCTGCTCCTGCTCCAGCAAGTGCTCCAGCAACTCCTGCTTCTGCGTCGGGTCCACCTCAAACGTGCGCAGCTCCACATTTTCTGAAGGCTTGCGCACAGAACCAATCTCCACCCGCGCCGGGTTGTTCAAATACTTCTGCGCCACATCCCGCACCGCGCCCTCAAGCGTGGCCGAGTAGCACAGCGTCTGCCGCGTCGCCGGAACCATCGCCGCAATCCGCGCAATCGCCGGCTGAAAGCCCATATCCAGCATGCGGTCCACTTCGTCCAGAACCATCATCTGAATCTGGTCCATCCGCACCAGCTTGCGCTTGAGAAAATCCTCCAACCGGCCAGGTGTGGCCACAATCAGCCGCGCACCGCGGCGAATTGCATCCAGCTGCGGCCGCTCCTGCATTCCACCCACCACCAGCGCCACGCTCTGCAGATGGCTCGTACGCACCGCCTTGAATGCGGTCTCCACTTGCATCGCAAGCTCGCGCGTCGGTAGAAGGATCAACGCCTGTGCGGCATTGCGGTCCTGCACCCGCTGCAGCATCTCCACAATCGGAATCAGAAAGCTAAGTGTCTTGCCCGTTCCGGTCTGCGCTGTTGCCAGCACATCGCGGCCTTCAAGAGCCGGAGGAATCGCACCGGCCTGCACCGGAGTGGGAGTTAGAAATTTGTTGGCTTCAAGCCGCGCCTTCAGCGCAGTTGAAAGAGAAAAATCGGAAAACTGAGTCGTCAAAATACATTCCTGTGAGTTCCGCGAGCCTCTGATTTCTTCGGGGCCTGAGCTCGGAACTAGACCTGGACACACGCACACCAATCGTACGGGCGCACGCCTGCCGTCAAAATTATTTGCGTAAGAAAGAACCCTATGGTCCTGCGACTGGCTAACCTGCAATCCCTGCTGGACTGCGTGCTCACCCGGAGCTGACAAACGCAACTGGTACGCCAGGCGGCTCATTGCCGGCCGGCTCCACGCACGCTTCACACACTTGTGCCGCGTTGCTCCATACAAAAGGGAGCATATGTGGTTACGCTGTAGGGGCTTGGGGAAATCTGTGCCAGGCTGAGTTGCCTCGGTTGGGGCAAACCGCCGCTCACGACCAAATCACTGAGCGCACCTTTAGTGTAGCATCGTTTCCGATTTTCGCCTCAAAACAAAACCGTGCGCATCCCTGCAATCTTCGGCAAGTACCGCGTCGGTAACGTGCTTCCCAAACTGGAAAGGCAAAATCCGCGCCCCGCGCATGTACCCTCGAAAGCGAGCCGCAACTCCGCCGCTCCCCTGAGAAATCCGCATGGCCGCCCGCATCGCACGCATCTTCGCCGCTGTCTTTATCCTCGCCGTCGGCGCCGGCATCCTCATCTTCATCGCGCGGCAAAATAACTCCGGTCAGCGCGACTTCATCGCCTACTGGTCTGCCGGCCAGCTTCTGCGCCACGGCGGCAATCCGTACGACTGGAACTCCGTCCTCACACTTGAGCATGCGAATCAATTCCCCGGCAATGATCCGCTCATCATGCGCAACCCACCGGTTGCCCTCTTTCTTGCGCTGCCCCTCGGCTATGTCGGCTCCAATATCGGCAGCATCGTCTGGATGCTCGCGATGCTAGCCGCGGTTCTTGTCTCCATCCGTCTCATTTGGATCATCAATGGCCGCCCTGCTGACCGCACCCATCTGCTCGGCTACTGCTTTGCGCCACTCATGGCCTGCATCATGCTCGGACAACTTGGCATTGTTCTGCTTCTTGGCACCGCGCCATTTTTCGCCTTCTAAATGATGTTCCCCTGAACACTCATCAGAAACCGGCTTCAGCTCAGCTTTGTAGCATCCAGCTTGGCCAGCACCGTCTTCACCAGCACGTCCAGGTCCGGATTCAGTTCCGGCGGCGCGCCTGCTACAAGTTCCGGCATTCCCGCCAGCCGCTCGTCGGGCAACCCCATTCGTCGCTTGGCGATGAGTAATTCGTTCAACTTTTCATCCGGAATTTTCTTCAACTGTCGACCCGTCTGCTCGGCAATCAAAATTGTCTTGCAATAGGTATCCAGTATCTCGACCAGCCACTCGGCATGCGTCACCGTGTCGGACCAGCAAACCACGCCATGATTCGAAAGCAGAATTGTGTTGTGATTTTCTACAAACGGAAGAATCGTCTCAGCAAATGCCTTCGTGCCCGGTGTCTCATACGGCGCCACTGCCACGGGTCCGATAAAGAACTCGTATTCGCTCACGTAACCCACAGGGGGCGCACTGCCCGTGATGGCAAAAGCCGTCGCATAGGGCGGATGACAATGCACCACGGCCTTTGCACGCGAATTGGCGCGGTAAATCTCAAGATGCAGTTGGAACTCACTCGTCCTCAGCCGATCCCCGGCCAGAATGTTCCCATCCAGATCAGAGAGGCAGATGTCGGCGGGCTCTAGGTCGCCCTTGCTCAACATCGTCGGTGTGCACAGCACATATTTCGAGCCCAGTCGCACACTGATGTTGCCGCCATTGCCGTCCACATACTGCCGCTGCCACAGCTTGCGGCCCACGCGGATCATCTCCGCACGCAAATTCTCGGCCTCAAATGAATTTGCCGCAGCCGAGGGTGTCGGCACCTCATGCGTTGGCACCTTCAGTGCCTCCACAACCGCCTCCACCACTTCCTTCACTTGCTCGGAGATGGGCGCGGTTTCCCGCTCCAGCGGATGTTTCGCCTGCTCCATGCGCACCTCAACTAAGTCAAGTCTGCGCAATCACGGCTAACCACGCAAGTGACACCAGTCACGCCCGGCAAACTGCGGCACCTGCCTTCTTTACGCCTTCACCAGCTTCCGCTGCAGCGCCTCCAGCGTCTGCCCCTTCGTCTCTGGGTACACGAACAGAACCACCAGGAACTGCACTACCGTCATGCCCGCGAAGAAGTAGAACGGCGTCGCCGTGCTCATCGAGTGGACCACCACGGGGAACAGCATCGCAATAATGGCATTCATGAACCAGTGGCTGCCTGAGCCCACGCCCTGCCCCTTCGATCGCACCGAGGTCGGGAATACCTCGCCGATATATACCCAGATCACCGCGCCTTGCGACAGCGCGAAGAAAGCAATGTAGGTGATGAATACCCATACCAGGATGGACTTGTGCGAATCCGAAGAGTAGATCCACGCCACGCCGGCCAGGCATATCGCCGTGCCCGCAGCGCCAATCAGCAGCAGAGTTTTACGGCCCAGCTTGTCGATCACGCTCATGCCTACCATCGTGAACAGCAGATTCGTCGCGCCGATCATGATTGCCTGTTGGTCGCCCGATAGCTGGCTGAAACCCGCAGCCGCAAAAATATCGTTGATGTAGTAAAGTATCGCGTTAATGCCTGCAAGCTGGTTGAACGCGCCAATCGACATCGCCAGAAACAGCGGGTAGCGGTACTTCCACTGGAAAACTCGCTCGTGCGCCGACGCATGCTCCTGTTTCAGCGCCTCGCGAATATCCGCAAGCTCCGCCTCTGGATTCGGATCGCCCATCAGCCGCAGTACTTCCAATGCCTCGTCAATACGATCTTTTGATGCTGACCAGCGCGGACTGCGCGGAATCCCGAACAGCATCACCAGAAACAGCACCGCGGGAATACCGGCCACACCCACCTGCCAACGCCATTCCGTCGCGCCCAGTTGCATGGAACGAATGCCGTAGTTCGACATATACGCAAGCATGATGCCGAACACCACGTTGAACTGGAACAGCGCAACAAAACGCCCGCGCCACTTCGCCGGTGAAAGCTCCGTAATGTATACCGGCCCAAGTACGCTCGAAGCGCCAATACCCAACCCGCCAATAAATCGGAACACCAGAAACGAATCCCAATTCCAGGCAAACGCGCAGCCCGCCGCCGACAAAACATAAAGCACTGCTGTCAGCCGGAGAGTCTCGCGCGCGCCAAGCTTCTGGCCAATCTGTCCCGCTCCCAGCGCGCCGATAATCGTGCCCACCAGCCCGATGCCCACCGTGAAACCCTTCTCCCCAGGACTCAGGTGATACAGACGCGTCAGTGCATCAATCGCACCCGCAATCACAACGGTGTCAAAGCCAAAAAGCAGGCCGCCAAGTGCTCCGGTGAGCGTGGCTCTCATCAGGTTAAAGTTGGGTTTCATGTTGAGGAAGTCCTTGGATTCCCTGCCATCCTACAGACTCAAACTAGGAACGGCAAACAGATTGTGGAAACGATACCACACAGGCCCCGTATGCTGTACTCTGAACGGCTCCGTTTATCCTTTACTCAAACCGCGTTGTTCTCCGCGAGCGCGCGGGTGGAAGAAAATTTGCTCCATGGATCATTCCCCATGACCCTGTCTGTCGTTTCCAGCCGCACTGCTTCCCTATTCGCTCGCAACCTTCGCACTACCCTGCTCGCCTTCGCCACCTTTGTGGCGTGCGCCCTTGCCATATCAGCGCCAGTGGCGGCTCAGGATAAGCCCAACCCCGCTCCCGACACCGTTGTTCTCAGCAACGGAGATACTCTCCACGGCAAATTCGTCAGCGTAATCAATGGCACCGTCACATTTCACAGCAGCGTGCTCGGTGATCTGCAACTGACCTGGGACAAAATCAAAGAGCTCCACGCTAGTGAGCCCTTCGCAGTCATCAACAAAAACATCAAGATTCGCGTCGGCAAAAAGCTCGCTGACCTTCCCGTCGGCACCATTGAAGTCTCCAACAATACGCTCACCATTCATGCTGAAAACAGCCAGCAACTCGCGCCACTCCCGGTAAAGGACGTACCCTTCATCCTCAGTCAGGATCTGCTCAACAGTAAAATCCGTCATAAACGCAGCTTCATTCAGGGCTGGGCAGGCTCGGCCTCCGCGGGCGCCACGCTCGTCACGGCCACCCAGAATCAATACACCGTCACAGGCGGCTTCAGCCTGGTCAAGGTCTCTCCGCCCATCGACTGGCTCAGGCGCCGCGCCCGTACTTCACTTGGTTTTACTGGCTCTTACGGAAAGATCATCCAACCCAGCTACTTTGATGCAACCGGAACCTTCGTGCCCGAGGTTGTCACCAAGTCCGCCATCTACCATGCTGAAGCTGAGCGCGACCAGTACTTCTCAGAGCGCTTCTTCACTCTCGGTCAAACCGCCTTCGACCACAATTACGCTCAGGACCTCGACCTGCAGGAGATTTACGGCGGCGGTTTCGGCTGGACATTCCTTAAAACGCCCAAACAGGAAGGCGATCTGAAAGGCACCGTTCAATACGAGAAGCAGCTCTTCATTTCCGATTCAACACAGAATCAGAACTTGATCGGCTCAACGTTCAGCATCAATTACATCGCTCACCTCAAGCTCTTCACTTTTGCGCAGAACCTCGCCTTCATCCCCTCGTACAACAACCCGCACGCCTATTCCGCAACGGAAAGCAATACCTTCTCCTTCCCCGCATACAAGAACCTCAGCTTCACCGTAGGCACGCTCGACAGCTACCTGAACAACCCACCCATCAGCTACCCGCCTACTGTGCGCAACTCGTTCCAGTTCACCATGGGCCTCAGTTACGCCATCAAACCCAAACAATAGATTTTTGATCCATCACAGACGTCCGGGTGCGCCGGTCCCGCGCAATTGGGGGCTGGCAACCCCACAGCTCTTCTGCGAGCGAAGAACGGGCATTTGCTCCATTCAATGGGCGCGCTAAGCGCCGTCCGCCGCACGCAGTGCCAATGGTTCAAGATGCGCCGTGAAGTGCCGCAAAAATGGCGCTTCATACGTCAGCTTCATTCCACCAATCCCCTCGCGCTTCCTCCACACTTCCAGAATCACCTCCACGAGATAATCGATATGGCTCTGCGTATACACGCGCCGCGGAATCGCCAGCCGCACCAGATCCATCTGCGCTGCGCCGGCAAACATCAGCGTGCCAATCTCCACTGACCGTACTCCGCCCTCCAGATACAACTCGCACGCCAGCGCCACACCCGGAAACTCGTGTTGCGGAATGTGCGGCAGAAATCCGCGCGCATCCAGATACACCGCATGCCCGCCCGGCGGCTGCACAATCGGTACGCCCGCCGCGGCCACATGGTTGCCCAGGTACGCCGTTGAGGCAATCCGATACCGCAGATAGTCCTCCTCCAGCGCCTCCTGCACGCCCACCGCAATCGCCTCCAGGTCGCGCCCAGCAAGCCCGCCGTATGTCGGATACCCCTCCGTCAAAATCAGCAGATCCTTCTCCTGTTGCGCAAGCAAATCATCATTCGTGCACAGGAACCCACCAATGTTCGCCATCCCATCCTTCTTGGCACTCATCGTGCACCCGTCGCCAAGCGCAAACATCTCCTGCGCAATCTCCTTTGGCGTCTTGTGCGCATACCCCGGCTCGCGCAACTTGATGAACCATGCATTCTCCGCAAACCGGCACGCATCAAAGTACAGCGGAATCCCATGCCTTCTGCACACCGCACTCACCTGACGCGCGTTCTCCATCGACACAGGTTGCCCGCCGCCCGAGTTGTTCGTCACCGTCAGCATCACCAGCGGCACGCGTTCGCGGCCCACCCGTGCAATCAGCGCCTCCAATGCCGCCACATCCATATTCCCCTTAAACGGATGCGTGCTCGCCGGCTGTTTCCCTTCCGCCGTCAGCAGGTCCACAGCTTCCGCGCCCGTAAACTCCACATTCGCGCGCGTCGTATCAAAGTGCGTGTTATTCGGCACCACGTCACCCTTCTTGCACATCACGCCAAACAAGATCCGCTCCGCTGCGCGCCCCTGGTGCGTGGGAATCACATGTTTGTATCCAAAAATGTCCTGTACCGACGCGCGAAAGCGATCGAAGCTGCGGCTGCCCGCATAACTCTCATCGCCCTCCATAATCGCCGCCCACTGGTGCGTGGACATCGCGCCCGTACCCGAATCCGTCAGCAGATCGATCAGCACATGATCCGCATGCAGGAGAAAAAGATTGTAGTGCGCCGCCTTCAGCAACTCCTCACGCTCGGCCCGCGTCGTCCACTTGATCGGCTCCACGCTCTTGATGCGAAACGGCTCAATAATCGTCTTGATTGCCATCGGCCACTCCCCCGCACATCATAGTCCGCCGCCACCTCGCGCGCCGTTGTATCTTCATGCGTCTGGACCGGAAGTGATCTCATCCATTTCTCGCCAGCAGAATTGACACCCGCACCCCCTCTGCGTCAGCCTCATCTTCAACACACAAAGCAAAATCATGCCAACAATCCCGAGAGGTGAAAATTGGGAATGCGACTCTTTCGAGTAGCCCTTGTCGCAGCGTTATCCACCGCCCTGTGTGGTGCCCAGAGTTCTGCGCAACACATTGATCGGATCCTGATCAACGGCAACATCTGGACAGAAGACGATGCGCAGCCGCAGGCACAGGCCCTCGCCATCTCCGGAGACAAGCTAGTTGCCGTCGGCACCACCGCGCAGATAAAGGCGCTCGCCTCGCCTGACTCAGCCGTGATCGATCTGCACGGCCTCTTCGTCGTCCCCGGTTTCCAGGATTCGCACCTGCACTTTCCGGGCCGGTCCATCAATGAGATTGACCTGCACACCGTGCAGACACTCAAGGAATTCCAACAGCGCCTCGCGGACTTCGCCAAAACACATCCATCGCTGCCCTGGATCGTCGGAGCAGGCTGGGGTTACTCCGTCTTCCCCAACCAGACCGTCGACAAGAAATACATTGACGCCGTCGTCTCTGACCGCCCCGTCTATCTGATGGAGCGCGACGGACACATGGGCCTCGCCAAGTCCAAAGCGCTCCAGATTGCCGGCATCACGAAAGCCACGCCCGACCCACCCATCGGCCACATCATGCGTGATAGTAATGGCGAGCCCACCGGCGAGTTCAAGGAATCCGCTCAGGATCTGATTTTCAACAAGATCCCTCCGCGCACTTCTGAGGATGAGTACCAATCCCTTCTTCAGCACATGGATGAAGCCGCAGCCGCCGGCATCACTTCCGTGCAGGACGCTTTCACGAACCTCGACACGTTCCCCGTCTTCGAACGCGCCGCAGCCGCCAACGCCCTCAAGCTGCGCTTCCGCTTTGCACCACCCATCCTGCCCAATGAGGGCGGTTCGCCCAAAAACCACACGCTGGAAAAACCTCTCACCGCCGCAGACCTCGCCAACTACCGAAAGCTCCGTGACACCTTCCAGGGGCCGCTCCTCAAATTCGGAGCCATCAAGGGCTTTCTTGATGGCACAGTCGACGCGCGCACTGCAGCCATGTTTGAGCCCTACGTCGGCGGTGGCACCGGCATTCCCTTCTGGGAACAGGATCAGCTCAACCAGACCGTCGCGCTCTATGACAAGGAAGGCTTCCAGATCATGTTGCATGCCATCGGCGACAAGGCCATCCACATGGCCCTCGACGCCTACGCCTATGCAGAGAAGACCAATGGAACCACCGGACGACGCCATCGCATCGAGCACGTAGAGGTTCCTCTGCTCTCTGATCTTCCCCGTTTCAAACAGCTCGGCGTCATCGCGTCCACACAACCCATGTTCGCCAATCCCGACGAAACCGTCCTCGACAATTTCGCAAAACTCCTCGGCCCCGAACGTGCCTCACACGCAGATTCATTCCGCATCTTCGACGACGCAGGCGCCGTGCAGGTCTTCGGCAGTGACTGGGGCGTCTTTCCCTTTGAGCCGCTCCCAGCAATCTACTGCGCCGTCACGCGCATGACACCCGAAGGAACTCCGCCCGGTGGCTGGTATCCCGCCGGACGCATCTCCGTTAAAGCCGCTCTGCGCCATTACACGCGCGATGGCGCCTATGCCAGCTTCGACGAGAACATTCGCGGAACACTCACCGCGGGCAAACTCGCGGATTTCGTCGTTCTCTCCAAAGACATCCTCACCATTCCGCCCAAAGAAATCCTCTCCACCAAAGTCCTCCTCACCGTCATGGGCGGCAAAGACACCTATCGTGACAAAGATTTCCGCTGACAACCAAAGCCGGTGTATGCCGCATTCAATGCCACGCGAAAATCGAGCAGTGGCTGCATGCAATGCCATCCACTAGACTGGAGCCCTTGAAAGATTTCCTTAGGGGCTTACTCATGAACCTTAGTGCCTTGTTCCGCACCGTTGCCGTAGGACTGTTTTCCCTCACAGCATTTACACAGCTCCAGCTTGCGCAAAGCCCCGCACCGCCGCCACCAGCCTTCGCACCGCTTGATGCAATCGCACTCTCTGCTTCCGGCCCCGTCCTCCGCGCAACCACAGATGCGGAAAAGCCCTTCACCGTCGCCGGAGAAAATGGCGTCCTCGTCGGCCGCCAGAATGGCACGCTTGAGGCCTGGGTTCTCCCCATCAAACTCCTCTCGCATCTCACTATTGAAGCCAACATCGAGGGCTACCGCGTCCCCATCGACGTCAACCGCCAGGCCGCCTCCATTGAAGTACGTCCCGACCGCACCACCATCACCTACAGCCACATCGGCTTCACCGTGCGGCAAATCATGTTCTCGCCCAACCAGGCCTCGCCCCTCACCGGCCCCGTAGTCCTCTTTCAATTCGACTGCGTGCACCCCACCACCTTCACCTTCCGCTTCACTCCCAACCTTGAATGGATGTGGCCCGAGCGCAACGAGGGCCATCCCGGACTTGAATGGGTCTCGCCCAATCACAACGATGAGTACGCGTCCGGTGGCTACTACATCATTCACGGCGACTACCCCGACCTCGCCGGCGCCGTCACCATTCCCGGCGCCCGTCCCGGCATCCTCGCGCCTTATCAGGAGCGCCCCCAGTTCCATCCCGCGGAACTCATCCTTCACATCGACCCGGCTCGAGACCGGCAAAAACTCTTTCCTCTCCTCATGGCCGTCGGCACCAACAAAGAGCTCGCCACCAACGCCTCACTCGGCAATGCACTTGAGCACGAGAATCAAAACCTCGCCTCCACTTACGCCGCGCACGAGGCCAGCTATCAAAAGCTCCTCGCCAACGCCACCTCCATCGAAACTCCTGACAAGTCTCTCGACGAAGCCTTCCAGTGGTCCGTCATCTCCATCGAGCAGCTCAAAGCCCGCCTCGCCAATCAGACCGCGCTCGTCGCCGGCTATTACGAGTCAGGCGACTCCGCGCGCCCCGGCTTCGGCTGGTTCTTCGGTCGCGATGCGCTCTACACTCTCTACGCGGTCAATGGCTTCGGCGACTTCGCGCTCTCCCGCTCCGAACTCGAATTCCTCATCGCCCGTCAGCGCGCCGACGGCAAAATCATGCACGAGTACTCGCAAACCGCGCCTGCCGTGGACTGGCAGCAGTTCCCTTACCAGTACGCCGCAGCCGACTCCACCCCGCTCTTCCTCCTCGCTGTCTATGACTACGTTCGCTCCTCCGGTGACGTCGAATTTCTCCGCACCCATCGCGACGCCATTGAGAAAGCCTGGGCCTTTGAGACCGACTCCGCGCATGACACCGATCACGACGGCATCTATGACAACTCCCAGGGCACCGGCTGGGTTGAAAGCTGGCCCACCGGCATGCCGCACCAGGAAATCTACCTCGCCCTGCTCGATCAGCAGGCATCCGCCGCAATGGCGCAGATTGAAAATCTCCTCGGCAGCAATGACAAATCCGCAACCGCGCAAACGCGTGCAGAAAACATCGCCAAGACTATCAACGCTGAATACGCGGATCCTGAAAAAGGCTGCTACGCCTTCAGCTACAACGGTCCCGGCAAGGTTGACCACACCACCACCGTCTACCCCGCGCTCGCCTGGTGGAGCAACATTCCCGGCACATCCACACCCGGCGGCAAAGGCTCCATCCTTACGCAACCAGATGGTTGCCTTTCCAATCTCATCTCCGCTTCACTGGACACGGACTGGGGCCTGCGCGACGTCGCCAACAACGAAAAATTCTATGACGGAATGAGCTACCACCAGGGCTCTGTCTGGCCGCTCTTCACCGGCTGGGCCGCGCTGGCCGAGTACCGCGCCAACCAGCCCCTCGCCGGCTACCAGCTCCTCATGCAAAACGCCAACCTCACCCGCGCGCAAGACCTCGGCGCGCACACTGAGCTGCTCAGCGGCGACTTCTTCGTCCCCTTCGGCCGCTCCACCTCACACCAGCTCTGGTCCTCGGCCATGGTCATCACACCAACCCTCCGCGGCCTTTTCGGCATCTCCATCAACGCCCAAACCAAAACCATCACCGTCAACCCGCATCTTCCGCCAAGTTGGGACCATGCTGAAGTACTTCATATGCCCGTTGAAGATGGTAATCTCGATCTCATTTTCAACAACTACCACGATCATTGGGAGGTATTGCTGGGAGGCTCGGCGGTCAGCACATGGCACCTCCGCACCAACAGCCCCGGCGCCAACCTGAAGACCCGAGTGCCCTCGGTGACCATCCCGGTTCCTCCCGTGCAATTGGACGAGTCCATCGAAACACCGCTGCCCGGTTCGCGAACCAAGTTCGCTCGCGTGACGCAAGAAGTCTGGAGGCAAAACAGTGCTACTCTCGTTTTTCAGGCTCCTGCCGGCTCCGCTGCTGGCTATGACGTGGTGGGAATCGATCGTGCGCCGAATCTCAAAGTCAAATCACCAGAAAACAAAGGAGGAGATGCACAAACGTATAGTCAGGACCAGGCCGTGTATCTTGCCCCCTGCAAGAAGCCTTGTCGTGCCACTGACCTGAGCCTCCACTTCCCACCCGGCACCGGCTACCAAACCATCACCGTCACCCTCACCTGGTAAATCTCCCGCGATCCAAAGCGCGCGTCTGCCCCACTGCAGGTGGTTACGCCCCAAACTGCCGCAAATGATGATCCACATGCAGGTAGCCCCAGCGCTGCCACTCCGCATCCGTCATCGGCCCAAAGATCGCATGGGCACTGTAGGTAAAGGCGCGCGGTTGTGCAGTGAACCGCTCCACCAGCCCGCGCAGTTCGTCGATGTCCCGCGCCAGTTCCGCCGGCGGCGTCCCGCCCTTGCCCGCCTCGCACTCGGGAATGGTCTTCACACCGTGCGGCCATTGAGTTGGCAACTTCAGTGCCGCCCACTTCATCACCGTCCGGCCAAACAAGGTGCTCTCGGCCCTGGCTTCCTTCTCCCCCATCACAATCTTGAAGGCATCGTTCACGTGGCACACCATCTCGCCCACCGTCATGCTGCCCCACTGCCGCTGGCTCGTCGCGTTGACCCGCCCCAACCGCTCCAGAATCTCCCGCTTGTCCATCTCCTTTGCAAGCGTCTTCATCGAACCTTAACCTTTCCCAACCATGCCAACCCACAAGTCTACTGCGAGCCAAATGCCGAGCGGTGGCGCAGCGCAGGTGTTTGTCTGCAATTATTTGTACCAACGATATATGTCTTTATGGCTTTTCTTCGTCAACAGGCCATCCCGTACAAATATCGCTCCCGTCTGTCCACAGAAAACCGGACTTTCCACCTTTCCCTCAACAGACAGCACGCATCCGGCTACAAGTTCGTCGCCATTTCACGCATACCCACTTCCTACCGCAAAACGGCCACCTTTCCCTCAACACCCACCCCCAAATCGACCACGACTTCCTCAACTTTTCGCTTTCCTCCCCAGTCCTTTGGACCTTCATCCACTGTCCCCGTTTCCTTGCCTTAGTAAACCGATAAACCTAGCCAATCACACCCTGTTCCTAGTAAAGTTCTTGGCGGCTCGCTACTGGACTGAAACTCTTCGTCTACGCGACGCCCTGAAGGAGAAATC
>JAGWSG010000086.1 GCA_028876335.1 Acidobacteriota bacterium
AATTGCAGTGTTACGTAAGAAATGAGTCCCTGCTAGCAGCCTCCTCCGCACCAGGCCGCTCAACGCTTGCGTGCGCGCCAGAAAGAGCTCAGGCTCAGATAAATAAAGACGACCCCCAGCACTACGCTCACCAGGAAGCGGTCGTGATTGGGCCCGGCGGCATAGTCTGCGTGATAGCGCCATGCTGACTGCACAAATATCAGCACAAACAGCAGAAACATCAGGCCCATTACTTCAAGAAAAACAATTCCGCCCACCCGCCGAAATGGCTTGAAAAATCCACCAATGCCCTTGCGTACGGACCCCGCACCCTGCGCTGAGTACCTCGGTTGCTGGGTCGCGGTCGGCGATTGTTGAGCCTGTGGCCGCGATGCCTCTCCGCTGAGCTGCTGGCTGGCAACACGACCCGCCACACGCAGTCCAATGCCCAATGCCCGTCCAATGGTTTGCGGTCTCACTTGGATATCATGGTAACAGTGACCATATTTTCACGGCTTACCAGCCCTGCCGGCAGCGGCTGCGGTTGCTACACGCTCTGAACGGCAGTAAGGTAATAACATTCGTCGCTGTGAAAAGCACGAAACTGTGCTGAAGCAGCCCTGGAGGTAGCCTTTGACATCACGCCTGCGCGAACTGATCCAACAACTAGGGGAAGCAATCCACGAATCAGTCATTGAAAGCGAGCAGATCGCCGGTGTGGTGCAAGATATTCGCAGCCATGGGTTCGATGTGCTTCTCATGCTGGAAGCAACCATCGGCCTGAACGAAGTTACCGGCGAGGAGGATGAATCCGAAGCCGTATCCGAGGCTGAGGGAGACGCGCGCTCCTTCACCAAGAAGGACAAGGATTTTCTGCGCTCGCTCCGCATCTCTGTCGAAGGCGACGAGGGCGAAGCCATGGACGATCAATCCAGCTAGATGTTCGACAGCGCGATAAGCTAAGCGAGCATCTGCTGCATGCAATGCCTTAGCTGCGCCAGTGCAGCTCCAATGGCCCATCCATTGGGTGTTTATCTCTCTCACCATCCAGCCGCGCCTGCTTCAGCGCGAAATACCACTTCGCCGGCTTGTCCGCGTCATCAATCAGCATCAGGCTCGGATTGTGCTTCAACCCCTCGGCCTGCTGAATCATCGTCTCCTGATCCTGCCGCACAAACTGCGCGCCGAAGAATTTGGCCACAGGCGTAACGAACGGCACCCAGTAAAAAACGTTCCACGCGGCAATCACATCAATGCGGCATGTCGACGCCGTCACCGGCGTCACCGTCGTCAGCGAGGAAAACCACTTCGGCCCGCAGCGGATAATCTCCGTCCGCCGATTCGGCAGCACAAAATCGATCGTCGTCTCCACCGGCTGCCCGTAGACGCCCAGCAGCTTGTATGGCGCCGAGTTGCCGCTCGGCGCATGCGCGCTCATGCGAAAGCCCTCAGGAATCGGTTCGAACTTCTTCGTCTTTTCGCGAATGCTCGCCCGGCTGCGCCACCACCATGCCTGATGCACAAAAGGCCCATGCGCCGGGTCCATCAACCCGATAATGCCGTGGTCCACGTTGCACGGCAGATCCGCCCACAGGTGCGCCGTGCGATACCGCGGCCCAAACTTGGCAAGCTCCGGCACTGCGCGCGGCGGATTGTCGACACGCCCGCTCCCCGGCCCCGGCACATACACCCATGCATGCCCGTCGCGCTCTTCGCAGGCGAATGCAGTTGCATAAATCCTGGTTGCATCCAGCTTGTCGTGGCTCGTGAGCGAGGGGATTAGCTCACACCGCCCGCTGCAAGGCTCAAACTCCCAGCCGTGATAGCGGCACGTTACGCGGTTACCGTCATACCAGCCATCGCTCAGAGGAATGCCGCGGTGCGGGCAACTGTCGCGCATGGAAAACACGCGACCATCGTTGCGCCGCCCCAGCACCAGCGGAATCCCCAGCAACATGGCCTTTGCCATCTTGCCCTTGTGCAGCGTATCCGTGCGCAGCGCCGGATACCAGTCGTCGTAGATGAGTGTCGCGCTCGGACCCTGTATGGGGACGCCGGCTTCAGTTGTGGTCACAAACGGCATTTGGGTCTGACAATAGCATCCCGCCTGCGCATGGGCCAACACGCTCCCTCAAATGCAGAAGGGCGAACCGCTGCCGGCCCGCCCTCTCTGACCTTTGAGATCACAACTCCGAACTCGTCTTCAATTCCCTCGGCTGGCCGGAGGAATGATGCTGTTCATGCGCAGATACTCCACCATCTGCCCGTAGTGATCCATCATGTGCGCAATGCAGAAGGCGGCCATTCCACCCTTGGTCCCGTGCTCCGTTGTAATAAACGCGTTCTCCGCCGTAATGCCGTCAATGGACTGGTGCGCAAATGCATACGAGTCCTTAAGTGCCTGCACAATTTCTGTCTTTGTCTTCAGCTTCTCGATCTCAGCTTCCTTTGCCTTGGCCGTCTCCTCATCGGCAAAGAAGTAGTAGTTGGATTCGGCAATGTGCTTTACCTGTTCGCTGTAGCTGCGCACACCTTTAAACTCTCCCATGGATTCCGCTGGCGAAAAGTTGTATTTGTCTTCCGGCATGGCCTCCGCGGCCGAGACAATTTCCTTCTCCAGCATGCTCATCAACTTTCCGTAGACCTGTCCGGGCGGCACCACCGTGCCCACTGCGGGCTTTGCGGGTGCGGCTTCCTGCGCCGTTGCAAAGGTTGCGGCGCACGCCAGCAGGCAGCAGCCAACGATACTGCGAGCGATCGATTTGGCTTCAAACATTGGGGATTCTCCTTCATGCGGCATCAAGCCGCGTGAAGAGACTCTACCAAAACTTGGTGAAGTGCCGACACACCCATGTGACGAAATTCGATGAATTCGCCGTCAACCCACCTTGTGCAGCCGCCCCTTCTTCACCTCGAAGCGCTCACCCCGCCACACAATCACGTTGCTCGCAAATCCGGCCACCCACAACCCCATAGCCACCACATCGCGCACCGGCAGCAAACATAGGTTTGCCAGCACGTCGTGGTCCCCCAGCACCACCGCTCCAACTTGCATTGCCACGCCAAGACGAAGAAAAAAACTCATGGCGAACAACCACAGGCTGAAGGGGCTCACACCGCTGGCTATCAGATTCACAAGCGCCCATCCAAACCCATGCGTCACAATCAGGCCAAAGTAGCCCCCCGGACGCGAATCGCGCACCGTGCGCAGCCAGCGTAACTGATGATCGACAAATCCCCTCCAGCCATAGTCAGGAACTGCCGTCTCCACCACCTCGCTGCACAACTCCACGCGAAAGCCTGCGGCATCAATACGCGCGCCCAGTTCGTAGTCGTCGGCAAGCTGGTCGGCAAGCGCTTCAAATCCGCCAATAGCATCAAGCGCCTCACGCCGCACTGCCAGCGTGGAGCCAAGGCCAAAATGCAATCCGCCTTCAATCTTCCGCGAGAGCAATACACCCGCCATGAAGTCCGTCGCAATCCCCAGCTGCTCCAGCTTCGCCGCAAATCCGCCATGTGCCCTGCCGCGATAAAGAGCCGTAACCATCCCGACAGGCTTCTGGCCAGCACTCTTTCGCGCAGGCGCTTCAAACTGCGCCATCACGCGTTGCAGATAATGCGGGCTCACCGTGATGTCTGAATCGTTCACCAGCAGAAACGCGTGCTGCGCATGCGGCACAAGCTGCGCCAGCGTGCTCACCTTGCCATTGGTGCCCAGCACTTGCGGGCACTCCATCAAACGAATCGCATGATCAGGAAACTCGCTCTGCAGTTGCCGCACTGTTTCCACGGCCGGATCACTCATCGTCGAGACGCCAAACAGCAACTCGTATGCACCCGCATACTGCTGGCGGCAGTGCGTTCGAAACGCATCCAGCATCCCGGGGTCAGTGCCCTTGAGCGATTTAAGAATGGTGACGCCAGGCGCAAACGCTGGCATGGTTTTCCGCCGCAGCGCAACAAACCCGCGCGAGGCAATAAGCGCCGCAAGAAAATAACCTATTCCGGCCACGGTCAGCACCGTGGTCGCCACTTCCACGGCAAAGGCCAAAGCGTGCGCGTTCACTTGGCTAGTCTAGCGGATGCAAGCGCCAGCTACTCATAGCGAAGAGCTTCAATTGGGTCCAGATTCGCAGCCTTCCATGCCGGATAGATGCCGAAGACAAGTCCGATTCCACATGCCACAACGAAGGACACCACAACCCAGACCATGGAAAGCGCTGCGTGCAGGAAGGCAACGGCGAAATGCAGGATAAGAGTAAAGATTGAACCGGCGAGGATGCCGAGTACTCCACCCACGCAACACAGCATGATGGCCTCAACCGTAAACTGCAGCAGAATGTTCCTCTTCGTCGCGCCAATGGCTTTGCGGATGCCTATCTCCCGCGTTCGCTCCGTTACGCTCACCAGCATGATGTTCATCACGCCCACGCCACCCACAATCAGGCCAACGCTTGAAACAGCAACCATAAAGATGAACAGACCGCCTGTGAGCTGGTTCCACAACCGCGTCAGCGAGTCCGGCCCGAAGATGGCAAAGTTGTCGTCCTGATTGGCGCGCAGCCCACGGCGTACACGCAGTAAATCACGGACCTCTTCAACCACTAGCGCCTTGTTTTTCGGATCGTCGTACTTCACCACAATCCAGAAATCCTTGATTTCCGGATGAATCTTATGAAAGGTCGAAACTGGGAAAAATGCCGAATTGTCCTGCGGATTGCGACCGCTCCCAAAAGGTCTAGGTTGCTTATCAAGGACACCGATCACAGTGAAGATTTCACCGGTGCACTCCACATCTTTGCCGATAGGATCTTCTCCGCCAGGAAAGAGATCTGCCGCAGCATCATGTCCCAACACCACTACGTTCGCCGCATGCTCCTCTTCTCGCTCGGTCCACATGCGCCCTTCCACCAGCGGTACGTCTGTCGTCTCCTTCACGGCTGACGTGGCGCCGGTCAGGTTGGTATTCAACACTTTGTACTTGCCGCGCTTGAGTGAAACCGCACCGAGTCCTGTCTGAAAATTCTGGTCCGTAAGTTCAGGATCGACAGCAACCACATGCGGAAGACTCCGCAGCGCGATGCCGTCCTCGTAGGTCAGCTGTTTGCGATTCAACTCTTCTGTCGTCGGGCGCTTGGCAAATGGCTCAAAGCGAAAGACCCACAGATCATTGGTGCCCAGTGAAGAAACAAAGGTGTTGATGTTCGTATTCAGCCCGTTGATGGCGGAAGAAATCAGAATGACCGTGGAAATGCCGATGGTGATACCAAGAATGGTCAGTCCCGAACGCAGCTTGTTCTTGCGCAACGTCTCAAGCGCCAGCTTCACGGATTCTGAAGAGTGACTAATCTTCATCGCTACATCTCCGCCCGTAAGGCAACAATTGGGTCAAGGCTCGCCGCTCTGCTTGCAGGATAGACGCCAAAGAACAATCCCACCCCCGATGCAACAATGAGCGCCACCAAAATTGACCAAAGCGTTGGGTGCGATGGAAACGAGATGATCAGCGTAATGATCTTTGCGCCACTGATCCCCAACACAATCCCAATCACTCCGCCCACCGCGGCAATCGTGGCAGATTCAATCAGAAACTGCAGAAGAATATCTTTGCGGCGCGCGCCCAGTGCCTTGCGTACGCCGATCTCGCGCGTGCGCTCCGTTACGCTCACCAGCATGATGTTCATGATCACAATGCCGCCCACCAGTAGAGAAATGCTGGCAATGGCTGCGACCACCGCGCCGAAGTTGTTCAATATCCTTCCCAAAAAGTTCTGGAACGTATCGCTGCTGTCGATATTGAACGTATCTTCCTGTCCCGGTTTCAGGTGGCGTCGAATCCGCATGATCACACGCAGCTCATCGGCCATTGCCTCCGTCACCGCACCTCCGCCGCCCGCATTCGCATAAATGCTCAGCGAGTCGTGCGCGCCGTACTCGGCAAGAAAGGCAGTCAACGGAATCGCGACCCAGTCATCCAGACTCTGGCCGAGCATCTTGCCCTGCGCCTCACCCACGCCGATTACTCGGTAGGGCGTACCATCCACGCGGATCTCCTTGCCCAGCGGATCGCCCGGACCAAGCAGGTTGTTCACAATGTCCGCGCCCACCACGGCCACATGCGCTCCGTGCTCATCTTCCATTTCCGTATAGCCGCGGCCCAGCTCGATATTCAGGTTATTGAGCGCGGGCATGGTCCACGTCCACCCGCGTATCTGCGTGGTCGTCGAAGAATTGCGCCCGTACACCACCTTGCCGGTTTGCCCCCGCTGCGCACCAACTGAAAGACAAAGCTTGCAGTCGGCAACTACCGCGCGGTAATCGTCGAACGTCACATCCCTGCGCTTCTGAAACTTCAGATACTCTTCCAGCGACAGAAACGTCTCCGGCATTTTCGAAATGGTGACCACGTTGGCGCCGTACGTGTTGATCTTCGTCGTTACAAATTCTTTGGCGCCGTTGGTCAGCGTCACCACAAGAATCACCGCAGCCACGCTGATCACCACGCCAAGCAGCGTAAGGATGCTCCGCATTTTGTTGGCCCAGAGCGACTGGAGCGCAAGGAGGATGGCCTCAACAAATTTCACTGCAGATCCTTCAGACTCCAAAGATCAAGTCTTCTTGCCGAAATCCTACAGAATTCTCGCATGGCACTGGTTGCAATGGAAAATCAATATCACCCTGCTGACCGCTTTTATCGCTCCCAGAGGCAAGGGAACCTGGGATATTCTGGCCATCGATGCCCCACACGCTTTCCATTGCCATGATTGCCATGAACGAGGAGGCGAACCTTCCTCGCACTCTTGAAAGCGTCCGCTGGGCCGACGAAATTATCATCGTCGACTCCGGCTCAAAAGACCGCACCATCGAAATCGCCCAGTCCTTCGGCGCCAAAACCAGTTACCACGTCTTCGGCGGCCACGGCGAGCAGAAGAACGTCGCCCTCGACCTCTGCACCAGCGAGTGGATCTTCCTCCTCGACGCCGATGAAGTCCTCACCCCCGAGCTCCAGGCCGAAATCAAAACCCTGCTCGCCGGCGAGCCCAAATTCGGCGCCTACTGGGTTCCCCGCCTTAATCTCTACTTCGGTAAGTGGATTCGCCACGGCGGCTTTTTCCCTGACCACAAGCTCCGTCTCTTCAAGCGTGGCGCCGCGCGCTTGAGCGAAGGCGTCGGCCCCCACTCCACACCGCAGTTCACCGGGCCCCGCGGCAAACTCCGCCACCACATGCTGCACTACGCCTATCCCACCCTAGACATCTACCTTGAGCACATGCAGCGTTACAGTAACGAAATCGCGCAGCTGCTCTACGCCAAAGGCCGCACCAGCCGGTCCCTGCCCTCCTTTATCTGGAACTGCGTCCTCAACCCCGCCGCCACGTTCCTCTACAACTACATCTTCCGCCTGGGCTTCCTCGACGGACGCGAAGGACTCATCCTTCACCTCAACCACTCCGTCTACATCCACTGGAAATTCATCAAGGCCTGGCGCTTAGCCAACCATAACAAGGCAACTGACCGCTAATCCTGATGAGCATCGCCACAAAGGCGAGAGAAGTATCTTCCCCACACTGCATTCAGGGCATCAGGAGGAGCCTGGTGATGAACAAGAGACTTTTGTACTTTGAATACACACTTGGGAAGCGAAGAGGTACACGACAGAAGTTGGCGTTTGTACCGATCGAATTTGGGGTGCCTGAGATCGATCTATCGCGAAAGCTATTTGCCTTCGTGGATGTCAGCTTAATGCGTCATCGGGTGAAACATCGCGACAGTCAGGAAAATCGTCACGCGGCAATCTTTGATCCGGCAATTAAAAACAAACCCCACGAAAATCGTGGGGTTTGTCAGAAATCTGAAGTTCCAAAAATGTGCACCCTATTTTGCAGGAATAGGTAAATTTAATGAGAATATTGCCTACTTCTTTGGTCTAGCTGCTTTTCGGGTACTCCCCTTTTGCGCTGTAACTTTAGCGACTTTCTTCTTTGTGGATTTTTTGGCGGTAGATGTTGTTGAAGCCGCAGGTTTACTTACTGCACGCTTGACCTTGACGGCCGGCTTTGGTGCTGAGGCCGATTTACGGCGTGCGGCGCGGGTTCGTGCCGCCAATGCAGCCTTCAACTCGGCGTCGAATTCATTGGGCGTTAGCGGGCGTGCGGACTTACGCAAGCGCTCAATGTCATAAAACGCGCGCCGGGCTGAGAGGAAGATATGTACAACAAAATCCACATAGTCGAGAAGGATCCATTCGCCCTGACGCCGTCCTTCCACCGAATGTGCATACACGCCGAACTCATGTTTGAGTCGATACTCAATTTCGTCGGCAATGGATTGTGCCTGGCGATCGTTGAGCGCCGAAGTGATGAGGAAGTAGTCCGCCAATCCAGAGTCGATGGGATCAAGCTCGAGAATGCGGGTGTCTTCGCCCTTTTTGTCTTCGCAGATGCGGGCTGCGGCTTGTACAAGGATGCGTGTCTCAACAAGTGCTTGCGATTCAGTCATGCGTAACTGGCTATCTCCAAAGCTCAATCGTAGCCGGGGTAGATGGTACTAGCAAGTCACCGGTTAAGCCATTCATTCCTTTTCGGCGTAGAGGTGGTGCTCAGAAATATATTCGGCGACCTTGGGGAGGAGGAAAGACTCGCTTCCGGTTCCATTCAGTTTGGAAGCACGAATCTGAGACGCACTGACGTCAACATGAAGGCCTGGAAGAACATAGCAACTCGCCGTTGCTCCGGAGGGATTGACTATGGTGTAGGTAAACAGCGCTGAATCGCCGGAGCCTTGGGAAGTAACTTCTCCAGTTTCAAGCCGAATTCCTCCCGGAAGCAGTGAAACGAGATTCTCGAGGTTCTCGCCTGGGCGCGATGCCACGATGAGGGATGCTGCAAAGGGAATTTCTGCCGCTCTATACCAGTGGCGAAATCCGTGCATCGAGTCGGCGCCAATCAAGCAGAAGAGCTCTGCATCCGCCGCAATGCATGTACGTACTGAGCGTAGGGTATCGATGGTGTAGTTCGGCGCGCCGTCTGGCCTTGGTGCATCCACACGCGATACCAGCATTCCAGGCTCATCGGATGTAGCCAGCTCGGTCATAGCCATGCGGTCTTCAAACGAGGCAGTAGACCCCAGCGGTTTAAGTGGCTGCGCGCCCACCGGCGCAAAGAGAATGGTGTCAAGCGCAAGCGCCTTGCGCGCTGCCCGCGCAATGGCCATATGCCCCGTGTGAGGCGGATCAAAGCTGCCTCCAAAAAAAGCCACACGACGGCCGGCGATGGGCTCGTGGTCAGCCATCCGAATCAAGAACCTTGGAATGAGAGATGCGGTGACAAGGTGTCATGACCTAGGATTTTAGTCGAGATGCGATACCTAATTGCAGTTCTAGCCATAGCCGGGGCTATTGTTTCAGGCCTCGCCCTGCAAGTTCACTACTCCACAGCAACCGAGCCCTGCGATATTAATGCGCACTGGGATTGTGGCGTGGTCAATCACAGCCCATTTGCCGTGATGGGTCATGTGCCCATTGCCGCCATAGGAATAGGCGGTTATCTGCTGCTTGGCTTGCTTGCGTTCATGCGGAAGAGATTCCTGCTGTTCCTTTTAGCCACGGCGGCGTTCTTCTTTGCGTTCCGGCTGAGCATGATTGAGGAGTTTGCGCTTGGAGTCTGGTGCCTCTATTGCGTCATCTCGCAAGGCGTCATTGCGCTCATTATGCTGCTGAGCCTGGGTTGGTTTACTGCAGAGTATCTGGGACTGAAGAAGGCGGCGGGTAATCTGGTTTAGTGCAAACGCTCCCCTGTGCGCATTGATAGACTTGAAGTAGTTATATGTTCAAAAAACGATACGCGCGCTGGATGTATGAGTGGGAATACCGGCTGACCACGCGCGATGAAAATCGTGTGGTCAGGCCGCTTGAGTGGGGCTTTGATTGGATCGAGCCGTGGCTTTCGGCGCATGGATTCGGCGACGCCATTCCCTTACCTGAAAAGCAGCGCGACGATGCGGCGGCAGAAGCCGCAATGGTGCGCATCAATGACATCCTGATTGCGCACAGCAAGGAATTCTTCGACTACGAAAAGCCGACGGATTTTCGCCTGGAAGAGCGCCACCCTATGCTCTTCCCAACAAATGTGCGTCCGGAGACGCTGGCACAGGATGCTGAGATCAGGCGGCTGGCTGAAGAGGGCAAGACGGAGAAAGCAACGTTTCTGCGCTTCACTTCCCCGGAACGCACGCCTTACCCGGAAAACGACCAGGTAAATGCGCGTTGGTATCCCGCGCCCGCGCACAAAGACCCCGCGCGGCCCAGGCAGGCCATCGTGGTAATGCCGCAGTGGAACGCCGATGCCTTCAGCCATAACGCACTATGCAGTCTCTTCAACCGCTTTGGTGTCTCTGCGCTGCGATTGTCCAAGCCGTACCATGACATTCGCCGCCCCAATGAGCTGGAGCGTTCCGACTACGCAGTGAGTGCCAACATCGGGCGCACCTTGTCTGCATGCCGGCAGGCTGTTGTCGATATTCGCTGTTGCCTGGACTGGCTCGAAGACCAGGGCTACGAGCAGTTTGGCGTGCTGGGCACAAGTCTGGGCTCCTGCTATGCGTTCCTCGCCAGCGCGCACGACCGCCGCATTCGCGTCAACGCCTTCAATCATGCATCGACTGCTTTTGGCGATGTGGTGTGGGCGGGTCAAAGCACGCGGCACATCCGCGCTGCCGTTGAGCAGGCAGGCCTGACACAAGAACGCTTGCGTACCCTGTGGGGCGCCATCAGTCCGGTGAATTATTACGATCAGTTCGCAAGCGACGAAGTGGATGGGCTGGCCAAGAAGATTTTGCTGGTCTACGCCGAGTATGATCTGACCTTCCCGCGTGAGTACTCGCTGCAAGTAGTTGAAGCTTTCAAACGCGCGAAGCTGAACTTCACGCCGCGCAGGCTGCCCTGCGGCCACTACACCACAGGCGAGACGCCGTACAAATACATCGATGGCTGGTACCTCGGCTCATTCGTGCATCGTGCCTTCAAAGAGCTGCGCGAGGAGCGGGCGGAAGTTGCGAGCGCGATAGTGAGTTGTACGGAAGAGGCAGAAGAAGAAGTGGCCGTGCGTTAACGCAGGCTCGACAGATTCACCTTTAACATCTTCGCCGGATCAAGATACGCGTCGCACCAGCGTACGGCCCAATGCAGATGTGGACCTGTCACGCGGCCAGTTGCACCACTAAGGCCGACTCTCTCGCCGGTCGTCACATTCTCGCCTTCGTGCACATCAATACGGCTCAGGTGCATGGACATGGTGTAGAGGCCGAGACCGTGGTCAATAACCACAATGTTCCCCTCAAAGTAGAGCTTGCGTGCAAGAACAACTACGCCATCATTGGATGCACGCACAACCGTGCCGGTGCGCGCACGGTAGTCCATGCCCTTGTGGATGCTTGCCAACGTGCCATTGAAGGTGCGACGCGTGCCGAAGCTGGCCGTGGCCACAGCGTGAACCGGTGCGCGAAAGCTGCCATGCCAAAGCCGCTCAGGCGCGCTCTCCGAAAAGGTCTTGTCTTTGAGCGCACGTTCAGCAAGGATGACTTTCAGTTGCGCTGGATCGGGCTCGGTAAATCTGGGCGCTACCGTGAGGGTTGAAGTGCGGTAGTGTGCAGGATGAATTTCAATGGTCTGGGTGAACTTGCGTATGGAGCCTTCGGGCGTTTGCACAACGATGTGCAGCGTAGAGGGACCGGTCTCCGCACCCACATCAATGCCGGCGAGCGCAATCCATGGTCCGCTTTTGCCACGGCGAAAGAAGGTTAGCTTATTGCCGGACCAGTCACCGGTGACGCTGGCGGCATCCGGTGCAGTGATGCGGATTAGCTCTGGTGCGCCCGCTAGAACGGTTTCCGGGGTAAGCGTTACCTGCTGATTTTGTGCGAGAGCAGAGAACCTGAAGACCACAGAAAAAGCGAGGCAAGAAAGCAAAAGACGCTGAAAGCGAAAACCTGCCATGCAATTAGAATAGGGCCCTCGCGCGCGTGTAACCCCTAAGGCAAGCAGGCCAGAAGTCGATTGCAATCCTTCGATTCACCCTCCGAATCGTTTGCCGGTTGATTGTCCATTTGTTGAAAACGCATATGTGGAATGCCAGCAGGGCCACGTGCCATTTCAACGGCTGAGAGTAGAGTGGAGGAGAGGGAATAAGATCGTGCAGACGTTGCTGCGAATCGTAAGAAGCATTGCAGGACCGGTTGGCGCACTCATGATCGTCATGGGCGGCATTTGGATTCTGCAGGGACTGAACCTAGCGTGGGGCATTCTGGCGCGGAGTTTCATGCAGAATGACCGTCATTGGGCCGTTTATGGGGTTTTGCTTACCGCCGCCGGCCTGGTTCTGGTTCTGTGGAGCTACATCCGGCCGAGACGGCATCAAGATAATGTTCACTGAGCACGCCGTCTCCAGGCACGGTTTGCACGTATGCAGCGTGCGTTTTGCCGTAAGATTGAGGCATGACTGACCGCATGTCGCTTTCCATTGCAGATGCCGATCCCGAGGTTGCCGCCGCCATTGACCATGAAACCGTGCGCCAGCACGAAGGCCTGGAGATGATTGCCAGCGAAAACTTCGTGTCTGAGGCTGTTCTGGAAGTCGCAGGTTCCGTGTTCACAAACAAATACGCAGAGGGTTATCCCGGTCGCCGTTACTACGGCGGTTGTGAGTATGCGGATGTGGTGGAAAATCTTGCACGTGATCGCGCCAAGCAGCTCTTCGGTGCGGCGCATGCCAATGTGCAGCCGCACTCGGGCTCGCAGGCAAACGCTGCTGCCTATATGGCCGTGCTTAAGACCGGCGACACGATTCTTGGCCTCGACCTGGCGCATGGCGGTCACCTGACGCACGGCCACAAGCTGAGCTTCAGCGGCAAGCTCTATCGCACCACCTTTTACACGGTGCGCAAAGATACGGAAATGATCGACTACGATGAGCTCGAGTCGATTGCAACACGGGAAAAGCCGCAGGCGATTATTGGCGGCGGAAGCGCCTATCCACGCTTGTGGGACTTTGAGCGCATGCGGCAGATTGCCGATAAAGTCGGCGCCCGGCTGGTCTTCGACATGGCGCATATTGCCGGCCTTGTGGCCGGCGGGGCTCATCCTTCACCCGTACCGCATGCACACATCACCACCACAACTACCCACAAAACACTGCGTGGGCCGCGCGCGGGACTGATCCTATGCGGTTCCGATTTCCAGGTGGGTGAAAAGCCCGAGCAGACAATCGGCAAAGCCGTCGATATGGCTGTATTCCCAGGCCAGCAGGGCGGGCCGCTGGTACACATTGTGGCGGCAAAGGCAGTTGCGTTTGGTGAGGCGCTACGGCCGGAGTTTAAGACCTACGCGGCGCAGGTAGTAGCCAATGCAAAAGTACTCGCCGCTGAATTGGCCGCGAATGGCTTCCGCATCATTTCCGGCGGAACAGACAACCATCTGATGCTCGTGGACGTCTTCGAGAAAGGCATTCTCGGTTCTGAGGCTGAATCCGCTCTCGGCAAAGCCGGTATCACGGTCAACAAGAACGCGATTCCGTATGACACGAATCCCCCGCTCAAGCCCTCGGGCATTCGCGTTGGCACGCCTGCACTCACAACCCGTGGCATGAAGGAAGCTGAAATGCGGCAGATTGCCAAGTGGATTGGCGAGGCGCTGGAGAAGCGTAACGATGATGCTGCGCTTGAACGGATTCGTGGTGCAGTTGCGGAGATGGCCAATCAATTTCCGTTGTATGCATGGCGGCGGCAGGGCGTAGCAGTAGGCGCGTAATCCTTCCCATTAAAAGCCCAGACGACTCAGTCAGACGTCTGCGTCTGCACAACAGCATCGCTGTCGATTTCGGCAACGGCGTTGCGTGAGTTCGTTTGCCGAACGGGCAGATACAAAAGGAAAAACAACCCGTAAGCGACTGCCTCGCAGGCAAAGATGTACCAGGGCCAGTGGCCGAGCACATCGAGCAGTGAAGCAGTGGGCGGCTTGGCGCGCAGAAACATGTAGTTGGTGCCGAAGAAGTAATCGAAGAGACCAACTACCGCCGCGAAGAGATTGAGCGCAAGTATGGAGCGATGGATTGAGCCAGGCCGCGGACGTGCAAGTCCGCTCCAGACGAGATAAAGTGCCGTGGCAACCAGAAGGCCGTGATCCGCAAAATATTGGATGGTCGTGAAGCGCGTGGGATTGACCATGTCCGGTGTCAGCAGTGACATGGATGCCCCGGCGAGCGCCCAATAGTAGACAACATCAAAGATCAAAGGCCTCAGTGAAAGCAGCGCGGCGATAAGAAGGAAATTGGAGAAATCACAGAGTTCCAGGGGCACATGCCCTGGAAACATTTTGAGGTGCTGAATGGCGGACGAGACATAGTACGAGATTTCGGCAATTGCAATCAGAATCGCGAGGCCAACGCGTATACCGATCACCGAATGAGAAGCGTTCCTGTGAAGGAATGCAAGGAGTGCGGCGATGGCGGGAACGGTGACAAGAATGGCCAAATGCACAAGCCCGAATATATGTAGACCCGCAGGCATCGTTTTCAGGGACGATTTTCGATAAGCGATTAGAACACAGATGTGCTCCAGCCAGCATTGGGAAAGAGAGATGCCCGGACCGGCATCGCAGATTCAAATCGCTTTTCAGCAATCCGGACCTAACGATGGCAGCCGGAATAGGGTACGAGCAACCAGCGCGCATGTTTCCCAGATCAACAGTTGGCCTTCTGCGCTTGATGGAAGCTATGATGGCCTGTTCACGCAAGGAGGAAGTTACACGTCGCGAAAGTGCGTGTGCCTTCCCTCTAAATTTCCTTTCATGAGAGGTTGGGCATGAAGCTCAACGGTAAGCGGTCCGCGATGAATATGCGCCTGAGGTTGGTGGTAGTTGCAACAGTCTTATTGATGACAATGACGCTCGGCACCGGACCATTACTTCGTGCTCAGGCGACTGAAAACACCATGGTATTAACCGGAGTAGATCGGCGTCCTGCCATCTCACTGAATGGCGAGTGGAGCATGATCCCTGATCCGTATTTCTCCGGGTTGTTCAGTTTTCATCATCAGATGAAAAAGAATGGGTGGTTTCTCAACTACAAGGCAAAGCCCGGCGATCCGTTCCCCACCGAATACAACTTTGCCACTGCATCGAAATTGCGCGTTCCGGGCGACTGGAATACGCAGCGTAAAGACCTTCTCTATTACGAGGGTCCGCTGTGGTATGAACACGACTTTACCTACACTCCCAAACAGCATACGCATCTGTTTCTGCACATTGGTGCTGCGAACTATCAATCGTATTTCTGGGTGAATGGAATCAAGGTATGCGAACACGAAGGCGGGTTTACCTCCTTCAACTGCGACATAACCGCCGCCGTGCATGCAGGTAATAATTTTGTGGTGGCCGCAGTAGACAGCACGCGTCATGAAGACAATTTGCCCACGCTGCAAACCGATTGGTGGAATTACGGCGGCCTTACGCGCGAAGTTTCGTTAGTCGAAGTGCCGGAAAAGTTTATCGATCAATACGATGTCCACCTGGAGCGCGGTAGTGGATCCACCATTGCCGGTTGGGTTCATGTAATCGGTGTCGGTGTAGGTCAAGACGTTAAGGTTTCCATTCCGGAACTTCATGCAGCTACCAGTGCCGTGACGGATGCAGACGGCCGCGCGGACTTTCACATTGACGTAAAGGGTCTGGAACGTTGGTCGCCTGAGACACCAAGGCTATATAGAGTCAATCTGAGTACCGGCAATGACTCCATCCACGAACTTATCGGATTCAGAACAATTGAAGTGCGCGGCACGGAGATACTCCTCAATGGCAAACCCATTTTTCTGCGGGGAGTCACAGCGCACGCGGAGGCTCCCTATCGCACGGGGCGCGCCTATTCCGTAAAGGATGCCGAGACCCTGATTGGCTGGGCAAAAGAGCTTGGTTGTAACTTCATGCGTCTGGCGCACTATCCGCACGATGAGACCATGCTGCGTACGGCCGATCGCATGGGCATGCTCGTCTGGTCGGAAATTCCCGTCTACTGGGCCGTGGAATTCGATAATCCGGTTGTCTATCGCAAAGCCGAGCAGCAACTCAACGAGGAAATTGATACATCGCGGAATCACGCAGCCATCATCCTTTGGTCAATGGCAAATGAAACACCCAATAATCCTACGCGGACGGCATTTATCAGTCACCTTGCCGAGCATGCACGCAGTCTGGATCCAACGCGTCTAATCACTGCTGCATTACTTGTTCGTGGCGAAGGTCATACTAAGATCATCGATGATCCTCTGGGTAAGGCGCTCGATGTGATTGGCTTCAACGAATATGTCGGGTGGTATGAAGGTACCCCTGCAACGGCAGATATAACCAAGTGGAGCGTCGCTTACCAAAAGCCGCTCATCGTGAGTGAATTTGGCGGCGCCGCAAAGGCCGGTTTACACGGAAGTGCCGGTAAGCGTTGGACAGAGGAGTATCAGGCGGAGATCTACAGGCATCAACTACCGATGCTCAACAGAATCGCTAATTTACGCGGCATGAGCCCGTGGGTATTGATGGATTTCCGGTCGCCAAACCGCCCACTTGCCGGCATTCAGGACGAATACAACAGAAAGGGGCTTATCTCCGAACAGGGAGTCAAAAAGAAGGCATTCTTTGTTCTGCAAAATGCCTATAAGCACGGAACAGTCGGAAATCCTGAATGACAATTGGAGTATTCATGCGCATCGCCGTTGGGTTATATAGCCTGTCTTCATTTTCAAGTTCGGGTGCGTGAGTTATCCTCTCGATATGGCAACCGAAACCATCCTTGCTCAAATTGACGCTGAGATCGAGCGTCTTACTCGCGTTCGTACACTTTTGGCAGGTACAGGAAAAGCTGTTCACACAGCCAAGAAAGAAGTGGCCAAGGCCGCCCCCAAAAAAGCGCGCAAAAAGCGCGTTCTGAGTGCTGAAGCACGCAAGAAGATCGCGGATGCGCAGCGTAAGCGCTGGGCGAAAGCGAGAAAAGGCGCTTAATAAAAGAAAATTTGCAGACACTACGGGCTGTGTTTGAGGGAGACCACAGGAGTGTTGACTTCGGACGCGGAAAACCTCCATCTGCATCTTCATCGGTACTTGAAAAAGCAGACGTACTTGATGAAAAACCTCTCTGATCTGATTACCAAGTTTCCACGGCAAGAATATTGGGCGGGCCCGAATGTCCTTGAATAACCTGCGTTTCAATCACTGCTTCCAGATTCTCGTCCTGCCAATCAGCGGGTAAGTGAGAGAGCAGTGAACTTAGATGGAGGCGATTGTAGAGTATTTCTCCGGCCGCCTCAGTACCCTTTTCCGAAATACCAGCGGCAATAATAACGGGCTGCCCAGTTGTCTTGTCGTGAATTCGCGCAACGATTGCGTAGTCACGTGCCAGTTTCGGATCCTGCTCACTCCGAACAGTTGTCCATGAGGTTGCGGTTTTAGCCTTTTTGTCAACGAGGTAACCAATAGTTCCGCGCAGCTCAAAGCCGAATCGCAGGTTGCGTGTAATGCGCAGAGTCCAGACATTATCCAATCCGCCAATCAGCACTATGGGCCCCTCTCGCAATTGAGCGAAAGTGGCCTGTGATGCTGGCACAACGCGGAAGGTTTTATTCCGCGCTTGAAGTTCGGCCGCCGTGCGGGCAAGGGTAATCACATCGGATAGCGCAAAGCGCCCTTTGTCTGCGGCTGTGCTCTCTTCCGTACCCTTTTCAGTTTCCGTACCAGGCGACTCAAAGGAACCAATCGAACTTACATCAACGCGATTGGTAGGTTCGCCCAAGCAGAACGTTGCAGGATTCAGGCTCGAAGTAACCGGTTCCCAGAAGCGGTCGATATTCGTTAGGGGGCGCGAAGGTTCTTTGGGCTTGAATATAAAACCGAATGCCGCGCCAAGTGCTATTGATGCAAGTACAAGGCCTGCAACTGCGATCCATCTTCTTCCGCCAGTTTCTATCTGGCCGGGGAAAGTTGATGTCATCGGATCCGTTGTGCTTTGTACTGGCAATTCAGGTTCGCGCTGTGAAAATACAGGGACGTAAGAGCCGATGGGCAGTTCAATGACCGGTTCTCCGTCATGCGCTGGATCGTAATAATACTGCGAAAGGCGCTTGCGCACTTCTCCTGCCGTTATGCGCACAACGGGGTCTGAATTCGCGTCATACGTGGCTGTCCTGCCAAATACTTCCACGCCAATGGTCCGCTCTTTAAGCTGGGAGCCATTGCCCAGCAACTCTTGCTCCACCACATAGGCTAGGAGCGCAGGATAGCGTTTGCTGTTGGAGAAGAGAGGATGCGCCAGCAGTCTGGCCAACTGGGCCCGAATCAATTTTGCATCAGGCCCACTTGGATTTTGCTGGGCCGCAACCGCATCGGGTTCTTCAATTGACCTTGGCGACGACCCCATCCAATACTGCTCCTTTGGCGCCAGTTCAGACCATGAGAAGACCACTTACGCCTCAAGGACAGTCACACGAATGACCGTTCTGGTGCTTTTTTGGCCAGTGGAAGGTATGATACGTTCCCGTATCGAGCTTGTCTATACGTTATTATAACGTTGCAAATAACTGACTTAACTGGATTTCGCAAGGCTTGCTACCCGAAAGAACCTAGTACCGAAATGTCCGACCCCTTAGAGTTGGAATCGGTCCGGAAGGTGGGCCTCGATTCTTCACTCGGCGGGACAGCAAGGTGATTCCGCCGAGGTGAACGACCCGAAGCTTACTTTCTTGTGATTGCGGCTCCTCGCCCCTTGGATTCCCTTGGCTTGTAAGTAGAAAGAGGCCAACGAATCAAGGGGCGCCTTTTTATTTAGATTCAAACCCGTCCCGAGCCCTCCCCCGTTGGCTTGGCCTCGTAAATTGAAACGATTCACATTCCCAATTCAATTTGAAAAGTCATTCTGTGATTTTGGGCGAGCCGGGCACCCGATGAAGTATTCTTTGCGGTTCGGTTTACATCAGGTGGTGAGTCATGACGAAATCAAACTTGTTTAAATGGCTAGGAATTAGCGGCAGCGTGCTTGCCTTTGCATGCGCTCTTGCATTGCCTGGCCGTGCAATGACAAAAGAAGAAGCGCACCAGAAGGCAGAGGTGCTTCTTAAAAAGATGACGCTCGATGAAAAGATTGGGCAATTGAACCAGTCTTCGGGAATCCAGATGCCCATGCTGGGGAACGAAAAGCCCGATGGGCTGATCGAACAGGGCCGGGTGGGCTCGATTCTATGGCTCACCAACGTGCAGGAGATCAACCGGCTGCAACATCTGGCAGTCGAAAAGTCACGGCTGCATATTCCTATTCTATTTGCTTTCGATGTAATTCACGGCTATCGAACCGTGTTTCCTGTGCCGCTGGCGATGGCTTCCTCGTGGGATCCGAATGTGGAGCGGGAAGCACAGCATTATGCTGCTGAAGATGCGCGCGCGGCCGGCATTCGCTGGACCTTTACTCCGATGGTTGACATCGCGCGCGATGCGCGCTGGGGACGCATTGTGGAAGGCGCGGGCGAGGACCCCTATCTTGGTTCCGCAATGGCCCGTGCTCAGGTGGAGGGATTCCAAGGCAGCGAGATTGGTCCCGATAGCGTTGTGGCGTGCGTAAAGCATTTCGCCGGTTACGGCGCTGCCGAAGGAGGGCGCGACTACGACTCTTCCTACATGCCCGAAGAGTTGATGCAGAACGTATATCTGAGGCCCTTTCACGCCGCAGAGCAAGCCGGAGCAGGCACCTTTATGAGCGCGTATATGGACCTGAACGACGTACCTGCCAGCGGCAACCACTGGCTTCTGACGGATGTGCTGCGCAAGGACTGGGGCTTCAAGGGATTTGTTGTATCCGATGCTTTTGCAGTGAAGAATCTGGAAACGCACGGCTATGCGAAGGACTCTTCCGATGCTGCTTACAAAGCGATCATGTCCGGTTTGGATATGGATATGGCGAGCCAGACCTATACAAACAATCTGGCTGCGCTGGTGAAAGCCGGCAAGGTGCCTGAGTCGACCATCGACAATGCTGTGTTGCCAATTCTGGCGATCAAGTATGAACTCGGTTTGTTTGAACATCCGTATGTGGATGAATCGAAGGTGGAGGCGACACTCAACAGGCCGGAAGGTCTCGTGCTCGAGCGCAAGATTGCAGGCAAATCGATGGTGCTGCTGAAGAATGAGAACGAAACGCTTCCCTTGAAAGCGAATCTGAAAAAGGTTGCGGTGATCGGACCGTTGGCTAACTCCACGCATGACATCGAGGGTGGCTGGACGGTGGAAGGACTTTTTGGCAATGGCAGCAAGAGTCATCCGGCAACGGTGCTTGCGGGGCTGAAGAACCGGCTTGGACCAGATGCGGATATCACGTTCGTTCCCGGACCGGAGATTGGCCGCGTCTATCCGGGCCTGCTGGACCAAATGTCGGGCCGCAAACCGCCTGCGCCGCCTACGGAAGCCGAAATTGCAGAAACACTAGCCAAAGTGAAAGCTGCCGCCGCCAATGCAGATGTGGTGGTTGCTGTGATGGGCGAAACGTCGAACATGAGCAGCGAAGCGGCATCGCGCGCGATGCTGAATTTGCCCGGCATTCAGGAGCAGATGCTCAAGACGGCGCTGGCAAGCGGCAAGCCGGTTGTGCTGGTGCTGGAGAATGGCCGGCCTCTCGATCTTCATTGGGAAGCCAAGCACATTCCGGCGATTCTTGAAGCCTGGTATCCGGGCACCGAAGGCGGAAACGCGGTGGCAGATGTTCTCTTCGGCCAAGTGAATCCCGGTGGCAAGCTGCCGGTAAGTTTCCCGCGCAGTTCCGGCCAAGAGCCGCTTCACTACAACCACAACCTCACGCACGAGCCTGAGACGAGTCCGACCTTCAATTCGCGTTATGAGGACGTGCTGTCCACGCCGCTTTACCCATTCGGCTATGGCCTCAGCTACACAACATTCAAGTTTTCGAATTTGAAGTTGAGCCGCTCGTCGATGAAGGTTGGCGAGACGTCTGAGGTTTCTGTCGATGTGACGAACACGGGTTCCGTTGGCGGCGACGAAGTGGCGCAGGTCTACATTCATCAGCGCTACGGTTCAGCATCGCGGCCTGTGCGCGAGCTGAAGGGCTTCAAGCGGATTACGCTAGCGCCGGGTGAGACAAAGACTCTGACCTTCCCGCTGGGAACAAGCGAGCTTGAATTCTGGAGCCCGCAGACAAAGAAGTGGGCAGTGGAGCCGTCGACCTTCGATGTGTGGGCGGGCGGCGATTCAACAGCGAGCCTGCATACGGAGCTGCAGGTAACGGAGTGAGAGCGGTTTAGAGTGCAAAGTTGAAAACTGTGCGGCAGGGGCGAAAAGTCCCTGCCCATTTTCATTTGCGACGTAATCCGGATCGTTTCTATTCGCCGTGCCCACCGGATATCTCGAAGGTATACCCCCCTCCCCTCACCTCCATACCTATGTCGATGATTTGAAGGCGCTTACGTGAGGTATTAACCTATGCCGTATCTGAATCAAAAGGACTTAGCAGCGCGTATATGAATTGAAAGCAGTTAACGCGATTTTGCTGTATGCCTGGCCAGAAAGACGAAATCCTGTTCTGACTGAGTATGCGCCGAAAGGTGGAAATTATCGGCAAACGACGAAGCCCACCGTTACCCCAGAAAAGAAACTGAGATTCGGGATTCCTATCAGCAAAGAGAAATAAAAGAGGCGGAGACCTAAAGTCTCCGCCTGCTGTTTTCAAACTCAAATAAAGATAGCAGTTAACCAATGTCAATTTGATCGCAGCGCCGCCATTGGGTCCACTCTGGCCGCGCGCCGGGCAGGAATGTAGCCCGATGCGAGGGCAACCAAAAGCAAGCCAACGGTAATGGCAAGATAAGTGATCACATCAAAGGGCGATGTTCCGTACAAGAGGGTGGCGATGAGTCGCGCGACGGCAAGGGATGCAATTGTGCCCAGGGCAACGCCTGTGAGTGCGAGGCGAAGCGTGCCGGCGAGGACATCACGCTCCACGCGTTGCGCGCTTGCGCCAAGAGCCATGCGGATGCCGATCTCCTGCGTTTTGCGTGTGACCGAGTAGCCAATGACTCCGTAAATGCCGAGTGCGGCGAGCAGAAGTCCAAGAGTAGCAAAGGAAGCCACGAGGAGCATGAAGAAGCGTCGTGGCGAGTTGGCGTGATCCACCAGCATTTGAATGGGCTTGAAATCAGCGGCTGTTTGCTTCGGGTTCATTTCACGCAATGTCTGCAAGACTGGCGTTGCCAGAGCTGAAGGCTGGAGACGTGTGCGGATAACGAGCTCCGCACCACTCGGACCTTGTTGCGTTGCCGGGTAGTAGATTTGCCAGCCGGTATTTTCTTCGGTGCTCTGTTCATGTACGTCGTCTGCAATGCCGACGATGCGCATTTTGCTCTTGCCATTGACGAGAGTTTTGCCGAGAGCATCGCCATCAGTCCAGTTGGCAATGCCGGCAAGATACTTGGCAAAGGCTGCATCGATGATGACGACCTGCTCGGATTTGGGACCATCACTCCAGGCAAAATCTCGGCCGCGTAAAGGCGTGCCCATAGCGCGCAAGTACCCTGGAGTTGCGACGTAAACAAGCGGGCCCGCAGGGATCTTGTTTGGCGGTTTTATGCCCTCAGGCAATGGCGTACCCCAGGCGCGATTCTGTCCGAGAGGAAGGTAGTCGACGATTCCCGCCGCCTCCACGCCGGGCAATGCACTAACACGAGCAATCACCTCCTGGAAGATAGCGCTTCGCTTGAGGGCGCTCAGTGAGCCATCCTTGTCGTTGGGCACGCTGTCGTCATAATCAACGCTGATTGCGGCGGCACGCGCTGGCTGAAAGCCTAGATCAACATCAAGCACCTTCAGGAAGCTGCGCAGGAGCAGGCCCGCGCCCACAAGCAGCATGCAGGCCAGGGCAACTTCAGAGACGACCAGAATAGATCGGATTCGCTCATGTTTGCGGCCTGTGCCTGTGCCGGGTCCAGAGTCCTTGAGAGCTTCTTGCAGATTGCCGGTTGCAAGACGCAATCCCGGCGCCAACCCGAAGATAAGGGCGGCGACAACGGCAATCATGACTGTCCAGCCGATTGCCGCACCATCCAGATGGAGCAGGCTCAGCATGGGAAGCGCGATTGAACCCTGGTGTGCAAGCCAACTCACAAGAATTGCAGCGAGAAGCAATCCAAAGATTGCCCCGCCTGCAGAAAGAATCATGCTCTCCGTCAACAGTTGCGTCACGATGCGAGTTCGACTGGCACCCAGCGCCGAGCGCATGGCAAACTCTTTGCTTCGCGCCGCAGCGCGCGACAAGAGGAGATTGGAAAGATTGACGCAGGCAATGAGCAGGATAGCTGCGACCGCGCACCAGAGCACGATCAAGGAGCGGCGCAGGCGGCCCATGACGTAGCTTTTGAGCGAAACAGGCACGACACCATCCCTATATGCCGTTCCGCACGACTCTGGACGTCTGTTGTTCCAGCACATGAACTTGACGGCCTGTGCTGCATCTCCACGCGCCTGCGCCAGCGTTACGCCAGGCTTGAGGCGGCCGATCATGGTGATGATGTTTCCCCAGTTGCGCGGAGGGCCATACAGATTGAGCGGCGTGAGGGCATCCACTTTGGTGCCGGGCGCAAACACGGAGCCGAAATCAAACGTAGTCGGCAATACGCCAATGACAGTTGTCTGGCGACCGTTGATGTCAAAACTCTTGCCGACGATATTGGGATCAGCGTTGAACTGGGTGTGCCACCAGGCATTCGAAAGCAGAATGACTGGAGCAGCGCCATTTTCCGCATCCGCAGCATTAAAGGTGCGGCCCATGGCGGCATTGACGCCGAGCAACTGGAAGAAGTTGTGAATCACGTCAATGCCCGTGGCCGGAATGGGCGCGCCGCCGAAAGAGAGGCTCAGATTGCCGGGGCCGGAGAAGGCAAAGTATCCGGTGACATCCGTGAACGAGCGGGTGTGTTCGCGAAATTCATCATAGGCATCGGTGGAGTAAGTGGCGCATGACATGCCGCATTTCGATGGCGGCGGCGCAATCCAGACGAGGCGGCCTGAGTCCGCGAAGGGCAGCGGACGAAGAAGGATGGTATTGACGACGCTGAACACCGCAACGTTTGCGCCAATGCCGAGGGCGAGGATAAGTACTGCGATGAAGGTGAAGCCGGGGTCGCGAAAAAGGGTGCGGAAGGTGTACTTCGCATCCTGAAAGAAGATGTCGAGCGTCATGAGTCCTCGCGTGGTGCGGTGTTTTTCACGTGCCTGCTGTATGCCTCCCAGGTGTATGAGGGCCGCACGGCGGGCATCTTGGCGGGAGTAGCCGCGCGCAACGTAATCGTCGATAGCCAGTGCAAGATGAGCTTCAAGCTCGGCATCCAGATCGCGATCGATGGAACGGCTGCGAAAGAAGGCACGTATTCGGTTTGCCAGTTGGAGCAGTCGGCTCATGCGCCGCTCTTTTCTCCAACCGCCTTTTCCATGGACATCACGCGCTCCATCACCTCTGACAGGCGTTCCCAATAATGCGCATCGGCGCTCAGCTGACTGCGGCCGCTGCGTGTGATGGAGTAGAACTTTGCCTTGCGATTGTTGTCGGATGTTCCCCACGCCGAAGCGATCCAACCGCGCTGCTCAAGCCGAACGAGCGAGGCATAAATGGTTCCCTGATTGAGCAGGACTTCATTGCCACTGACCTGCTCAATGCGCCGGGCAATACCGTAACCGTGGAGCGAACCCATGGTAGCAAGTGTCTTGAGCACCATCAGGTCGAGGGTGCCTTGCAGTAGATCAAGCTTTTCCGGGGACATATGTCTCCATGTGGGGATACCACAGGAGGATAGCAAAGTTCCTGTGGTATTACCACAGGTAAGAGAATCAGGAGGAGAACTCTTACTTTTGGAAGCGGATCAGCAGGCTAGGTGAGCGCGCGGTCCAGGTGGACGTAGCCACCATCAGGAATAATGTGCTGACCTGTGGTGTGACCCGATTGAGTGGGCGAAAGCAGGAATACTGCAGCGGCGGCGATCTCGGAATCGAGTGTCATTCTATGACCCAGCGGAATTTTTGCCTCAATGCGCGCGAGCTCGGCTTTGGGGTCGCCCAGTGTGTCAAGCCAGCGACGATAGAGCGGAGTCATTACCTCGGCGGGAAGGATGGCATTGACGCGGATGTTGTAAGGCAGGAGTTCGGCCGCCCATTCACGTGTGAGGGCGAGTTGCGCGCCTTTGCTTGCAGCATAGCCCGAGGTATTGCCCTGACCGGTGAGAGCAACTTTTGAACTGATATTGACTATGGCTCCCTGCGTCTTTTTGAGTGACGGTAAAGCGTGGTGGGCGAGCGCGTAATAGTGAGTCAGGTTCTTGGAAATGCTTTCGACGAAACGTTCGACGCTTCCTTTTTCCAAGCCGACACCATCATTGATGCCTGCATTGTTAACCAGGCCATAGATATCGCCGTAGGCGGCAAGAATCTCTTTGATTGCCGATTCGCACCGGGACAGGTCTTCCAACTCCGCCTCGACAAAGTGGCATGCTGAGGAGGAAGAATTCATCTCATCCATGAAGGCGATTGCGTTTTGAGAGCGCCGACCAATGACAGCGACGCGAGCGCCCTCAGCAAGGCAGGCGCGCGTGATGGCTCCGCCGATGCCGGCGGCGCCACCTGTTACAACAATGAGTTTGTCTTTCAGTCCTAGATCCATCGGCGAAAGTATACGTGAGCGGGGGCCAATCTTGCTTCAATCGTATTGTCGCTTCATTTTGAATGAAGGGCTAGTGGATGCCGGACATGACAAGCATGCGTGGTTCTGTCATTTCATCAATGGCGCTGCGGATACCTTCCCGTCCAAGTCCTGAGTCCTTGACTCCGCCGTAGGGCATTGGGTCCAGGCGCCAGGTTGGTGTATCACCCACAATGAGAGCGCCGACTTCCAGCTCACGGTAAGACGTAAGAATACGGCCCGCATCACGAGTCAGCAGTCCGGTCTGCAGTCCATATTTCGAGTGATTCACTTCAGCAAGCGCCTGCTCGAAGTCTTCATAGGGCTCGATGCAAAGCACGGGGCCGAAAACTTCCTCATCACGAATCTTCATGCCGGATTTGGTTGCGGTGAGAATGGCGGGGGCGATCATGGAGCTGTTGCGCCTGCCGCCGCAAATCAGCTTTGCGCCACCTTCCACAGCCTCTGCAATCCAGGCCTCCACGCGTTCTGCCTCAGTGGGCCGAACGAGAGGGCCAATGTCTGTGGTTTCGTCTGCCGGATCGCCGGCAGCCAGCCGCTCAGCGATGTCAACAACTTTCCAAAGATAGGTTTGGAAAATGGGTTTATGAACGAAGACACGCTGCACACTGATGCACGATTGTCCAGCGAAGTCGAATGCGGCATGCGCGGTGCGCATGGCGGCATCATCCAGATCTGTCCAGTCACTGTGAACAATCAAGGCCGCATTGCCGCCGAGTTCGAGGACAACCCTTTTGCGTCCAGAGTTCGCCTTCAGCTCCCAGCCGACTTTCGCCGAGCCTGTAAAGCTGACCAGCTTGATGCGCTCTTCCTTCTCGGCGAGCCATGCGGTGTCTGCATTGGAGAGTGGAAGAATAGCGATTGCCTCTTCCGGCCAGCCGGATTTCAGAATCACTTCACCCAGAGCCAGTGCTGTGAAAGGCGCCTGTGGAGCGGGCTTAACGATGATTGGACAGCCAGCAGCAAGCGCTGGCGCAACTTTGTGAGCAACAAGATTCAGGGGAAAGTTAAACGGCGTAATGGCCAGCACCGGACCAACCGGAAAACGCTGGACCAACCCCCAGCGCCCTTCATTTCCTTCCGTCAAGTCGAGAGGAATGGACTCGCCTCCGATACGTGCTGCTTCTTCGGCTGCGGTTTTGAAGGTAAGCACGGCGCGATCAACCTCAGCCAATGCCAGGCGGAGTGGTTTGCCGGCTTCAGCCACGATGAGTTGCGCGAAGCGCTCCTTCTGCGCGATAAGGGATGCCGCAATGTCTTCGAGAATCTCGCGGCGCTTCCAGCGCGGAAGCGCGCGTGTACGCCGCATGCTGGCAACAGCATGATGCACAGCCTCTCGTGCGTCAGCGCGCGTGGCAATGGTTACGCGGCCCACCAACCCCTGATCCCAAGGTGAACGCACTTCCAGCGCTTCGCCGTCTATCCACTCTTTACCGCACAATAAGAATCCCGTCTGACTGCCGGGCCGCATTTTCATGGGAGAGGTACCTCGCAACAACGATTTCATTCGATGGTATACGGGCTGGTTCGTGAGGAGCGATGCGTCTGAGCTACTTTCCTGGCTTCAAACCCACTTTTAATGGCTTGTTCTTGAACTTAAGGATATGGGGAAAACCAGATTTCACGCCAAGAGAAAGTGCTCATCAATTAGCAATCTGAAAGGTGAGAATAGAGAGGCAGGCAGCGGCTATTCCTGACGAGTGGATACAATCCTAGCTCAAAATGTTGTATTTCAGAATGCACCAGAAGGCGCGAAAGCCGTCACGCCATCCAATCTTTTTCCCTTCCGCATATGTTCGGCCGCTGTACGAGATTCCAACTTCGTATACCCGTAGACCGGCCTTTGCCACTTTGGCCGTGATCTCCGGTTCAAAGCCAAAGCGGTTCTCTTTGATTTGGATTTTCTGCAGGTCTTCGCGGCGAAACGCCTTGTAGCAGACGTCCATATCCGTCAGGTTCAGATCAGTGAAGATGTTGGAGCAGGTAGTGAGGACCCAGTTGCCGACGGAGTGCCAATAGTAAAGAACACGAGAAGCATCGAGTCCTCCACGGAAGCGTGAACCAAACACGACATCCGCTTTTCCGCTCAGGATGGGCTGAAGCAACCGATAGTATTCCGTCGGATCGTACTCCAGATCCGCATCCTGAATGATGACGATGTCGGAAGTGGCATGCGCGATTCCCGTGCGCAGAGCGGCGCCTTTGCCCTGATTGACTTCGTGACGGAAAAGCTGAATACGAGGCTCGTTGGCGGCAATAGACTGAAGCGTGTCCCATGTGTTGTCTTTCGAACAATCGGCGACGATCACGAGTTCACGCAAGGGGCGCTGCGCAAGGACAACTTTGATAATGTGCGCTACTGTATTTGCTTCGTTATAAACGGGCATGACTGCGGTCAGGCAGGCGTCAATGGCATCATTAGAGTGTTCAGGTGGCTTCATGGGTGACAGAATCTGCGACATCAGTTTAATTGCGTTCACTTTGAAACCCTGCAAAATGGGAGACTGGTCCGCATCCAGAGCGTCAACCAGCAGTAGATACACATACTTTGCTCAACCGTGCATTCTTACACATCAAAGCCTTAAAGCCACCAGGGTTCGGAGGAGCCACACTGAAGCCCTATTACAGCCTTTGAAGAAGGAAGCTTGATTATTTCCGTGATGTTCCTTTTAAAATCCAGGATCCGATTTCTCTCCTGATAGTGCTACCCTGACCGCGGTAGGGTGCGACATTCGCTTGTGATTCGAGACAACATGAATCTCTTCGCGTCTACCGGTTCTGAATCGCTAGGGAATAGGTCAGCAACGAATATGGCTTCATCGATTAAATCTTCAACAGCTGTCAAATCTGATCGAGAACCGCAAATTGGTGATGACGCCGGACAAGCACATGGGCCGCTGAAGGCATTCAGTGGGCTCACGCTTTTCGATTTTTGCTTTCTCCTTACTCTGCTGATTCTTACTTATCCGCTTCTTAAATTGGCTCGGCTGCCGTTCTCATTTGATCTCGCTACGCTGTCAAAGGGATATTGGCTCATGCCCATCGGGGGCATCTTCGTTGCAGTGCTCATCGCTGTTGTGACCATGCCTCGACTTTCGCTGCTTCCTTTCCTTATCCGCCTTCGAGCAAAGAAAGGACTCATTCTTGTCTTACTGGCAGCAGCAGCATTGCTTACGGCCATACTGGGTCCAGGAATGGGAATGGTTATTCTCGTCGACGCTGTGGCACTGGCTGAGTTATCACAGCATTTCCACCATAAATTTGAATCAAAACTTCTCGATGTACTCATTCCAGGTGTCTATCTATTCCTTGGCCTTCTTGCAATTTTCGCGTTCAATCACGCGATTGTAGGTATTCGATATGGCGGAACATATGACGGCACACTCGATTGGCTAGACCACTTGCTCTTCCATGCCAATGTTTCTGCTATAGCCCATTGGGGATTCACTCATTTACCGTCATGGGTCTACGATGTCCTGGACTTCATGTATTTCAGTATCTGGAGCCGCATTGGCGCAGGCTTCATACTGATTGCGCTACTAAATGGAAGAGATAACGCAATCAAGTTTGTACGCAATGCGCTAATTTGTTATGTCATTGCGCTTTCCATTTTTGCCATGTTCCCGGGAAAGGGACCTTATTCTATCTGCCCTCAGCGCGCGGCCCTCTATCCGAAATCATTGCAGAGCTATGACACCCAAAGGGTACTGGTTGAACGCATCAAAAAGCTCTATTCCCATACGTTGACTGACGATGTGCGTGAAGTTGGTGTTGGTGACTATTACATCAGCTTCCCCAGCTTGCATGCAGCACTACCCATAATTGTGCTCTGGTCGATTCGGCGCTGGAAACGAATACAGGCATTGTTGCTATTGAGCTATGTCTTGTTCTTACTGCCGGCGCTGGTACTCCTTGAATGGCATTATCTGGTCGATATTATGGGTGGTTGGGGTGTTGCGATGCTCTCCATTTGGATTACTGAGAAAACCGCGGGTACTTTTGCGAAGCACATACCGGGTCAGCCCCGACCTTGCGTACTTCCATAGAGTCACAGCCAGGTCGACAAGACAATCGAACTAGCCGTCGTTGCGGCATTCCTATCTTAAAATCAAGCAAATGGTCCATCATGGGTACAACGGCAAGCTCCCTTTTGACGCAGCAACTGCTTTGGCACATGTGTGCGCCGGCGATGCGAAGCTTGCGGGCTTGATTGAACGTGTCGGAGTGTTCGGTTTAAAACTTGACGATGCACCGTCGCCCTTTGAGTCACTCCTGGAAGCGATTCTTTATCAGCAATTACATGGCAAAGCGGCGGCGACCATCCATCGCCGCGTGCGCGAGTATTTCGGCGGAGACCCCTCGCCGCAGGCATTGCTATCCACGCCCGACGAGCCGCTGCGCGCTTGTGGTGTGAGCGGAAACAAGACAAAGGCGCTGCGCGATCTTGCCGCCAAGACAATCGACGGAACCGTACCAACGCACAAAGCCATCTCGAAGATGAGCGATGCGGAAATCATTGAGCGCCTCACGGCTGTGCGGGGAATTGGACAATGGACGGTGGAGATGCTGCTTATTTTTCGTCTGGGACGCCCTGATGTTCTGCCTGTAACGGACTATGGCGTGCGCAAAGGGTTTGCGCTGACATTCATGCGAGTGCCGAAGTCTCGAGCTCTGGAAGCCGCTGACCTTCCCAAAACGGAGGTCATGCTGAGGCGTGGCAGAAAGTGGGCCCCATATCGCAGTGTGGCGAGCTGGTACTTGTGGCGAGCGTGCGATCTGGCTAAATCGTCAAGCGGGCCGCCGGGAATGAGCTGAGAGATCGCAGGCAGCTCATGCAGGACAGGCAATCTTCGCCGATACGCCTACAATAGCCAGTGGGCCCGATTTCAACGAAGGATCGGGACACTGAACTGGATGTTTGATGGCGACAAGTAAGCGTTACATCTGCATACACGGGCACTTTTATCAGCCTCCCCGCGAGAATCCGTGGCTTGAAACGGTGGAGACGCAGGACTCGGCAGCGCCCTATCACGACTGGAATGAACGCATTTGCGCGGAGTGCTATGCAACCAATGGCGCGGCGCGCATTCTGAATGAAACCAAGCAGATTGCACGCATCGTTAACAACTACTCGCGCATCAGTTTCAACTTCGGGCCCACGTTGTTGAGCTGGCTCAAAGAGAATGCTCCGCGCACGCACCGAATGCTGGTCAACGGTGAGCGCCGCAGCCGCGTCAATTTCAAGGGTCACAGTTCGGCGATGGCGCAGGTTTACAACCACATCATCATGCCGCTGGCCAATGAGCGCGATCGGCGAACGCAAATACGCTGGGGAATTGCGGACTATGAAAGCCAATTCGGCGTGAAGCCGGAAGGCATGTGGCTGGCAGAAACTGCCGCAGATACGGCAACCCTAGAAATTCTGGCGGAGGAGGGTATTCGATTCACACTGCTTGCGCCGCACCAATGCAAACGTACTCGCTTAATGAAGGATGGAAGCGAATGGGTTGGTACGCCTGATGCCTCAGTGGATACCACGCATCCGTATCTTGTGAAGTTTGCGTCAGGAGCTTCTCTGGCGGTCTTTTTTTATGACGGACCAACGTCCCGGGCGATCGCGTTTGAAGGCTTGCTCAATTCCGGAGAATTCCTCGCCGGCCGGCTCAAGTCGGGCTTTAAGGAAGGCACCGAGCCTCAGCTCGTCCACGTTGCTACTGATGGCGAGTCCTACGGTCATCACCATCGCCACGGCGAAATGGCACTCGCATATGCGCTTCGCCTGCTGGAACGGGACAAGTCTGTCAAGCTCACGAATTACGCGGCGTTTCTTGATCAGTTTCCACCTGAATTTGAATGTGAGATTTACGACAACACATCGTGGAGCTGCGCACACGGCGTTGAGCGCTGGCGCTCCGATTGCGGCTGCAACGGCGGCCGTGCGGGCTGGAATCAGAAATGGCGTGGTCCTTTGCGGCAGGCTCTTGACGAACTGCGTGAGGCAATCGTCCCGTTCACGGAAAGTGCAGGGGCGGATCTCTTCACTGATGTCTGGGCCGCACGAGACGCATACATCCAGGTCATTCTCGATCGAAGCGACGAAAGTCTTTCGCAATTCCTGACGGCTCACCAAAAGCGCAAACTCAATGAGACCGAACGTGAATTCGCTCTCAAACTGATGGAGATGCAGCGCAATGCGCTGTTGATGTACACAAGCTGCGGTTGGTTCTTTGACGATATTTCAGGCATCGAAACAGTACAGGTGATCGCTTATGCAGGCAGGGTCATACAGCTTGCACAAGACATGTTCGGCGAAGAAGTTGCCGGCCTTGAAGCAGCGTTCCTAGCGCGGCTGAGTGAAGCGAAGTCCAACGTTGCTGAAGCGGGCGATGGCGCACGCATTTACGCGGAAAAAGTGCTGCCCATGAAGCTTAGCCTGGAGCAGGTGGCCGCGCACTATGCCATCAGCAGCATCTTCTCTACCTATGCAGATGAAGCGGATTTGTTCTGTTTCCATGTGCGGCGCATTTCTTATGAGGTCTACACCTCAGGCCGAGGAAAACTGGCCATGGGACGCGCTCACGTGGCTAGCACCATCACTGGCGCATCCGGCCAATTCAGCTTTGCTGTGTTGCACTTTGGCGATCAGAATATTACCGCTGCGGTGAAAAACTACGTCGATAAAGATGCGAAGACCTTTGAGACATTCGCTTCAGAGGCAGCTGAGCTTGTGCAAAGTGCGGATTTCCCTGCGGTGATTCGTCTTCTGGACCGCACGTATGGAACTGCAGGCTACTCGCTGACGTCGCTCTTTACGGACGAACAACGGCGAATTGTCCAGTTGATTTTGAACTCGACACTGTGGGATATCGAGAGCTCGCTCACCAATATCTATGAAGATCATGCAAGCCTGTTGCATTTTCTCGCCAAGTCGGGCTTGCCCAAGCCTCCCGCGCTCACGCTGGCAGCGGGCTTTGCCATTAATGCTGGTTTACGGCGTGCACTGGAAACAGACCCGCTTGATGTTGTGATGCTTCGCTCTTTTCTTCAGCGCGCCGCAACCGACAAGGTGCCGCTTGAGACGGCCTCGCTCAGTTATCTGGCAGACCAGCGTATGAAGAGTTCGATGGTGGAGTTGGAGCTATCCTGTGGATCAAATGAAATGCTGGACAGAGCTCTTGCTCTGGCGCGCGCGCTGACTGAAATGCCTTTCGATTTGAACCTTTGGCAGGCGCAGAATATCTGGTGCGAGGTGTTGCGCGAGAGCGAACAATCCCTGGCTGAACTCTCCCTAGACGAGCGTGCACGCTGGGAGAAGGACTTCGCGGAGCTTGGAACGTGCCTTTCCATCGACACGGCGGCGATGAATGAGCAGGAGCAGGTGGCTGAGTCAACGGGCGACTAAATCACGGGGATCCGAATGCTTCCCATATACGGATAATGGCCGCAACGCATGCGGCCATTTATCGTTTTGCTATTTGATGTACTTACTAACTCTTCAGCGCTACCCGAATGTGCAGTTCCCTTAATTGCTGCTCGGTCACTGTTGTCGGTGCGTCTGCCATCAAGTCAATCGCCTTGGCCGTTTTCGGGAAGGTAATCACTTCGCGCAGGCTGGGCGCGCCGGTCAACAACATCACGATGCGGTCAAGACCGAGCGCAATGCCGCCATGCGGTGGCGTGCCGTACTCGAGCGCATCCAGGAAGAAGCCGAAACGGTTCTTTGCTTCCTCCTCGCTGATGCCGAGCGAAGCGAAGATTTGCTGCTGCACATCCTTGCGGTGAATACGGATAGAACCCGAGCCGAGTTCGAGGCCGTTCATCGCAAGATCGTAGCAATCGGCGCGAACCGAAGCAGGATCGCTGACGAGGTTGGCCATGTCAGCCTCATAGGGTGCAGTAAACGGATGATGCGCTGGAACCCACTTGCCCGAGGGCAAGTCGAATTCAAACATCGGGAAATCGACGATCCAGACCGGATGAAATGCCTTTGCGCCGTCGAGCTTCATTCCACTCTTCGGATCTGCGTTTGCGACGATTTCATCAGTCACCTTGAAGGCTCCGTGACGGTCGGCGTACTTCTTCGCCAGTTCCGTACGGAAGTTGCCCGCTGCGGCGTAGACATTAATCTCGCGCTCGCTCAGGCGGCCTTCAAATTTCGTATCGCTGGCCTTGATGTGATGCGTCGGATCGCCGGCTACCACGATCACGAAGTCACCTTCCGCTGCGCCGGTCAACTCACGTATCTTCTCAACTGATTCCGGGAATCCCTTGGCCAGGCGCTTGAAGTCGTCAATGAACTTGGCGCCCTTCTTCAAGTCGAAGAGCGGATGGTTATCCTCGCGCTCCTTGCGGCTCAATTCACCCACGTTGGGAATGCGCAGAGCCACTACCGGCAGTGCAGGGTCAATCTGCAGAGCGGCCAGATTTTCGTCGGTGAAGGCGGGGCGAACGTCCGTCAACCCCGGCAAACGCATATCGGGTTTGTCCGTGCCGAACTGGCGCATTGAATCGTCATAGGTGATGCGCGGGAAGGGCGTCGGCAGCGTGACGCCGGCGGCTGCCCATGCAGCGGCGCAGAACTTTTCCACCACGCCGAAGACATGTTCACGGCGCGGAAAGCTCATCTCAAGATCGATCTGCGTAAACTCAAGCTGGCGGTCGGCGCGCTGGTCCTCATCGCGGAAGCAGCGCGCGATCTGGAAGTAGCGATCGAAGCCAGAGATCATCAGGATCTGCTTGAAGATTTGCGGAGACTGCGGCAGCGCGTAGAACTCGCCTGGATGCACGCGCGACGGCACAAGAAAATCGCGTGCGCCTTCCGGCGTTGATTTAGTCAGGATGGGCGTTTCAATTTCAAGGAATCCCTGGCCGGAAAGGCTCTCGCGCACTGCATGCGTAATCTCATGGCGGAGCCAGAAGTTGCGCTGCATCTCTGCGCGGCGCAGGTCCACGTAGCGATACTTCAGGCGCACTTCCTCGTTTTGAATTGCGTCTTCGGCTGGCGAGAACGGCGCGAGCTTGGTGTCATTGAGAACACGCAACTCGGTGGTTTCAATTTCAATCTCGCCAGTTTCCATCTTGGGGTTGATGGCGTCCTTGTCGCGCAGGCGGACCTTTCCAACTGCGGCAACTACATACTCTGGCCGCACCATTTCGCCCTTTGCGTGTCCTTCGGGTGTCAGCTCGGCATCCAGCACAACCTGGGCAATGCCGCTGCGGTCGCGCAGGTCGAGGAAGATCAGGTTGCCGTGGTCACGGCGGCGGTTTACCCAGCCCATCAAAACCACTTGTTGACCGGCATGCGCGGCGCGCAGTTCACCGCACATATGCGTGCGTTCAAGAGAGCCTAAAAAGTCGAGCACAACGAATTTCCTTTTATGCGCCGGAGGGCTGGCTAAGATACGAAGCCAGTTCCGTTCGCGAAACCTTTGTCTGGTTTCCGGTGGAGAAGTCTTTCACTGTCAGAATACCGGATTGAAGCTCATCCTCGCCGAGGATGACAATGCGGCGAGCCACCTTATCAGCAGCTTCAAAGCTCTTTTTGAGCCGGAACGAGCCATCACCCAATTCGACGCTCAGGCCGGATCGCCGCAAATCACGCGCCAGCGCCAGGGCAGCGGCATTTAATGACTCACCCAACGGGGCTATGTACGCGTCGATCTTGGCGACCGGAGCCGTATTCTGCTCAGCCTGTTGGGCTTGAAGAGTCAGGACCAGCCGGTCGAGACCCATGGCAAAGCCGATGCCCGGAGCTTTCGGTCCGCCAATGGCCTCGGAAAGGCCGTCATAGCGTCCCCCTCCCAGCAGGGCATTCTGTGCGCCCAGGCCACCGTGCGTGAACTCAAATGTGGTGCGGGTGTAGTAGTCCAAGCCGCGGACCAGGCGTTGATCGCGCGTGTAGGGCACGCCGGCGGCATCCAGCGCGGCAAGCACCTGGGCAAAGTGCGCCTTGCTGCCTTCATCCAGCGAGTCGGCAATCTTTGGCAAAGACTCAATGATGGGCTG